>CAYZAE010000052.1:0-37310 GCA_964476125.1 uncultured Verrucomicrobiota bacterium | reverse complement strand
GACGTCTCCTTCAAGCTGGCGGGGGCGAGCCTGGATCAGGGGCAGCTGCCGTCGCCGGGAAGCATCCGGACGGAAGAGTTTCTCAATGCCTTTCAATACCGGGATCCGGATCCGTCGCCGGGCATGCCGGTGGCGTTTGCGTGGGAGCGGGCGCGTTACCCGTATGCGCACAACCGGGAGATCCTGCGGCTGGCGGTGAAGACGGCGGCGCGCGGTCGCGAAACGGGGCGGCCCTTGAACCTGGTGCTGGCGGTGGACAACTCGGGGTCCATGGAGCGCGCGGACCGCGTGCGCATTCTTCAGGAGGCCATGCGCACGTTGGCTGGGCAGTTGCAGCCGATGGATCAGGTGAGCCTGGTGTCCTTCGCCCGCACGGCGCGGCTTTGGTTGGATGGTGTGCCGGGCAACCGGGCGGGGGAGTTGTCACAGGCGGTGACGGGGCTGACCCCCGAGGGTGGCACCAATCTCGAGGAGGCGCTGCGGGTGGCCTACGAGACGGCGCTGAAGCACTTCAGTCCTGGTGGAGTGAACCGGGTTGTCCTGCTGACAGACGGTGCGGCGAATCTGGGGGACACGCAGCCCGACACCCTGAAGCAGAGCGTTGAGAACTACCGCCAGCGGGGTGTCGCCCTCGATTGCTTCGGCATCGGTTGGGAAGGGTTCAACGACGATCTTCTCGAATCCCTGTCGCGCCATGGCGACGGCCGGTACGGCTTCGTGAATGCGCCGGAGGATGCGGGGGCGGATTTTGCCGCGCAGCTGGCGGGCGCGCTCCAGGTGGCGGCGTCGGATGTGAAGGTCCAGGTTGAGTTCAATCCACGCCGGGTGAATTCCTGGCGCCAGATCGGTTACGCGAAGCATCAGCTCACGAAGGAGCAGTTCCGGGACAACAAGGTGGACGCCGCGGAACTCGGCGCGGCCGAGACCGGCAACGCGCTTTACGTGGTGGAAAATCAGGCCCGCGGGGAGGGACCCGTCGCGACGGTCCGCGTCCGGTACAAGGTGCCGACGACAGGCGCCTACGCGGAGCACGAGTGGGTGGTGCCGTACACCGGGGTGGGTGCGGGGCTGGAGCAGTCCAGTCCGGCGATGCGCCTGGCGACCACTTCCGCAGCGTTCGGCGAATGGCTGGCGTCGAGTCCCTTCGCCAATGACGTCACGCCGGAGAGTTTGCTGGGCCAGATCGCCGGGGTTCCGGCGGCCTTCGCTCCCGATCCCCGGCCGGCGCGCCTGGAGGCCATGATCCGGCAGGCGCAGTCGCTGCGGGGTCGGTGAGACGATTTCCAGATTGATACGTATTCCGTCGGGTTGAGGTGAGGCACGAGGCATTGGGTTATGAAGAATGAAATCCATCGTTGGACCCGGACTGCGGCCCTGTGGCTGGCGGCTGTTGGGATGGTTATCGGGTGTTGCGAACTTCGCGCGGCGGATCCGGTGATCACGCCGGCCGCGGCGGGGGGCCCCAAGGTTGAGGTGAAGGAAGGCTCCATCGACGGGCGCTTCGACGGCACGACCGGCAAGCTGGTCATCCAGGCCACGCTGGGCGGGCCGGGGTCGGTGGCCGAACCGTCGATTCAGGGGACCCGAGTCGAGCACACCGTGCGTGCGACTCCGGGACGGCTTTTCCACAGCGTCGATTTGCGGATCGAAGCCCTGCGCGGCCAGCTGGATGAAGTCGTAGTTCCGTTGGAGGGCGAGGGCGAGGTGAGGTCGGTGACCGGCGAGGGATTAATCGACTGGAGCCTGCGTCAGGGCACCAACGGGGTGCGGGCCCTCGTGCTGCGGGTGAAGACGGGGGAGAAACCGGTCACTGTCTTTCGCGGTCGGCTGCTGGCGGAGACCCCGGTGGGTGCGCTGCCGACGGTGGTCCGGGCCCTGACCCTTGGGTCGGAGCCGGCCATGCTGGGGACGGGTTATGTGCGGATTGAGATTCCGTCGGAGCTGGACCTTGGGTTGACGAACGCCGTGGGCCTGGTGCAGGTGCCGCGCGGGGTGTTGCCGGGAGCGATGGGGGCGGCGCCGACCAATGCCGCGGTTCGCACGCTGGCTTACCGGTTCCATGGCGAGTCCTACAGCCTGCCGATCCGGCTGGCTTTGGCCGATCCGGAGGCGCGTGAGGTGGTGGTCTCGGATTTCCGGCTGGCGGGGGATCTCTCCGATCAATCCGCGGCCTTCACGTTGTCGGGCGTGGCGAAAGTTCGGAATCCGCTGGGTGGCACGTTGGATCTGCTTTCGGGCGGCTTGGCATTGGCCCAGACGGCGGTGGGTGAGGGGTGGACTCTGGATTTCGCCCAGGGCCGGTTTCGGTTGGTCTTTCCGCGGGGTGGCGAGTTCCCGTTTGAGTTGAAGTTCAATGCCGCGATCCGGGGGGAGGACGGGTGGAACACGGTTGATTTCCGGGCGGCGGCGGGGGCGTTGGCGCCGGTGGTGTTGCGTGGGTTGCCGGCGGACACGCAGATCCGGTTTTCGGAGGCGGCGCGACCGGAGCGGACGGGGGAGACCTTTGCCAGTTTCCTGCCGGCGAGCGGGCGGGTGAAGTTGTCCTGGCGCCAGGCGCGGACGGAGACGGAGGGCCGGTTGTTTTTTGCGGCGGAGGCGGTCACGCAGTTGGCGGTGAGTCCCGGGTTGATGCGCCAGACGACTCTTCTTGATTTGAAGATCATGCAGGGCGAGTTGAGCCGGTTGGAGATGGGGGTGACGGGGGAGGGGGAAGTGACGCGGGTGCAGGGGCCGCAGGTGTTGTCGTGGGAGGTGGTGCCGGTTCCCGGGGGCACGGACCGCCGGTTGGTGGTGCAGTTCAACCAGCCCCAGCGGGATCAGGTGGGGTTTCAGCTACAGATCCAAAGGTCGCTGGGGGCGTTTCCGTTGGCTTTCGACGCGGTGCGATTGCGGCCGGAGGGGGCGACGCGATATGGCGGGTATGTGCGGGTGGTGAACCAGGGGGCGGTGCGGTTGGAAGTCGTGCAGGCCACGGGCCTGTCCCAGATTTCCCCGGAACAATTCGTTCAGAGCGAGGCCACCAAGGCCCTGATGCCGGCGCAATCCACGCAGATCTTCGCCTACCGGTTCGCCGGCGGGGACACGGCGTTGAAGGTTCAGGCCGACAACATCCTCCCGGAACTCTCGGTGTCCCAGGTTCTGGTGCATCGGCTGGGGGAGACCGAGCTTTCGATTGAGGGCGAGTTTGAGGTGGACGTCCGGGAGGCGCCGTTGCGGGAGTTGGTCCTGCGCGTGCCCAAGGGCTACAGCCTGGCGCGACTCAACGCCTCGGGGTTGAGCGATCATTTCCTCACCGAACCCGCCGACAGTCCGGACGCGCAGCTGCGGCTGGTGTACGGGGCTCCGGCGATTGGACGTCAGGTGGTGCAGTTGCGACTTGAACGCAACCAGGCCCTGGGCGAAGCGCGCTGGACCCTTCCGCGCGTCGATATTCCGAGGGCCCGGTCGGTGCGCGGTCACGTCGGCGTGGTGGCTGACGCCGGGTTTCGCCTGACCCCTTCCCAGACGACCGGTCTGACCGAGGTGGCGCCGGCGTTTTTCCCGAAGAAGACGGTGGGATTGCAGTCGGCGTTCCGGCATGCGGACGCCTCGTGGACGGCGGTGTTCGCGGTGGAACGGCTGGCGCAGTCGATCCAGGTCGATGCCCTGCATCTGTTCTCGGTCGGGGAAGGCATTGCGTATGGCAGCAGCCTGCTGAACTACGTGGTGTCGGGCGCGCCGGTGTCGACGCTCCGGGTGGAGTTGTCGTCGGAGTACTTCAACGTCGAGTTTACGGGGAAGAACATCCGGAACTGGCAGAAGGTCGATCGCGGGTACCAGGTCCAGTTGCACACGCCGGTGGCGGGTGCGTACACCTTGCTGGCGACATATGAACGTCCGTTCAAGCCGCAGGGGGAGACCCTGGCCTTCACGGGGGCGCGACCGTTGGACGCCCAGACCGAGCAGGGATACACCCTGGTGGTCAGCACCTATCAATTCCAGGTCGCTCCGGCGAGCGTGACGGGGTCCTTGAGTCCGATCGAACCCGGAGAAGTGCCGGCGGAATACCGTCTGTTTTTTGATGCGCCCATCCTGGCGGCGTACCGGTACACGGCGCGTCCGTACAATCTGCAGCTGGAACTGCGGCCGTTGAACCAGGGGGACACGGTGGGCCAGGTCATTGATCGGGCGGCGCTGGTGACCCGGATTTCGGACGAGGGCCAGGTGGTCACGGAGGCCCGGTATTTCGTGAAGAACAAGGGCACCCCGAGCCTGCGACTGCGCATTCCCGAGGGGGCGGAGTTGTGGTCGGTGACTTTGGACGGTGCGGCGGTGGTGCCGGTGAAGGATGCGCAGGGCAGTTTCATTCCGCTCCCGCACCGGGCGGATCCGAACGTGGTGTCGGATCTCCAGGTGAAGATCGCGACGAAGGCCCGGAATCCGGGGCGCATCGAAGTGGAGGCGCCGGTGGTGGCGGCGCCGGTGTTGCTGGCGGACTGGCGCATTGAGCCGGCGGGGGGGCGACGGTTGGTTTATCTCGGCGGAACCCTGACACCGGCGGAGGGCATCGTGGACACCACCGGTTTCGCGGGCTTGTCGCGGATGTTTGGGTCGGAGGCACCCGGCCATCCGGTGGTGTCGGTGATCGTGGTGGTTTTGTCGCTGCTGGTGTGTGTGCTGGTGTGGTCGTGGTCCGGACGTGGCGGTGCGCGCCGGCTGGGGTTCCGCCATCTTTTGGCGGGGGCGATGGGCCTGGCGGCGGCGGGGTTTGCCGCGGTCATGTTGATCCAGCTGGTGCAGCTGGCGCGGGAAGGGGAGGTGACGCCGGGCGGTGCGTTGAGGTTTGTGGCGCCCGTGCAGCAGGGTGACATCGCGTGGCGCGTGACGGTCGGCAACGTGGCGACGGACGCCTGGTCGTTCGGGGGTGGGTCCCTGGCGATGGCTTTGGCCGGGGTGCTGTTGCTGGTGTTTTCCTTCGTCCGTCGGCCGGGATGGGAGCGTCAGTGCCGCATTGCCCTGGCCTGGACGCTGATCGCGTGGTCGGTGCTCCGGATCAGCAACGGGGCGCCCCTTTTCTTCGCCGTGGTGGCCGCGTTCGCGTTGCTCCATGTGCTCCTGCCTGCGCTCTGGCGGTGGTGGCAGGCCCCGACCGAGTATCCGCCCTCGGGGGCGGTGTCGGCGGGCCTTGCAGTGGGCGTGGCGATGCTTTTCCTGCCCGGCATGGAACTTCGGACCGAGGCGCAACCTGCCAAAGCCGCGCCGGCTGCCGCGAAGTCCGTGTCCCCGACGACCGTTCCGCCACCGAACCTGACGGTTTCGGGCGTGGAACTGGTGGATCACGAACTTCGGGTGGAAGACGACTTTGTTTTTGGTTCGGCGCGGATTCGCTGGCGGGCGACGCAGGGACAAGTCCTGCCGCTGTTCCGGGAACCCGGTGTGCTGACGCGTTCGATGCACCCCACGAACCTGGTCCGGTTGGTGACGGTGACGCGGGACGGACAACGCCAGCAGTCCCTGGTGGCGGAGCGCGAGGGGTTGGTGGAGTTTCCGTTCGAGTACCAGGTCCGGGTGTCGACGCGGGATTCCGAGCGGGGCTTCCCGCTGCCGGTGCATCCCGGCCTGGTCAACCGCGCGCGACTGACGTTGCGGGGCCTGGACGTGGATGCCTTTTCGCCCCAGGCGGTCCTGGTGCGACGGGAATCCGCGGCGGAGTCCACGAACACCGTGGCTTCGCTGGTGCTGTCGCCGTCGATGGACACCTGGATCGGGTGGCGTCCGCGGACGCGCGATACGCGTCGGGAGAAGGCGGTGTTCTTTGCGGAGCTCTCGCAGTTGTTCGTGCCGGGACCCGGGGTCATTGAAGGCTGGCATGATGTGCGCATTCGACCGGCTCAGGGCGAACTGGCGGAGCTGGTGTTCCTGGTGCCGCCGGGCGTGACCATCACGGATGTCGTGTCCCCGGCGTTGTCGCTGTGGCGCTTTGATCCCGACACCCGGCGGTTGCGGGTGGGGCTGGCGCCGTCGCAGAGCCGGCCGTTTGCCTTGCAGGTGAAATCCCAGCTGGCCACGACCCCGCTGCCGTTTGAGCGCACGACCGGGTTGTTGTCGGTGGAAGGTGCTGCGGGCCAGATTGGGTTGGTGGGCCTGGCGACGGGGACGGAGGTTCAGTTGGACGACGTGAAGGCCGAGGGTTTTTCAGCGATCAATCTGGAGGATTTCCCAGCGGAAGTGGTGCAGCCGCTGGCGGCGCAGGTGGCGGGATTGACGGTGCGCCGGGCGTTCCGGTACGCGTCGCCGCAAGGCACACTGACCTTGAAGGCGGTGCCGGTGGAGGCGGACATCCGGGTGGATTCCCAGCAGACGTTGTCGCTGGGGGAGGACCGGGTGGTTCTGGCGGCGACCCTTTCGGTGGAGGTCCTGCGGGCGGGGATCTTCCGGCTTAGTTTTCCGCTGCCGCCGGGTCTGGATGTGGAGAGCGTGGGAGGCGGTGCGTTGAGTCATTGGACGGAGCTGAAGTCGGAGACGGCCCGGGTGGTGACGATGCATCTCAAGGGCAAGACCGAGGGACGCCAGCAGTTCAACGTCACCCTGACCGGGGCGGGGGTGCGATCGACCAACGGCTGGGGCGTGCCGCGGTTGTCGTTGCGGGAGGCGGCGAAGCAGCGGGGCCAGTTGCTGGTGGTCCCCGAGCAGGGGTTGCGCCTTCAGGTGGGGACGCGTGAGGGCGTGGCGCAGCTGGATCCCCAGCAGGCGGGGGTGCGTCAGAAGGGCGTGCTGGCGTTCCGGCTTTTGCAGGATCCGTGGACGCTGACTCTCGATCTTGAGCGGGTGGACGCGTGGATCCAGGTGACCGGCCTCCAGCATTTCACGCTGGCGGAGGCGCAGATCAAGGTGACCGCCAACCTTCAGTACGAGATTGAGAACACCGGGGTGAAGACCCTGGTCGTGCGACTCCCGGCCACGGCGGAGAACGTGCGGTTCCGGGGCGAGCAGCTGACGGATTTCCTGGTTCGCCCGGGCTCGACCAACGGGCCGGTGCGGGATTGGGAGGTGAAACTTGAGCGCCGCATGCTGGGGCGTTATCTGCTTCACGCCGCGTACACCCTGCCCCTTGCGGAGCAGGCGGCGGAGGTGAACCTGGACGGCGTGCAGGTCCAGGACGTCAACCTCCAGCGCGGCTTTGTGGCCGTGCAGGCGGGTGGACGCCTTCAGGCCCGGGCGGAGACTACGACGGGCTTGCAGCCGACGGAGTGGCAGGTGATTCCGCGGATTCTGCTTCAGGACCTGGGTACGGCCACGGCGAGCCAGACCTACCGGCTGGTGGAGCCTGGGTTCCGGCTGGGATTAAAGCTCGAACGCCGTGAGGCGGCGAAGCTGCTGCCGGCCCGGGTGAACTCGGTGACCCTGACCTCGGTCATCTCGGATGATGGGGCGATGCTGACGCAGGTCCGCATGCAGTTGGTGCCGGGCGACAAGCGGTTGCTGCATCTCACCCTGCCGGAGCGGGCCCGGTTCTGGTTCGCCTTTGTGAATGGGAACAGCGTCTGGCCGTGGACGGCGACCAACCAGATCCTGGTGCCGTTGGAGCAGAGCAGCCGGACCGGGGAACCCACGGCGGTGGAGTTCTTCTACTCCAACAGCGCGGGGCGGTCGGCGACGGACGCGCTGGACCTTCGCCTGGCGACCCCGAAGTTCGACCTGCCCCTGGAGAACATCGTGTGGAACGTCCATTTGAATGAGAAATGGCACCTGCGGAAGTGGGATGGCTCCCTCCAGTTGAAGGAGGAGGAGGCGGTGCCTGCGGCGGCGGTGCTGGACCTGGACAGTTACATCCGCAACGAGGCACAGCTGCGGGATGCGAAGACCAAGGAGGCGGAACAGTTCCTGAGCCTGGCCAATTCCCTGGTGCAACAGGGCGATCCCTCGCAGGCCCGCCGCGCGTTCCGGGCGGCGTATGGCATGTCGCAGCACGACCAGGCGTTCAACGAGGACGCCCGAGTCCAGTTGAACAACCTCAAACTCCAGCAAGCCCTGGTTGGCCTCAACGTGCGCCAGGTACGTGTCGCCGGGGAAACCACCGCCCAGGCCGTGACCCCGAAATCGGTCTGGGACAATTCCACGGCGAACTATTCGCAGGGCGAGGCCAAGCAACTGCTGGACCGGAACAGCGCCGAGGAGAATGCCGTCCAACAACGATTGGCGGAACGCCTGATCCAGCAGCAGGACGCAGCGGTGGCGAATCCGGCGGCCATCCGGGCGGCGATTCCGGAGCAGGGCCGTCGACTCACCTTCACGCGGCCGCTGGAGGTGAACACCTGGACGGAATTGCGCGTGAATCTCAAGACCTCGCAGTCGGGCCGGGTTTCCGCGTGGGCCCGGATTCGGACCCTGGGCCTGGCCTTTGCGTGACTCGCGCTGCTGGCTATCTCGGTGCGGCGCTCCCCCGGGAGTGGGGAGTAGGGAGATCGAAGATCGGAGTTCGGAGTTCGGAGTTCGGAGATCGGAGATTGGAGACCGGAGTTTGGAGAGATTCGGCGGGACGGGGCGGGGGGAGGTGATTAGAGTGGGTGCATGGAGCCGTTCAGCATCGATGCCTTCGGGCGGTGGTCGTACGCCTGTGTGCTCATTCCGTATGTGGTGTTGCTGGGGTTTTCGATGTGGCGGTTCCGGGTGATCCTGGGGTTGGTGAACTGGCGGTTCTTTTTCAAGGCCTCGTTTGTGGTGTTGCTGGTGCTGGGTTTGTTCTTCGAGATGATGGCCTGCGCGTTCAAGGCCTGGGCGTTTCCGGAGGGCCGGCATCTCTTTCAGATCCTGATTCCGATCTTCGGCTGGTTCACGGGGCACCGGATCCCGATCGAGGAATTCCTCTGGATCGCCCTGGTCATCCCGCTTTTCTACTATCTCTACCTGTGGACCACCCTGGTTTTCTACGATGTCATCTTTGTGATTGATACGGATGGGTCGCTCTACAAGCGGGAGGAGCGTTGGGTGGGTTTTTTCGGGGAGACCCGGATTTCGCGGCGTCGGCGGGGTGAGCGTGGGCGCGAGCATGAGACACCGTTGCTGGTGAGGTCGCCGGGTTGGGTCGCTCGCAGCCTGGCGCGGTGGTCGGGAGGTAAGTGAACCGGGAATCCCGAATGAACTGGAGTCGTCCCCTTTGGCCGAACGGGCGTTGGAACCTCACGCGCCCCGTGCATCTGGCGATGTTGGCGGCCTGCGTGGTGGGTGGGCTCGCGCTTTATCTCAAGGGCTACACCTACGAGGGGTCGACGGTGGCCTACATGCTGGGCGGGGTGATCCTTGCATGGCCGTATTATGCCGCGCGCTACCGGGGACAGATGACGTTCGTCATCATGGCCACCCTGATTCCGGCGACCATCTGGCTGCAGAACAAGTGTGTGGAGGTCGGGTTGTGGACCTATGCGCCGGGCAAGCCGTATCTCCTCTGGGTGACCCGCGAGGGGCAGGGGTGGTGGGGGTGGACCCGGCATCTCTGGCTCGGGAGCGACATGCCGGCGATGGAACTTCTGTTCTATCCGCTCTTCGGCCTGTTCCACATGACCCTTTGGGCGCTGTTTGTGCATGTCACGCCGAGGAGGTGGTCGACGGAACCCCATCCCGCGCTGTTGCGCCTTTTTCCCTGGGTCATGGGTTTCACCCTGGTGGCTTTTGCCGCGGCGCATTTCGCGTGGAGCCGGCCGGGCGTGACGGATTATTCCTATTGGATGGCGGGTGGACTGGGTTTCAGCAGCACCCTGGTCGGGTACTGGCTGGTGCCGGCGTTCAGGGCGGCGACCCGGACACCGGCCTTCTGGCTGTGGTACGTCGGGATGGGGTGGGCCTTCATGATTCCGTGGGAGTGGTTCCACACCGCCTTCAATGGCGACTGGGTGTACCGCCTCGAGCGGACGTATCCGGCGATGTACACATGGGGCGGGGTGCACGGGGTGCCGGTGAGCGAGTTGTTCGGGTACGCCGCGATGACGACGACCTTTCAGGCGTTGTTCCACCTGGCCGAGCGCGTGTTTGGCGGGGCGGTGGTGGTGGGGCGATCGGGTGGATCTGTCTGATCGGACCGATCGGACCGATCGGACCGATCGGACCGATCGGACTGATCGGACCTATCGGGGAGCACGCAGCATGCGGGCGAGCAGGTTGCGGGTGATTTGCTGGAGCCGGGGGTCGGGGCCCTTGGGTTCCGTGTAGACCTTGGGGCGAAGGTAGCCTGGGGGTTCGCTGAGGCCGTCGCCCCACCAGATGGTGGAGGCGTTGAAGACCAGGTTGCCTTTGGGGCCGGGGTAGAGGGTGGCAGTGAAGTTGCCGCCGTTGGGTTTGCCGGGGGCATCCTGGGTGGGGCCGGTGGCGACAATTTCGAGTCCGGGAATGGGCGCGGGATCGCCATGCCATTCCCAGCCGACCAGCCCGGGGATGCCGTCGCCGGCCTTCATGCCGGTGTCGTTGAAGAGCCAGTGGTCGGGCTTCGCGCAGGTCCAGTCGGCGCCGCCGGTGACGGGGCCGGTGCTGTGGGCGCCGACGAGTTCGTTGGCGTAGGGGCGTTCGTGGGCGAGGGATTTCATGGCGACGAAGTCGCGGGTGCCGCCGGGGGGGCCGTAGACGCCGACGCGTTCGAAGGCGCGCAGGGAGGTGCCGCGATGATCGGGGCCGAAGAGGATCCGGCCGCAGCAGGTGTTGCCGGAGAGGAAGCCGACATTCATGCCTTCGTTCACGGCTCCCTGGAGGTTCCGGAACATCTCGATGCTGTAGTACTCGTCGTGGCCGACGGACAGGAAACCGCGGGCGCGGGGTTGGCGGGTTCCGGGGAGCCAGAGGGATTCGCCGCGATGCAGGTCGTGGTTGGAGAGGTAGGTGACGTCATACCCCTGGGCTTCCATCCAGTAGGCGATGGGAAATTCCCAGAGCAGGAATTCGCCGGAGCCCTGGGAGAGCGGGGCGTCGAAGATCTGGCAGTAACGTCCGTAGGGCCGGTTGAACGACACCTGCACATCGCCGCCCCAGTACCAGCCGTTCTTACCGTCGTCGTAGAGGGCGAAGTTCGTGGGCCAGCGGTTGTAGGCCTGCCAGGTGTTGTCGCTGCACTGGAACAGGAAGTCCGCGGGCCGATCGTCCCGGACGATGAACACCACGTAGCTTTGCAGGCGCTCCCGCAGTTCGGTCAGTTTTCCCAGATAGACCCCGCTGGGCCAGTCGTCGGGGATTCGCAGAGACACGGAAGGTTCCCAACGGCAGTCGCGCACCCGTTTGGGGCCGATTTCAGGATCCGGTTGGGGATGTCCCTGGAACGGTCCGAGGGATTCCACCGCCCGTGCCCCCATGCCGTCGTAGTAGCCCAGCCGATAGATATCGAGGGTGAAGTCGGAGGCGGGTCGGGTGCTGACGAAGATCTCGAGGGTTTGTCCGGCGCGAAGGCTGGTGTGGGAGCAGTAGCCTTCGATCCAGGGACAGCGCCATTGGGTGGCGGGATCCACGCGGGTGCGCTGGAGCATCCAGTCCCGGGTACCGGTCCGGGAGTTTTCCCGGCGGATCAGGGAGCGGTCGGCGGAGGCGGAGGCGGAGGCGGAGGGAAGGGAGGAGCGGCAACCGGTGGCGAGTCCGACGGCGGCTGCGGAGGCGACGGATTGCAGGGCCTGACGTCGGGAGATGGGGGGGAGGGGCATGGCAGCGACGTGGGGGGGGGACGGGGCTTGGGGTTGGAATGGGACGGGTTGGGATGGGATGGAGGAGGGTGTTGAATGACGGGTCGCCAACCCAGGGAAGCCGGCGGTACGATGCTGGGACGCGAACGATGAATCAATCGGAGAAGCCAGGTTCGGGCACGGAAGCAACGGGTGGAGGCGCTGTGTGTCTGGTGTGCGGCGGGCGGCGAGTTCTGCCGGTCGTTCGAGCGCCGGACTTCGAGTATCAGTGTCGGCCGGGCGAATGGTCGCTGGTGGCGTGTGAGGGATGCGGACACGTGTTCATCGATCCCATTCCCGCGGTTGGGGAGATCGGGAGCCTGTATCCCGCGTGGTATTACACGGTGAACCCGAAGTCACCGATCTACATGGAGGGCGCGGTGGTGGAGGGGAAGATGGTGAAGGATGCGGAGGCGCTTCATCGGCGATTGGGTCATCGCCGGATCCGGTCGGTGGTGGACATCGGGGGCGGGAATCTCACTCGTTTGATCAAGTTGAAGGAGGTGCTTGGGCGTGGGGTGGGAGGGGAGTCGCGGAGTGAGGTGGAGGCGATCTGCCTGGATCTCCAGTTTGATGCGGCGGTATCGCGGCAGGCGGAATCGGCGGGGTTGCGGTGCGTCACGGGGAATGTGGAGACGGATCTGTCCGCGCTGCGGGATGGCGGTCACGATCTGATCCTGATGCGCCAGCTCATCGAGCATCTGCGGGATCCGCGGGCGGCCTTGAAGCAGGTGTATGCGAAGCTGGCTCCGGGTGGGGTGCTGGTGGTGGAGACGCCGAACCGGGGGGGATGGGATTACCGGTTGTTTCGGGGGCGGTATTGGGGTGGGTACCACATTCCCCGGCATTTCCATCTGTTCTCCCTGGAGGCGTTGGCGCGGTTGTTGGGGGAGTCGGGGTACCGGGTGGAGCAGCAGGGATGCACTCCTTCCATCGCCTTTTGGATCATCAGCCTGCGTAATGCCCTGGGATTGAATTCCATTGAGCGGGGTCGGTCATTCTGGGAATTCCTGAGTTTGAAGAGCCTGCCGGTGGTGGGGTCGTTTTACGTGCTGGACCTGCTCTGGCTGAAGCTGGGGGGACAGACATCGAACCAGTTTGTGATCGCACGCCGGGATTGACCGGAGCCGGGGAGGGAACGTTGGGGGGGGGACGCGGGATTCGGAAGAAGGGCCCGTCCCGGCCGCTGGGTTCGGCCGAGACGGGCGATTCGAAGGAGGCGTGACCGAAGGTCAAACCTCCGCGGGGTCCCGGTCGCCAGGTGACTTCGTCCTTGAGGGGACGGAATCCACTAAACGGCGGGTAGGTCCGCAGGACCGCTGGGGGCGCCCGTGATTCATTTTTTAACCCGCCGCAGTGACCACCTACCCACCCCTGGAGTGATCACCGCGACGGGCCACAGGTCGGCCAGCGATTCCCGACCCTGAACACCTTCTTGGCGTCTGGGAGAGATATAGCACTCCTCGTGCCAGCGGTTGGTTCGGGGTGGTTTGAGGGGGGGCGGGGCGCCGAGCCGGGGGGGTGGCGGGATTTGGAACGGGTTGCGGCGGAAATCCGGGACGGGCAGGGCGGAGGGTGGTCCGGGATCGGAATCGTGGACGGGGTGGGAGGCGGTTGGGTGGTCCGGGAGTGGACCATGTTTCGGACCGGTGGTGCGATCAGGGACCGACCGGTAGGAGGCGTGGGGAGTGGAGCCGATGAAAGGCTTGAGCAAACCGTGGGGTGGCGGTATCGAGGGGTTTCGGTGGAATGCCTGGCGGGGCGATCGTGGTATGGCATGTCGGGTGCTTCCTTTCGATGTTTCAACTGGAATGAATCGCGGTCCTTTTGCGGGGGGCGGGTCGCCATGGCGTCGAGCCTTCGGGCTGGTCGTCCTGGGGTTGCTTGTCCTTGCCTCCGTGGTGGAGGCGGCAGATTCCGGTTCCAGTCGGGTGGAGACTTTGGTTTCGCGATCGGGGGCTGAGTTGTCGGCGAAGGCGTCGCCTGGCGGTATTGAGGAGATCCTGTCGGACAGTTTCGCGGGCCGCCGGATCTACACCGCGGATTCGGGGATCCTGCGTTCGAGCAATCGATTGGCGACCCGGGAGCCGGGGGAGCCCTCGCTTGGGGGGAAACGGGGCGGGCATTCCCTGTGGGTTTCGTTCCGACCCAGTTCGAACGGGGCGCTGATCCTGTCGACGGCCAACAGTTCGTTCGACACGGTTCTGGCGGTTTACCGGGTGCGGCCGAGCACGCTGCTGCTGACCACGAGTTTTGAGGATTTGTCGGTGTTTTCGCAGGGGGACGACGAGGATGAGGACGTCAAGACCTCGAAAGTCGTGGTGGGTGTGGAGAAGGGGGTGGAGTATGCGGTGATGGTGGACGGTTATGGGGGTGCCACGGGTGAGGTGAACCTGCTTTGGCAGTTCGAGCCGCGAGCCCAGGTTTCGCCGAGGGTGATTGCGGTGAGTCCGAGTCAGTCGGTTCCTGAAGGTGGGCGTGCGGTGTTGTGGGTGGAGGCGGAGTATCAGGGGAAGGCGGAATACCAGTGGTACCGGGGCAAGCAGGAGATTGAAGGGGCCCGTTCGTCGACCCTGGTCATTGATTCCTTCGGGCGGGGGGATTTGGGGCGGTATCGGGTTCAGGTGGAGGGGGAATCGGTGGAGGTTTTTTCGCCGTGGACCGAACTTCAGATCAGTTCGGAGGTGGCCGGGGGGGGGGTGGCGGCGGACAAGCTTTACGATGCGTTGGGGGCTCCCCTGCGGGCGGAGCGGGGGCGTTCGCCGCAGGGGCCGGCGGGTGGGGTGCCGCGGCGTTCGGCGCCTTCACTGCAGGCGGGTCTCGGGGTGGTTCGGGGGGTGAACGGCTCGCAGGTTTTCAGCACGGGCTCGGCATCCAGGGATCCTGATGAGCCGGTCCATTGCGGGGAGGTTGGGGGAGCCTCGTACTGGTTTGCGTATGAGGCCGCGGCGGCGGGCATGCTTCGGTTTGACGCGGCTGGGACGGGTTTTCCGGCCTTGCTGGCGGCCTACACGTACACGCCGCCGTTGGAGGCGTTTTCGCAGTTGATTCCGGTCGCCTGCAGTGTGTCGGGGCCGGGAGTTCCGGCGCCGGTGGTGGATTTTCCGGTGGTGGCGGGGGGCGTTTACGTGGTGGTTCTGGAGGGGTTGGCGGGGGCGCGGGGGATGGCGCAGTTGAACTATCAGTTCACCCTGGCGAACGCGGCGACTCCGCCGCAGTTGACCGGGGTTCTGCCGGATCGGTATGTGGCGGAGGGGGACAGTCTGGTGATGGATGCGCCGGTGACGGGCACGGCGCCGCTGACGTTTGCGTGGTATCGGGATGCGATCCGTTTGGAGACGGTGACGGGAGCCCGGCTGCAATTGAGCGGGGTGGGCCTTTCGCAATCGGGGGGTTACCGGTTCGAGGCATCGAATCGTGCGGGTTCGGTGACGAGCGCGGTGAGTCGTGTGACGGTGGTGCGGGCGCCTTTGGTGTCCCTGCCCGAGTCCCGCAAGCGCGTGATTGTGGGATCGGCGGTCAATCTTCAACCGGTGTACGTGGGGGGGGATCCCCGCAGCCAGCAATGGTATCGCGGGATGGATCCGCTACCGGGATCGACCCTGCCGGAACTTTCGTTGAACGGCTTGCAGGTGCAGGACTCGGGGACGTACCGGGTGGAGGTCACGGATCCGCTGGGTCGGAGGGTGTCGGCGGAGATGGTGCTTGAGGTGGTGCCGGTGCCGCGGGGGCGCTTGGTGGGGCCGGCCGGACCGGTGGCGGTGGGGGAGCCGGTGGTGCTAGGGGTGGCTTTCGAAGGGGCGTCGATCCTTGCGATTCGATGGTATCTGGGGGCGGAGGAGATCGCCGGAGTGCCGGGGCCCGAGTTGCGGCTGGCTTCGGTGGGTCCGGGCGATGCGGGGGAATACCGGGCGGTGGTGGACACGGAATTTGGAGCGATCACCCTGACGGGGGTGACCCTTCAGGTGATGGAGCCGGTCCGCTGGCAGCGGCTGCCGTCGGGATTCGAAGCGCTTCCCGGGGATCGGGTGGTTTTGGAGGCGGCAGCGGACGGGGGTGGGTCGTTGCTGTGGCAATGGTTTCGGGCGGGGCAGGTGTTGCCGGGGGCGGTTGGACCGACCCTGGTGCTTGAGACGGTGGGTGAGAGTGGGTTCGGCGAGTACCGGGTTGGGGTTTCGAATCTGGTCAGCCAGCTCACCAGTGATCCCATTAGGATCGAGCGTGCCCAGCCGCCGAGGTTTGTTTCGGGGCCGGGCTCGCTTCGGGTGGGAGTGGGGGGGACGGCGCGGTTCGAGGTGGTGGTGGAGGCCGGGCCGCAGGGTGGGGTGCGTTGGCTGAAGGACGGCCGGGTGTTGGGGGGGGGGGGTGGAACCGGGTTGGTTTTGAGGGATTGCAGTCCTGGATCGGCGGGTCTTTATCAGGCGGAGGTGACGAACCGGGTGGGGACGCTTCGGAGCGGCATGGCGCGGTTGGAGGTTCTGGGGAGGGCGGCCATTCGCCGGGACCGATCCACGGGGGCGATGACCTTGATGGTGCCGGTTCCGCCGGGTCGGGAATTTCGTGTGGAATCCGCCGAGTCCTTGGGAGGGCCTTGGGAGGGGGTGGCGGCTGGGGTGGGGAACGAGCGGGGACTTCACGAGATGTTGGGATCGTCGGGGCCTGGGCGGTTGCGACTGTTCCGGGTCCGGGTGTCGGAACCGGCGGGGGTGGGGACGGTTCCCTGAAATCATCAGACCATGGCAGAACCTTTCTTTCGTTGTTTGGTGATCGAGGACGACCGGGATTTCGCGTCGATGGAGGCTTCCGTCGTGAGGGATGCAGGGGGTGACGTGACGGTGGTGCATTCGTTGACGGCGGCGCGCGGGGAGTTGGCGCGGGGCCGGTTTGATTTGGTGATTTTGGACAACCGTCTGCCGGATGGGACGGGCCATGCCTTTTGTCCTCATTTGCTGGCGCGCATGCCGGAGGCGTTGGTGATCATGATCACGGGGGTGCCGGAGCTTGCCCAGGCGGTGGCGCTCACGCGGAACGGACTTTTTGATTACCTGGCGAAGCCGGTGGAGTTGACGGCGTTGAGGGACGCGCTGGAGCGGGTGCGCCTGCGGTTGTCGCAGCCGGATCCGGCGGACGAGGGTGGGGGGGATCTGATGATCGGAAAGGCTCCGGCATTTCTGGAGGCGGTGGAGCGGATGCGGCGGGTGGCGCGGCACCGGGAGGCGATCGTGCTGATCCTGGGGGAGACTGGGACGGGCAAGGATGTCGCGGCGCGGCAGTTGCATGCGTGGACGAGGTCGGCGGAGGGTGGGGATGGGCCGTTTGTGCCTCTGAATTGCTCGGCGGTGCCTGCGGAGATGTTCGAGGCGGAGTTGTTTGGGGCCGAGCGTGGGGCCTACACCGGGGCGGATCGGCGTCGGTCGGGCGTGGTGGAGGCGGCGGGTCAGGGGACCCTGTTTCTGGATGAGATCGGGGACGTTCCCTTGAGCCAGCAGACCAAGTTTCTCCGGTTCCTGGAGTCGCGGGAGTATCGGCCGCTGGGTGGGACGGAGACGCGGCATTTTTCTGGTCGGATCGTGGCGGCGACGAATCGGGATCTGGCGGAGGAGGTTCGCAAGGGCCGGTTCCGGCAGGATCTTTTGTACCGTTTGGATGTGCTCCGGGTGGAGTTTCCGCCCCTGCGCGAGCGTCGGGACGACATTCCGTTGCTTACGGCGCATTTGCTGGGGCAGTTGAGCCGGAAGTATGGGCGGCGATGTCCGGAGGTGAAGGTTTCCGATGCGGAGGAGCTGTTGCGCCACACTTTTCCGGGGAACATCCGGGAGTTGCGCAATGTGCTGGAGCGTTCGCTCCTGCACACCCCCGAGCAGGATCATTGGCTGGCCCTGGACCGTTCCTGGCTGTCGGGGGGGGCGGAGGGTTCCGATTCCGCGGGGAGGGCCGGGGTGTTGGCCGAAGGGACTTCGATGGTGCGCGCGCTGGAAGGGGGATCGCCGACGGATCTGACTCCGGTTGAGCTTCAGGAGTTCGAGCTCTACAAGCGTGTGTTGATTGAGGAGCGGGGTGCGATCCGGCGGACGGCGGCGCGGCTTGGGGTCTCGCACCAGGTGGTGTTGCGCCGACTTCATCGATGGCCGCAGTTGCGGGAACTGGCGAGGTCCCGTGAAACCCCGGTCTGACCCACTGGCATGCGGGGTGCTATTTTTGTCGGCATGATGCGCGCCCCGAGGGAGGTGGTGCGGTGGTCTGTTCCGCCCTGTCTGACGGTCCTTCTCCTGGGGGCCGCCGTCGTGCTGGGTGTGGTGTTTTCTCCGCTGATGTCATCCGCGGCCGCCGCGGAGGTTCGGGGGACGACGGTCCCGGACTCCGATTCCGTCCGGGTTCTCGAATTCGCCGGTCGGGTGGAATACAGCCAGGGAGGGGTGGGTGCGTGGCTGCCGGTCCGCACCAACCAGGTTCTGGTCCCCACGGACCGCGTTCGGACCGGTCCTGCCAGTCGGGCGACGTTTCAGTTCTCGGACCGGTCGGTGTTCCGGCTGAACCAGTCGAGCCAGCTTGAGATCCGGCCGGTCCAGCGGGAGTCCGGGGTCCGGGGATTGTTCCTGTGGGTGGGTGAGCTTTTCTTTCTGGATCGGGAGCGACCGGCCCGGATTGAGATCCGAACCCCGACCACCACGAGTGCGATCCGGGGGACGGAGTTTTGGATGGGGGTGGATGGGGAGGAGACGGTCCGACTGGCGGTGGTGGAGGGGGTGGTTTCGCTGGCTTCGGCGGGGGTGGAAGTGGAGGTGGCTTCGAGGCAGGAGGCGACGGCGCGTTCCGGCAGGGTGCCGGAGGTCCGGCCGCTGCTGGAAGTTCGGTCCCGGCTTCAATGGTGCCTTCATTACCCCGGGGTGGTGGCGTTGCAGGATCTGGATCTGGCGCGGACGCTGGAGGAGGACCGCCGGTGGGTGGAGGTTCTCGCCGCCTATCGGTCGGGGGATCTGCTCTCGGCGCTGGCCCGGGTTCCGGCTGCGGGAGACGTTGGTGGATCGCAGGAGACGCGGCTGCTGGAGGCGGCCCTGCGGCTGGCGGTTGGGCAGGTCGCCGCCGCGGAGGGCGTGATTGCGGGCACTGGCCTGGGCCATCCGGTGGCCCGGGCTTTGGCGCGGGTCATCGCGGTGGTCCGTGGGGAGGCGCCGCCGTTGTTGCCCGAGCCTTCGACGGCATCGGAATGGCTGGCCCGATCGTACGAACTCCAGGCCAGGTCGGAGCTGGGAGCCGCGCTGGAGGCGGTCCGCGCGGCGCAGTCGCTGGCGCCGGATTCGGGATTCGTGCTGGTCCGCCGGGCGGAACTGGAGTGGGCCTTCGGGCGGCGGGAGAGCGCGCTGGCAGCCCTGGAGTCGGGGCGGAGGATTTCACCGGGCAATCCCATGGGGGAGGTGCTGGCGGGTTTCATTGAGATTGCCGATGGGCGGACGGAGGAGGCTGGCCGGCATTTTGCGGAGGCCCGGCGCATTGATGGCAGTCTGGCGGATGCCTGGTTGGGGGCGGGGTTGGTGGCTGCCCGGCGGGGTGACCGGGAGGGGGCGTTGGAGGCGTTGCAGGCGGCGGCGGCCCTGGAGCCGACGCGTTCGTTGCTTCGCTCGTATCTTGGCAAGGGCTGGGCGGCGGCCGGGGATGGCATCCGGGCGGCCCGCGAGTTCGATCTCGCGATCGACCTCGATCCCGATGATCCGACGGGCTGGTATTATCGCGGGTTGGAACGACAGCAGACCCATCGATTGAACGAGTCGGTGGACGATCTGAGGAAGGCGATTGCGCGGAACGACGGGCGCGATGTGTTTCGGTCGGGGCTGTTGCTGGATCAGGATCGTTCGATGCGGCAGGCGGATCTCTCGGTGACGTATGGGACGCTTGGGTTGGTGGAGGTGGCGGAGCGCTCGGCGAGTCGGGCGATCGTGGATGACTACGGTGATTTCGCGGCGCACCTGTACCGGGCGCGGACTTTGCAGCGGTACCGTGAGGATCCGGGTCGTCATGAGCTTCGGTATGAGGCCGCGCGGCAGAATCATCTGCTGGTGGCGAACCTGCTGGCGCCCGTCGAGGGGGCGAACCTTTCCCAGCAACTATCGCAGCAGGACCGCCTTCGTCCCTTTGATGGAGGGCTGGTGCATGGTTCGAGTCTGACGCAGTACCGGAGCGGCGGGGATTGGGTGCAGTCGGGGACCGTGTATGGGACGGCCTCGGGTTTTGCCTACGCGGTGGACGGGGCCTATGAGTCGGTGCAGGCGGATGGGGCGGCCCGGCCGCGGGAGGAGGGAGGGGTTTCGGTGACGTTGAAGCAGGCGGTGGGGGTGCGGGACGATCTGTACTTTCAGGCGGGGATGACCTGGAGGGAGGGGGGTGATCCCAGCCGGTACCGTGATCCGGCCGAAGCCAGTCCGGGGTTTCAGTTTGAGGAGACGCAGATTCCCTACACGCATTTGGGGTGGCATCGGGAGTGGGGTCCGGGTTCGCACACCCTGGCCCTGGCCTCGTATCTGGAGGATGAGCTTGAGATCACGCACCCCAGTTCACCGCTCTATCGATTGAGGATGCGGTCGGGGGAACCCCGTGAGATCGGGATGGAAGACTTTTTCAACCGCCATCTGGAAAGCCGGTTCAGGCTGGGTTCGATCGAGCTTCAGCAGATCCATGAGACCGAGCGCCACGGGGTGATCGTCGGGGCGCGGTATCAGCGGGGACAGTTTGATCAATCGGAGCGGATCCGGCGGGTGAGCAGCATCATTCCGGTGCCGCGGTCGCAGCCGGGGTACGAGGATGCCGGTGCGTACGCGTACTACACGCTTCGGCCGTGGAGAAGCCTGCGGATGGTGGCGGGCGTGGCGTATGACGACATGCGGTATCCGGCGAATGTGGATGTCGCTCCGGTGGCGGGCGGGGAGAGGGAGCGGTCGCAGTGGTCGCCGAAGGCGGGTGTGGGATGGACTCCGTGGCGTGGCGGGCAGTTTCGGGCGGCCTACACACGGAGCCTTGGGGGGCGGGATTATGCCCAGAGCCTGCGGCTTGAGCCGGTGGAGGTGGTGGGATTCACCCAGGCGTACCGGAATCTGGCGCCGGTGTCGGTGGTGGGGTTGTTGACCGGGCTGCCGCAGGATGTGGTGGGTGTTGGATTTGATCAGGAGTTCGAGACCCGGACCTTTGCGGGGGTGTCGATGGAGCGATTGACGACGGAGGGGAGGCGGGAGGTGGGGGCGGTGAGGAATTCGGGTTTCAGTCTGGTGCCGAACCAGGCGATGTCGCTGGAGCAGGACGTTGAGTATCGCGAGCAGACACTGTCGGCGTATGTGAATCAGTTGTTGGGGAGCCGGTGGGTGGCTGGGGCGAGATACTCGATTTCGAGGTCGGAGTATGAGTTGGGATATCCGGAGCTGCCTGCGGGACTGGGTGGCCTGCCGGACGTGGTCCGGGACGACGAGGCGGTTCTTGGGCGGCTTGAGTTGATGGCGGGGTTCAATCATGAGTCCGGATTCTATGCGCAGTGGGCTTCGGTTTTTCATCATCAGCAGACCGTGGCGTCGGTGCTGAAAATGCCGGATGAATCGTTCTGGCAGCATGATGTCTGGGTGGGTTATCGGTTTCCCCGGCGTCGGGCTGAGATCCGGCTGGGGGTGCTCAATCTTCTGGATGAGGATTTTCGTCTTAATCCAATGAACGAGTACCGGCCGGTGCCGCGGGAGCGGACATTCGAGGCGACGCTGCGGATTAATTTTTGACACCCCCGTGGGGTTGCCTCGCCAGAGACTGTTCGCCTCGGTCCTTGCCATTTTTTTGGGAGGCCTGGGGTGGACTCTGACTTCGTTTTATTCCGGATGGGGCGCGCTGGCATCGCGGGCCAGTTATGACTGGCTGCAGGGATTGCAGCGTTGGAAGTCGGTGGCTTCCGATTCGTATCCGGCAGTGCTGGTTTATCTCGATGTTGATTCCCACCGCGAACTGGGTCAGGACCCCGCGGGCCGATGGGATCGGCGCCTTCATGCCCGGTTGGTGAGACGCCTGGCGGCGGCCGGGGCGCGGGCGGTGGTTTTCGACGTCATCTTTGATGATGAATCACCCGATCCGGCGGCGGACCGGGAGTTTGCGGCGGCGATGCGGGGTCACGGGCGGGTGGTGCTGGCGGCGGAGCGACGTCGGAACCGGCAGTCGCCGGGACATCTTCCGGAGGTTTTGGTGGAGGCCTGGACCCTGCCCACGGAGGAGTTGGCGGCGGCGGCGGCGGCGGTGGGTGGGGCGGAGCTGGCGGTGGATGATGATTTTGTGGTTCGGCGGTCGGAGCGATGGCTGGGGGAACCGCCGATGGCGGGGTTGTCGTGGGCGGCGGTGGGTGTGGCGGAGGAGGTGGCGTTGGAGAGGGGCGCGCCGGTGCCGGGGGAGGAGTGGACGCGGTATTATGGGCGGGCAATGGATCTGCCGAGCGTCAGTTATTACCGGGCCCTGGAGCCGGGGGAGGTGGATGACCGGGTGTTCGCGGGCAAGGTTGTTTTTGTCGGGGCGCGTCCGATGGCGGGGGCCTTTGATGAGCGACGGGACGAGTTGCGGCATCCTTTGGCGGCGTGGGGTGAGGCGGGAACGTTCATGCCGGCGGTGGAGGTGCATGCGACCCAGTTCATGAACTGGCTGCGGCGGGATGGTCTGATTCGGCTGGCGCCGGGTTCCGAGCGGTTGCTGGCGGTTCTTTGGGGGATTGGGGTGGGTCTGGTTCTGGCGCGGTTGCGTCCGCCGGAGGGGGCTCTGTTTGCGGTGGGCAGTGCCCTGGGAATGGCGGTGTTGGCCGGGGTTTTGTGTTGGCGGGAGGGACTCTGGTTTTCGTGGGTGATCGAGTCCCTGGTCCTGCTGCCCGCGGGATGGGGCATAGCGATCGTTCACTACGGGATCGACTGGCAGCTTCAACGTCGGCGTCTGGAGGCCTTGCGGCGGCAGGACCAGCGGAAGATCGAGCGGCAGGCGGCCCTGATCCACCGGGCGATGGACGCCATTGTGGTGACGGACCTTGGGGGGCGCGTGACGTACGCGAATCCGGCGGGGGTGCGGGTTTTGGGGCTGACGGGGGCGGGGGCGGAGGGGGTTGGGGAGGTTGGGACGGGATCGTTTCCCCCCTGCCTCATGGGGTTTGCGGAGAAGCTCGAAAGGATTGTCGCCCTGGGGGAGTGGTCGGGCGTGATTGAGATCCCGGAGTCCACGGGGGCGATCCGCATCGTGGAGACGCGGTGGACGCCGATTCGCGACACGACCGGGGCCCTGGAGGCGGTCCTGATTCTGGGTTCCGATGTCACGGAACGGCGGCGGCTGGAGGTCGATTTTCTGCGTGCCCAGAAATGGGAGGCGGTTGGGTCCCTGGCGGGGGGGATGGCCCACGACTTGAACAATCGTCTGGCTCCGGCGCTGCTTGGGCTTCAGTTGCTTCAGGAGTCGCCCCTCGACGAGGGGACCCGGCGGATGCTGGCCACCATCGAGTCCCACACGCGGCGCGGGGCGGACACGGTTCGTCAGGTGCTGCGGTTCCTGCGGGGCGGATCGGTGGAATGGACGGAGATTCAGCCGGGGGAACTGGTGCGGGAACTGGAGTCGCTGCTGGGGGAGACCTTTCCGAAGAGCATCCGGATCGACAGCCTGATCGCGCCCAGGGTGGGTCGGGTGCGCGGGAATTCGACGCAGCTGCAACAGGCGCTGATGAATCTTTGCCTGAATGCCCGGGATGCGATGCCCGAGGGTGGGGAACTGACGCTGGCGGTGGATGATGTGGATCTGTCGGCGGAGGAGGCGGCGAAGCTTCGGGGCGGGCGGGCGGGGGAGTATGTTCTTCTGGCGGTGAGCGACTCCGGGACGGGGATTGCCCCCGGTCATCTGGGAAGGATTTTCGATCCCTTGTTCACGACGAAGCCTGAGGGCAAGGGAACCGGCCTCGGTTTATCGTCCGTGGCGCGCGTGGTGGAGCAGCATGGGGGCTGCCTTGGGGTGACGAGTGAGCTGGGGTCGGGGTCGACCTTCGAGGTTTACCTTCCCCGGATGCCGGAGCCGGCCGGGGTCCATGGATCGTCGTCGGCTGCATCCGAAGGCTGAGCGGTGTCGGATAAGATCCATGATGCAAAGGCGAGAAACCGGGTGTTGTCGGCGGATCCACGGGGTGCCGCGGGCGGAGTGGCGCGTGGTGGAGGGGATGGCCTGGGGGGGAGGGAATCGGGGGAGCAGGTGGCTGGCGATGGTTGTCTGGTTGGGTTTGGGTTTGGGTTTGGGGTTGGGGGCGGTGGGTTGGGGAATTGCGGGAGGTCGGGTGGAGGCGGCGGAGTTGCGGATCCATCGTGAGCCTGGGTCGGTGGCGGGCGTGGGCGTGGTGGCACCCTCGAATGCGGTGGCGATCATCGAGAAGTCCAGCGACCTGGGGACGTGGACGGAGTGGCAGCGGTGGCATGGCAGCGTGGGGTCGGTGGCGGACCTTACCGAGGGCCAGGCGCCGGCTTCGTTTTATCGGGCGTTGATCCGGACCCGGACGAGTGCGGATGACTGGAAGACCGCGGTGGCGGTGTCGCCGGACGAGGTGTTTTTGTCGAAACCCCCGGAGATGTGGCGGCCGGCGGCGCGGTGGATCAAGTTTGTGATTCTGCCGGATGAGCCGGGGCGCGTGTATTTCCAGGACAGCAGTCGTTACGAGTACCACTACGATTTTGCGCGGGTCCGGATACCGCGGTTCCAGGGGATGACCCGGGCGGCGTTTGATGCGGTGACGCTTCGGAGGGCGGGGCAGCAGGGGGTGCTGGGGGCGGTGCTGGTGCCGCCGACGCCCAACATCCGGGAGATTGGGATCCAATTCGTCGGTTTGGAGGAGTATCCCCCGGAGTTGATCGAGCGATGGTTCCGGAGGGTTCGCGCCGCGATTCAGAGTGGTCCGGGCATTTCGGTTCTTTATCTGCCCACGTTTGAGCAGGCGCGGGCGGCGCGGGAGCATGCGGAGTGGCTGGCGGAGCGCGGGGTGCCGGTGGCGAGTGCGGGTCGGTGGGTGGTGGGGGACGAGTGTTATTCGCCGGGTTGGGCGCTGGGCCGGCTGGTGCGGGTGCCTGGGGCGGGCATTGCGGACGCGTACCGGCGGGGGGAGTTGGGTCCTGGGGATGTGCTTCTGACTGACATGGTGCCGTCGGAGGTGCCTCCGGTGGCGGGGATTGTGGCCCTCAGCCCTGCCACGCCGAACTCCCACGTGGCGCTGCTTTCCCAATCCTTTGGCATTCCGTTCGTCCATCTGGCGGATCCGGAATCCGGGGCGTCGACGCAGAGCTGGACCAACCGGGAGGTGGTGTTGCGGGCGGTTCAGCAACTGGGGGGTTGCGACGTCATGATTGCTCCGTTGGACGGGGCGCTGCCGCCGGGGATGCGGGCGTCGATTCTCGATTTGAAGGCGCCGCCGCGCCTGACGATTCCCGCGAAGGCGCGCCGGGGTGAGATCGTGGTGTCGGCGGACGGATTGCGGCCGTCGGATATCGTGCATGTGGGGGGCAAGGCGGCGAACTTCGGGGTGGTGCGGCGTGGTGTGCCGACGAACTCGCCGGTGCCGGCGATGGCCCTGACCTTTGATGTCTGGGAGGAGTATCTGGACGGACGATTGGCGGATGGCCGGACGTTACGGGAGACGGTGGCGTCGAAGCTGGGTGCCTTCCGGTGGCCGCCGGACATGGCGGTCCTGGAGACGGCCCTGGCGGAGGTACGGGAATTGTTCACGGACCGAGCGGATTTCACGCCCGCGCAGAAGACGGCGATTCTTGCGGCGCTCCGGCAGGCGGGATTTCCGGCGGGCCGGAAGGTGCGATTCCGGAGTTCCACGAATGTGGAGGACAGCGGGCAGTTCAGCGGGGCGGGGCTTTATGACAGTTACAGTGGTTGTCCGGAGGACGACGAGGATGCGGATTTGGCGGGGCCGAGTGCGTGTGATCCGGGGGAGCCGAAGGAGCGCGGGGTTTTTCGGGCGCTGCGGAAGGTGTTTGCGAGTTTCTACAATGGGAATGCGTTTCTGGAGCGGTTGCGCCATGGGGTGGATGAGACGCAGGTGGGGATGGCGGTGCTGGTGCATCCCTCGGTGCCGGACCCGCTGGAGCAGGCGAACGGGGTGGCGACGATGCGGATCAGCCGGTCGGAGGGACGCTATCTCAGCGGCGAGATTGTGACCCAGGTGGGGGCCGTTTCGGTGACCAATCCGGATTCGACGGCGGTGCCTGAGAGTGTGGCGTTCAGTCAGTTTGGAACGACCCCGTTTCTGTCGGTGGAGAAGCGTTCGTCCCTGGTGCCACTTGGGGCGACGGTGATGCCGTGGGAGGGCGAGTACCGGAGGCTGGTGTCGCTGCTGGACCAGGTGGCGCTTGGGTACGAGTCGGAGTTTCCGGCGAGGAAGGAGTTCACCCTTGATTTCGAGTTCAAGCGCCTGGCTCCCACGGGAAAGATCTCGATCAAGCAGGTGCGGGAGGTTCCGAAGCCGCCTTCCCGGACCTACACCCCCTGGCTGTTGAACACGCCGCTGGCGTGGAGTGTGTTGCAGGGCGAGCACGGGGGCGTGGTCACCTTTCACCGGCTGAAATCCCACTGGCAACTGCCGGTGCGCCACACGGGGCTTCGGGACGCGGACCTGAGCCGGTCCCTTTATGTCGGGCTTTCGGCGCAGTGGCGCGAGGGCACGACTCCTGTCGGGTTCGCGGGGGAACCCCAATCCCTGCCTGGCTACACCTTTCGCCGGGCCCCGGAAGAGTTGAAGGACCGGTGGACCTGGGGGGAGGGGGCGGCGAAGCGGACCTATGAACTGAGCACCTCCCGGGTGGGCGTGACGGATTCCGAGCGTGGCCCGCTGGTGACTTTGGCCGATCATTTTCTGGTCCTGTCAGTCACCCATGCCACGCCCCAGCCGACGTTGGAGTATTCCCTTCTGACGGACCGGATGGAGCCGGCCCTGGCGACCCGGGAGACGGTCACTTTGACGCCGGTCATGCCCCTGACGGCGGAGAGCCTGAGACAGGAGCGGGTGCTGGCTCCAGTGAAGGGCGGGGTGCGGGTCCGGACATCCTTCTGGTGGCCGGCTCCGCCCAAGGGTGTTACTGCGGGGTACACGGCGCCCCTGATTGCGTGGATCGAGACGGTCATCGAGGGACTCACCACCCGTCCGTTGGTGCTAAGGAGCGAATGGGCGCAGACGTACCATCCGGGGCATCACAATTTCTTCGAGGAGTTTCTCTTTGAACCGGCCAGGGATCCGGGCGTTCCGGCGGATCTGCGGGCGGAACTTGAGCGGGCGAACGTGAAGGCGCTGATCCTTTCGTCGGAGCCCTGGGAGGGCGCCGCGGCCACGGGGTGGATCTGGGGGATCGACGACACCTTTCGGCCCCTGTGAAGCCGGGCAACACCGTGTTCGCGCGAGGGGCGTCGGAGCCTTCGCTTCAGGCGGCGGGGTGCGGGGTGGGGGGCGGCTGGGGAGTCGGGGGACCGCACCGGCGCCGTTCCTGGAGGGCCCGCAGCACTTCGGGGAACGCGGCGGGCAGGGGGGAGGTGGTGAGCAGTTCCTCGGCCTCGCGGACGGCGCCCCGGGAGCGGAGACCAGCGTACACGTGCAGATCCAGTTGGACCCTGAGGGCGGCCGCCATTTCGGCAAGGCCGAGGGCCTCCACCAGCCTCAGCAGCGCTTCCGCGGTGGAGGACATCCCTTCGGCGTGCTGATTCCGGAGCCGGAACTTGTCCGTGCCCGAAGGCGGCAGCCGTACCAGCCGCCCCCAGCTCTCGACTTCCTTCCGCATCCGCACGGCCTCCCGCCAGCTGCCGTCGAGGAGCAGGACCTGCAGATCCTCCGGGCGTGCGGGGGGGGAGGGTATTTCGTCGCCGGAAGGATCGAGAATCCAGAGTGCCTTACCGGGTCGGACGAGGGTGGAGGCTTGGGGGGGCACGCCCGGTTGGTAGAGGTGCCGGCGCGCGTCGGGGACCAGTCGGGTGAGGAGCAGTCCGGTGCTGGTGGGGCGCCGGGATTCACGGAGATGGATCAGAACGTCGATGGCCAACCGGCTGTGGATGGCCTGGTATCCGGCGCAGATGCACCAGCGTGGGGCGAGCAGGCACTCCGGGCAGCGCACGGTGCCGCGGGTGACGACGCTGCGGCTCAAGGGGCCTTCCTTTCAGGAGCCGGAGCAGGCGCCGCCAGGGGTGCCGGCGAGGTGGTCGAGGGCGGTTGGCGGTTGGTGCGGGCTCTTTGGAGATAGCCGACGGTTCCGAGGGCGGCGACGCCGAGGGCGGCGATGGCGTAGCCGCTGATGGGTCCGAGAACGCGGGGTGTGTCGCGGACGAACTCGTGCAGGAATCGGAGTGAGCCGTAGGCGATGAGGTAGAGGTGGAACAGTTGTCCGGGAAATCGGCCGAGGCGTTTGAGGGTGGCGAGGGTGAGCAGGGCGAGCGCGTTGAACGCCAGTTCCAGCGGGACCGCGGGCCAGCGCGGGTGGCCCTGGGGATCGTTCAGGGTGTACCACGCGGCAGTTGTGCAGCGGGTTCCCGGGCAGCAGCCATGAAGCCAGCAGCCCACGCGTCCCATGCCGATGCCGAGGGGGACGAGGACGGCGAAGCGATCCCCGGTCGGTTCGCGGTAGCCGAGACGGGCTTTCATCCATTCAACGGCGGGGTAGCCGAAGAGCAGTCCGCCGAGAATGGTTTTGCCGGTGGCGAGCCGGAGCCAGGTGTCGGGGCGGCCGAGATCGTTCCAGCCTTCGGCGAGCAGATAGACCACCTTGGCGCCGGCCATCGCGCCGATCAGCGCGGCGAAGTAGATGAAAGGCAGCCGGGAATCGCGTTGCGCGGCCCGGGCCCAGAGGAAGCCGGTCAGGAGAAACCCGCCGATCATCAGCCAGCCGTACGGACCCCAGCTCATGACAGGCCGGCGTAGTAGCGGCAGAACGAATCAAGCCGGCCGTCGGGCCGGATGACGTGGGTGCAGCAGCGGTCGATGCGGTCCTCGTCCCAGGTGTTCAGGTCCATGAACGGTTTGACGAACAGCCGGAAGGTGTGGCTTTCGTCGAGTTCGAACTGCTTGAGCAGGGCCCCGAGCGGTTCCGATTCGCAGCCGCACCGGGTCAGGTCCTCCAGGTTGTAGCGGACCCGGTCGCGGAGGAATCCCTGGACCTCGGTGAAGTTGACGAAATCGCCGATCGACCGCACCTGGCCGTCGATCTTGAGCAGGTAGCCGATGGTGGCGCAGTTGGGATCGCCGCAGGGCAGTGGGGTGAAATCGTCGAAGCGCAGCCGGTTCCCGGACTGTCCGACGGCGGCGAGCAGGATGTCGGCGGTGTTGAGCGGGGGGGGCGGGGTGGGTCCGGGAGGCTGGTTGCGCCCGCTGAGGAAGCGGGGTTGGAAGCTGATTCCCCGCACGTGGGTCCAGCCGAGCCCGAACTCGATGGCGGCCCAGAGCTGGTCGAGATTTTCGTGCGTCACCGTCATGGCGAGGGTCACGGCGAGTCCGAGGTCGGCGCAGGTGCGGAGGCAGGATTCGCGGGTGGCGCGAAGATCGGCGCCCCGGAGGGCGTGCTGCCCGCCTTCGCCTGGACCGTCGAATTGGAGGTAGAGCTGGAACTTGCCGCGGCGGGCGATGCGTCCGAGTTCGGTGGCGAATGCGGGTTCGCGGGCGATGCGGAGGCCGTTGGTGTTGAGCAGGACGTAGTCGATGCCTGGATGGTTCATGGTCCAGGCCAGGAGTTCAAAGAACCGGGGGTGCAGGGTGGGTTCCCCGCCGGAAAGCTGGAGGATTTCGATCCGGCCTTTTCGATCGATCACGCCCTGGATGCGCCGCTGGAGATCCTCGAGGGGCGGGGCATCGACCCGGGTGCCGGTGCCGACGGGGGAATCGGCGTAGCAGGTTGGGCAGGCGAGGTTGCAGGAATGGACCACCTCGATGAGGCAGAGGCAGGTGGACAGCGTTTCGCAGGAGGCATCGGGACGGGTGATGGCGTTGCGTCCCAGCGTTCCGGCGACGGTTCCATCGCTGGCGCGGCAGGCGGTTCCCGGGCCGCAGCAGCCGGATCCGGCGGGTTCCCCGGCGCCTTTGGAGAGCCAGTAGAAGCGGGCGTCGGAGGCGATGCAGGTGGTGGATTCGCCGTGGGTGGGGCAATGCCTGCGAAGATCGATCCGGCCGTGGCCGGTTCCGGACCGGAGGACTTCGGCCGGGACGGCGGCGCGGCAGACGGGGCACCGGCTGGTGGTGCGTTTGAGCAGGGTGGCGGGAGGGCTGGCAGGCGGTGGGGGAAGCCTGGGGATGGGGATCATGGGTGGCGGAGGAGACGGGTCAGGTTTTGGGCGGGTCGGCCCTGACGCGAGGCGAGGTGAGGTGAGGCGAGGCGAGGAGGATGGCATGCAGCCGCCGAAGGCGGTGAGCAGGGAGGCGGTGATGCCGGGCAGCCGGGTTACTCGAGCGCCTTGCGGATGGTTTCGGTGAGAGTGTCGCTGGTGAAGGGTTTGGAGAGAAAGCCGGACAGATCGTTGGCGACGAAGCGGGCGGTGGCTTCGGCCTGGTTGAAGCCGCTCATGAGCACGACGAGGACATCGGGCCGGATGCGTTTAAGTTCGATGAACGTCTGTTCCCCGTCGCGCCTGGGCATGGTGAGGTCGAGGAGCACCAGGGCGAAGCGGTCCGGTTCGCGTTCGAAGATTTCGACGGCTTCGATGCCGTCGTGGGCGGTGACGACCTCGAATCCGAGCACCTGGAGAAGGAGGGAGGATGTGTGGCAGACGATTTCCTCGTCATCGACGACGAGGAGGGTGCCGGAGCCGCGCCAGGCGACGTGGGTGGTGGCGCGGGCGTCATCGGAGCTTTTGCGGTTGGAGGTGGGAGGGAGCAGGAGGAGGAAGGTGGTGCCTTCGCCCGGCCTGGAGGTTACGGAGATCGTGCCTTTGTGACCGCGGACGATTCCGAGCACGGCGGAGAGGCCCAAGCCGCGCCCGGTGAATTTGGTGGTGTAGAAGGGCTCGAAGATTTTGCGGATGTCCTCGGCGGCGATGCCGCAGCCGGTGTCGTTGACGGAGATGTAGACGTAGTTGCCTTCGGCGAGGTCCTCGGTGACGAGGGTGGAGCGGAGGAAGGCGGCGTCGCAGTAGCGGATGCCGGTGACGAGGGAGATTCGGCCGTGCTGATCGCGGATGGCTTCGGAGGCGTTGATGATGAGGTTCATGACCACCTGCCGGATTTGGGTGGCGTCCATGGCCACGGCTGGCATGTCGCGGTCGAGTTCGAAGCGGAGCTCGATGTGTTTGCTGACCGAGGCCCGGATGAGGTCGACCATTTGTTCGATCAGGGTGGTCAGGTTGAGGGTTTCGACGACGAACCGGCCCTTGCCGGCGTAGGCGAGCAGTTGTTTGCAGAGGTCGCCGGCGCGCTTGGCGGTATCCTCGATGATGCGGATGGTTTCGCGCAGTTCGAGGGGGGAGCCGAGGCGGTCGAGTTCGATGGAGGCGTAGCTGGCGGAGCCGAGGATGGCGGTGAGCAGGTTGTTGAAGTCGTGGGCGATGCCGCCGGCGAGAACGCCCAGGCTCTCGAGTTTGGCGGCCTCGATCATCTTGCTTTCCACCTGCACGCGGCGCGCCTCGGCGAGTTTGCGCTGGGTGATGTCGCTGACAAAGGCGAGGACGAGGTCGCGGTTGCCGATGCGGATGGGGCTGAGTCCGATCTCGACCCGGAACTCCGAGCCGTCGCGGTGGACGGCCGGGAAGTCGTGTCCGCGGCCCATGGAGCGGGCCTTGGGTTGGGTGGCGAACTCGGCGCGGTTCTGTCGGTGTTGGGTGCGGGAGGCCTCGGGCAGCAGTTGTTCGATGGTTTTGCCGGTGAGCGTGCCGGGGTCGTATCCGAACATCACGTGCACGCGGCCGTTGGCGTGGGTGATTTTGCCGGAGGGATCGACGGTGAGGATGCCGTCGGGGGCGCTTTCGAAGATCTGACGGAACTGTTCCTCGGAGGCGCGGACGGCGGCTTCGGCGGCGCTGAGTTGGGTGACATCGACGAAGGTGAGGATGAGGCCGCCGGTGTCGTGGTTGAGGTCGATGTAGGGTTTGATGCGCCGGAGGTAGGTGCGGTTTTCGGGGGTGGTGATGCGGCTGTCGACGGCTTCGCCGGAGGAGGCGACGCGGGAGATGATGGTGAAGATGTCGTCGTCGTGGATGCGGGAGGTGATGTGGCGGATATCGCGGCCGACGTCCTGGGGGAGGAGGTTGAAGATGGCGGTGGCGGCGGGGGTGAAGAGGCGGATGCAGTGTTCGCGGTCGAGGAACACGGTGCCGATTTCCGTGGCCTGCATGAGGTTGCGGAGGTCGCCGGCGACTTCGTGCAGTTCGCGGATCTTGAGTTCGTGTTCGGCGTTGACGCTGTAGAGCTCTTCGTTGACGGAGTGGAGTTCCTCGTTGGTGCTTTGGAGTTCCTCGTTGGAGGCGAGCAGTTCCTCGTTGGAGGCCTGGAGTTCCTCGTTGCTGGTTTCCAGTTCCTCGACAGCGGTCTGGAGGGATTCGCGGGTGTGCTGGAGTTCGGATTCGAGCAGGCGGATGCGTTCCTCGGACTGTTCGCGGATCTCGAAGACCTCGTTGGCGGCCGGGGTGGTGGTGATGGTGGTGGGTGGGGCGGCGAACTCCTGGAAGAGGATGAGCAGGCTGAGATAGTTCGAGGATTTGTCGAGCAGCGGTTCGACGGTGAGGTCGACGAGCACATCGGGTCGGTCGTCGGCTTGGAGCCGGACGGATTTGAAGGTGACTCGTTCGAGTTTTTTGAGGCAGCTCTGGATCCCGGAGGACAGGGCGATTCGGAGGTCGCCGCGGGCCATGGCGACGACGTCGTTGCTGACGCGGCCGGTGACGGGGCGGAGGTAGCGATCGGCGTGGCCGAAGAAGTGGAGAGCCTCGCGGCGTTCGTTGACGAGCACGCCGGTGGGGACGAACCGGGCGAGCAGGGTATCGTAGGCGCGTGAGAGCCGGAGGTCCCCGGGCAGGCCCGTCCTGGGAGTTCGGAAGTCGGGGAGCTGGCTGGGATTTCGCAGTTCGAGCGGAAGCCGGTGTTCGGTGATCTTGCGGTAGATTTTCCAGTGGCGATCGACGGCACTGAATTCGTTGGTCAGATCCCCGGTGCTTTCGCTGGGGCCGAGGAAGAGGACGCCCTGGGGTTTGAGGGCGAAGTAGAAGGCGCCGATGGCTTTGGTCTGGGCGACGGGCTGGAAGTAGATGAGCAGATTCCGGCAGCTGACCAGGTCGATCTTGGTGAAGGGCGGATCCTTGATGACGTTGTGGGGCGAGTAGATGATCAGCTTCCGCAGTTGGGCGGTGACGCGGAATTGTCCGCCGGATTCCTCCAGGAAATAGCGCTGGCGCAGCTCGCTGGAGAGTTCGGAGAGGGAGGCCTGCGGGTAGATGCCCTCGGCGGCGGTCTGGAGGGAGTCGCGGTGGACATCCGAAGCGAACACCTTGAGGGCGGGTGGGCGGGCGCGGCGGGCGAACTCCTCAAGGAAAAGGATGGCGATGGAGTAGGGTTCCTCGCCGGTGGCGCAGCCCGGGGTCCAGACCCGGACTTCCTCGTCCGGCGCCAGTTGGTCGACGATATGGGGAATCAGCTGGTCACGGAGAACTGCGAAGGCTTCGGGATCGCGGAAGAAACGGGTGACGCCGATGAGCAAGTCCTTGTAGAGCGAGTCCAGCTCGATGGGGTCCTTGAGCACCCGGTCGCAGTAGCCTTCGAGGGTTCCCGCCTGGCCAAGCGCGACGCGGCGGTCGAGTCGACGGGAGATCGTGGCGGGTTTGTAGAGATTGAAATCGAGGTCGTAGGTCTGGCGGAGCCGGTCGAAGACGGCGGGCAGGCCGGAGCGCATTCCGCCGGCGGGGAGTTTTGCCTCGAGCAGATGCTGGGCGGGGTTGCTGGCGTAGTTCAGCAGCGCGGCGGGCATTTCCTCCGGGGGCAGGACGGCGTCGGCGACGCTGGTGGCGATGGCGCTGCGGGGCATGCCATCGAACTTGGCGGATTCGGGGGTTTGGACGAGGACCAGGCCGCCCATGTCATGGACGTCGAGCAGGCCCAGGCTGCCGTCGGTGCCGGTTCCGGAGAGGACGATGGCGATGGCCTTGTCGGTTTGTTCGCGGGCGAGGGTGCGGAAGAAGGTGTTGATGGGCAGATGGAGCGACTGGGCGTCGGGTTTGTTTTGAACGACGAGCGTTCCGCCTTCCATGACCATCTCTTTGCGCGGGGGCAGGAGGTAGATGGTGTTCGATTGCATCACGACGGGGTCGCTGACCCGGTGGATGGCCATGGTGGTGAACCGCGCGAGCAGTTCGTCCATGAGGCTTTTGAAGTCGGGGGAGAGGTGCTGAATCACCACGAAGGCCATGCCTCTGTCGGTGGGCATGGCCTTGAAGAATCGCTCGAGGGCCTCGAGGCCGCCGGCGGAGGCTCCGATGCCGACGATGAAGACCGGGCTTTCGGGTGGGGGCAGTTCGTCACGGAGGGTGGGGCCGGTGAACGGGGGCGGGTCGGTCGGCTTCATCGCTTTCGTGAGTTGGCGGCCTGACTGCGGTGGCGTTGGGTTCGGGCCTAAATGCACAACGGAATGGCGGAGAGATATCCCGATCTCTGAGCGCTTAAGTGGAGGTAATCCCGGCCATCGGCATTTGCAACCATTCGTTGGTGTATCCGCTTGGTGCGACGTTGTCGGGGCGGAACACTCGAATTCTCCCCGTGCGCAGGCAATGGCTCTGGGGTGAGTTCCAGGGGGATCTTCCCAGGGGTGAATCCAGGAAAGGATCCCTGGGTTCAAGGCTGACTGGGATCCGGGAGCACCGCGTTGAGCGCCTCCACTGACCAGACCAGCGGATAGAGGCGTTCGTGGTACCAGAGGCGGGCGAAGTACAGGCCGATCGGGGAGGGGGCGAGGTGGTCCGCGTTGATCCGGGCTGCGAGCCATTTGGTCGCACGCTCAATCGAGGTCTTGGGCTGGGGGGCGCCGGATTCGGACAGCGCCGTGAGGGCGAGGGAGGTTTCCTCCACGGTGCCGGGCGTCCCTCGCGCGCCGCCCCAGCTGCCGTCCGGGTTTTGGGCGGCCTCAAGAAATTTCCTCCCCCGGCTCCAGATTGCGCCCGAGCGCTCCGGTTCGGGACCGGTATTCCTGGCGAGCAGGACGAGGGAGGTGCCGAAAACGGGGTTTTCCTCCCCGGGGGCAAGTTCGTTGCCGAACCAGAGGGGAACCCAGGAACCGTCGGGCCGCTGGGATCGACGAAGGAATTCGAGGGCGCGACGGCGGGCGGTGCGGATGCGTTCGCGCTGGGCGGCCGGCAGAAACGGGTCCCAGGCATGCCAGGCCCGGAGGGCGTGGGCTGTGAGCTCGGGGGCACTCCGGTCGAAGGGCAGTGTGCCCCATCCGCGGCAGAAGGTGGGGATACCGCCGTCGCGATTCTGGAGATCAAGCAGCCAACCTGTTCCGGCTGCGGCAGCGGTTCGCGTGGCTTCGGCTGGTTCGCTGCCGGTCTCAAGGTGTTTGAGGGCCAGCAGCGCGCCGGCGGTGTCGTCGGCATCGGGCACTCCCCCGGGCAGATCGGTCCAAGCCCAACCGCCCGGGGCGGCGCCGGTGTAGGGGTGGGTGACGCGGTATTGCTGTTGGAGCAGCCATTCGCGAAGGACCGGGGCGTTTCGTGTCAGTTCGGCTGGCACTTCGGGGGCTCGGGCCAGGGCCTTGATGGCGAGGGTGGTGGTCCAGGTGGCGAGGTTGGTGTCGATGGGCCAGGAGCCGTCGGGTCGCACCGAGTTCCGAAGGAACATCGCGGATCGGTCCACCACGGGATGACCGGTTTCGCCGAATGAGGCGAGAGCCATGGTGACGAAGGCCGTCAGGGGAATGGCTTCGAGAAATCCACCCGAGGACGGCTGGAGCCCTGTCAGCAATCCCAGGGTGCGCCGGGCGACGCGGTTGCGGAGGAATCGGGCGATGGGGTTCCGACTGGGAGCGTTCCGGTGAATGGCCTGTCCCAGGGCGATGAGAGCGGGGAGGGCGTAGCTGACCACCGGGAGCCGGAGCGCGCCGAACCAGGATCGGGGCAGCGCCGCGAGTTCGAACGGGAGAGGTCGGACCTGGCGCCAGCCGCGGGGCCCAAGCCGGCCGCTCAAGGCCAGGGTCATGACGATGGGGACCGAGAAGGTGCGGTCCGAGCCGTAGCGCGCTTCGATGGCGGGGACGAGTGATTCGGGGGTGAGGGAAGGGGCGGCCGGATCCGTGGGCCGACCGCACAAGCCAGCCAGGCAATGAATGGCCCTGCGGACGGTGTCGGCGTGCCGTGAGTCGGCGCCCGCGGCGCCGAAGGCGGCCCAGACGAGGGCGGTGGTGGAGAGGTTGGTCCGGCTGCGGGTCGTATCGCCCCAGCCGCCGTCGGGGTTGGCATGGAGCGCGAGCCAGGCGAGTCCTCCTTCCACCAGGGCGGAGTGGCGGGTGCTCCCGAGCCGTCGATCGAGTTCCCCGAGCGCGATGCTGGCGACGGCGGTGGCCAGGGCGCTGGAGGAGAGTTCACCGGTCCAGTGCCCTTCAGGTCCTCGCTCGGCGAGCAACCGGCTGACCACCCGATCGCGGGCGTCCTGGAGTTGGCCGGGGAGGGGGTCCGTCATCCGAGGCTGAGGTGGCCCAGGGCCAGGAGGCCGTAGAAGGTGTATTCGGCGTCGAGATGGTCATCCGCCCAATGACCATGGAATCCCCCCTTCGCCGACCAGAGGGTGTCGATGAAATCGAGGCAGCGTTCGTGCTGGGCCGATTTGAGCCGGTATTCCATGGCGGCGAGGGCGTGGAGGCTGGTGGCGGTGGAGAGCAGGTCGGGCAAGGGGGCGCCGGGGACGGCGAGGAATCCGCCCTGCGGATGGGAATGGCGCAGCAGCCAATCGGCCGCCGCCGTGGGTGCCGGAAGTCCGAGGTGCCGGAGCAGGGTGATGGCGCCGGCCGTGGCGTTGGTGGCCCCGAAGACGGCTCCGGGCAGATTGCTCCAGGCGCCATCGGGGGTTTCCAGACTTCGCAAACCCTGGGTCAGCTTGAGAATCCCGGGCGGGGTCCGGCCGAGATCCTCATACGCTCCGAGGGCGACGAACGCCCCGTAGGCGGTTCCATGTTTCAACCGCAGGTCGCCCTCGTAACCCCCGTCCGGTTTTCGAAAACCCTCAAGGCGTCCCAGCAGCGTCTCCGCGAGCCCCGGGTCCATGCGATCCGTTCCCACCACCGCCCAGCATCGGGCCAGGGCTCCGAGATGCACGAAGTCCAGGTGTTCCCCGGTTCCCTGGGACCTCAGATATCCCTCGACCCGGTCCAGGGGAATGGGCACGTCCAGGGCCTGGAGAGCGGCCAGGACGAAGATCGTGTAGTAGAGATCCGGTCGACCGCTTCGGTCGAATCCCGCTCCCGCCTCCCCGAGTTGGCCGCGCAGGAAATCGCGGACCAGATCGGAGGAATCGCCCAGCAACCGCGGCGCGAGCCGGGCGACCTGGAGCAGTTGGAGGCGAAGGCTCATGGGGAGTCGGTCGTGCGTCGTGGGTCGTGGGTCGCCGGAGTGGGGAGTGGGGAGTTCGGAGTTCGGAGTTCGGAGTTCGGAGTTCGGAGTTCGGAGTTCGGAGTT
>CAYZAE010000051.1:31639-38585 GCA_964476125.1 uncultured Verrucomicrobiota bacterium | reverse complement strand
TCCAGGGTCACCCGTGCCTCTTCGGCAAACTCGACGGAACGCAAATCCCGGGTGGATTCCAGAACCACTTCGGCTCCAACCGGCCCCAGAACCACCAGGTCCACGAATGCGTTTCCAGAAGCATCCAGGGAAGGGAGTTGTATCTGGAGCCGGTGGCGATCGTCCGGCTCCGTCACGGTCAGAATCTGGTTGGCGGCCACCTGGGACAACGTCTGCTTCCCCCCACTGGGCCATTCGATATCCAATGTTTCGATCCGTGTGGCATCACCCAAACCGAAGTGAACCCGCGGATCGTTCTGGCCACTGCCGGCGCCCGTTCCCTTTTCACGATATTGGGTCCGAGTTTCCCCCCGGATTCGGGCCGTCAGGCGCACCTTGGCGCCAATGGCGGATCGGTTCGACTTCGTGCCGATGAGGTTGACCAGAAGCCAACGATTGGAATTCCCGGTGTTGCGAAACAGCCGATTCTGGTCCGAACCGCCCAAGGCAGCCACCGCCAGATCCAGGAAGCCATCATTGTCGAAGTCCCCCCAGGCGGCACCGTGTGAGGAGCCAAACCCGTCCGAGGTTACGCTGCCGGCGAACACTTGAGTGAATGTGCCGTCACCGTTGTTTCGCCAGAGGGAATCGTTCCGGTCTTCACCGACGTCGCTCGCGTTGGTTCTCGGCAGGAACAGGTCCAGCCAGCCGTCGTTGTCATAGTCACCCCAGGTTGAGGTTTCAGCCCGGGCAGGCTGCCCGGCAGGAAGGACACCAAACAAAGCCTCCCAACCCCCGTTGCCATCGTTGCGAAAGATCGCGGACGCCCCACCCGTCCAGGTCGACAACAAATCCGGCGTTCCATTGTTGTCGTAATCGGCAACCGACAAACTTCCCCAGTCGGCGCCCAGGAAGCCAAGAAGGGTGGCCTGGAAGTTGGTGCCGCCGACGTTCTCCAGAAGCACAGCGCGAGCGGGATCCCGCATGGCCACGGCAACATCGGGATAGCCATCTCCGTTGAGGTCGCTCACGGCGCTCCCGTAGGACTTTCCGGTCTGTCCAACAAGTCCCTCCGGTTGCCAGCGAACGAACTTCCCATCTGGCTGGCCGAGATAGAATCCATTCGTGGCTTTTTCGCCACCGCTGGCATCCCGTCCGTTCGCGAGGAACAAATCCAAACGTCCGTCCCGGTTGAAGTCTGCCCATTGCGCGGACCACGAACTCGCGCGCTCCAGGACGGCAGGATCATTGAAAACCGACTCGAACGCTCCCAAGCCCACTCCCTTGAAGAGCATCTTCGACTCGTTGTAACCCCACCCCGTAGGCGCATAGAAATCGAGTTTGCCGTCGTTATTGTAGTCGGCCCAGCACCCGGCACCCACGGCCCCCGCAGAATACGTCCGCCTCACCAAGGCATTGGTTGGCCCGACTTTGACAAAGGCGCCCTGTCCTTCGTTGTGGTAAAGCAGCGCGCTCGCCTCGCCCGCCGAGTGAAGATCGATGAAGCCATCGCCGTCGTAGTCGCCCCAGGACATTCCGTATCCCGCGGCCCGGCTAACCGGGCTGTCGGCAAGCAGCCGGAAGGTGGTATCCACCTCGAGCGGGATGCCCTCGCTAATGGCCGTGCCCACGGCATTCGAAACGACGACTGTGAAGATTCCGGCCTGGGCGACGGTGAGGTTGGTCAGGGTGAGTAGGCGGTTCGTGGCGCCTGGCACGACGGCACCCTGGAAGCGCCACTGGTAGGACAGTGGGGCATCGCCGGTGGCGGTCACGGTGAAGCTGGCCTTGTCGCCGAGGCTGCGGGACAGGCTGGTGGGCTGCCTGGTGATGGTGGGAGCGACCTGGGCCGCAGCCGAAAAACCGGGAAGGCCCATCAGCAGGACTGGAAGCAGCAAACAAACAGGACGATGGCAGTTCATAGGGTTGGGATGGGTGATTGCGGAGAGCTCACCGGCGACCTGCGACGCGGCCCTGAAATCGGGCCAGGTCGGCTCCTTCAAAGGCAGGACCGTTCGTGGGGGAGAACCCGGCATCGCTCCCTTCAACCACCGGACAGCCCGATTCTTTCAGGAAATCTTTCCCCTCCACTTCCCACAGCCCACCTCCATGAAAGTGTTGATCCTCCCCCTTCCCCCGAAAGAACGCTCGCCGACGGTGGTTAAAGCTACAGGATGATCTCCGCTATGCCGTCGCCCGAAAGCCCTTCACGCAGCACGCGGCCCAGCTTGTTGGCTGCCTTGCAGGCCGGCGACGAGGATCGTTGGCACGAGTTCTTCAGGATTTACGGGCCGGCCATCCGGGGTTTCTCTCTCAAAGCCGGACTCACCGCCACGGAAGCAGACGAAGTCGTGCAGGAAACCTGCATCGGCGTGGCCCGCAACATTCCGGAGTACTGCTATGACCCCGCTCGGTGCCGCTTCAAAACCTGGCTGCTGAACCTCGCGTCCTGGCGGGTGAAGAATCAACTGGCTAGGCGTCAACGCTGGGAGGATCGGCAACAATCCATCTCGGCCTACGACCCGAACCGCGGGGAATCGTCGGGGCCGGAGCCAGCAGCAGCCGATGCGTGGAGGCCACTCTGGGAGGAGGAGTGGCGGTTGAGTTTGCTCAATGCCGCCTTAACCAACCTACGTCCGAAAATCAGCTCCGCGCAGTTCCAAATGTTCGATCTGAACGTGGTCAAGGAGTGGCCAGCCGGAGAGGTTGCCCAATCGTTGGGGGTCAGCATCGCCAGTGTCTACCTTGCCAAACATCGGGTGCTCGCCGCGCTGAAGGCGGAAATCAGGCGCATGGAAAAACGAATCATGAGCCCCGGTGGCCCGGCCTCGAACGATTGAGGCTCAAGAAGGTATCCTGTCCCCCTATCCGCGATGTGGAGTGCGGCAGCCCTCTGCCGCTTTAGAACCCTGGTGATGCATTACTTCACCGTGGATACCACCGGCGGGCTCTGGTGGATCGATGACCGGGCCAAGGGCATCCGCCACCTGGCTCCTGAACGCCAGCTTGATGCCCACGGCGCGCCGGTCTATCGGATCTCCAACGCCCGTCTGCTCCCCGTGCCCGCCGCCTTCGCCGCCGAGGGCGGAGTGATGCGCGGACTGGAGGTCGACCCGAACGGCTCGTCCCTGTTTGTCTTCGGCTTCACCAAGGAACTGCCCAGTACCCTCGGCCGCAACCACCCCGGTGGCAGGCTGGTCGTCCGCCTCGACCTCGCTGGCGCCGAGCCCAAGGAAACCCCGCCAGCGGTTGGATTCGACGCAGGTCTTCGGGTTGGTCAGCCGGATGAGCCGCCCGGGTCACTTCACGGTGGAGGATTTCAGGGTGGAGGTGGAACGACGCCAGGCGACCTGTCCGGCGGGCAAACCCAACGACCAATGCAGTCGGTTGGATGGCGAAAAGAACGACCGAGCGGCGCAGGACGTCATGGCCGAAGCGGTGATGGTGTAGAAAATTAATGGAGGAGCGGGCTCCAAACCCGGTTTTCGCAGGAGGCAGGCGGGACAGCGTGGAGGCAAAGGCCGGTTCCACCGTCGTCCGGAGAACAAAAGGGCGGCCCCGTTCCTAGACCGCCGGGAGGAGATACCGTGGCCGGTTACGCAGCGGGGTCAAAACCGCCCTCCGGACCCTGCTGAAAAACTCCCCTCTTTGCAGCAGAACCGATTTTCGTGACTTGACCCCATTCCAGCCACCGCGGAAGTCAGGGCAGACCGTCCGTTTGCTTGCGAATTCGGCCGGTCCTGGGTATGCAGAGAAGAGCCGTATCGGGAAATCGCCCCGGCCTGAGAACTGTGGGCTTGAGGGGCGAGGCCTGCTGGGGCGGGGAGGGGTCGTATGACAGAATCAAAGCGGCGGGTTTGGACTTGGATTTGTGTTTGCGCGGTGGCCGTGATGGCGGGGCGGGCGCAGGGGACGCCCTTGGTGGTCCTCGAGCAATCGTGGGGTTTCCAGACCGCGGGTCAGGTCAGACTCAATGTCCCAATAACGGAGGGCACCGATCAGCCCAGGGAACTGAGGACGATGACCTGGGATATCCACCGGACTTCCGGGAATTCGCTGGGCATTGGCAGCATCGTGTTGCCCAGTGGCCGGGCGAGCGCCGATGTGCCATTTACCTATGCGAGTTTCGATGAGGGGACCCGAACACTGGACGTGAACTGGAGCATGTCGACCTCCGCGCAGATCTACGGTCCTCCGCTCGAGCCGAATCAGTATGCGCAGATTGGGCAGAGCGTCACCGCACGGATGCGGTTTCGGTTGGCGGTTCCCATGATCCTGGACCCCGACCAATCGAGGGTCAGTGCCGGCCTCTCAGGGCTTGGCCTGGGAGACGAGTGGCCGAGCTTTTCGTGGTCTTTGGGGCCGCTCGGCGGGAGCTACGGCAACAGCGGGCTCGGTCCGGTCGAACTGCCCGCCGGTGAACACGAACTGTTCGTGGATCTCGGGTTCAGTGGGAGCTGGGACCCCTCGTTGATCACGTCCCGCACTTATAACGCCGATACCTGGGGCCTGCTCGAGTTCCGGCTGCCCCACGGCCAATCGATCGTCGACACCGGCAGTAGTGCTCTGATGTTGGTGCTCGGGGCGGGCGTTGTGGTTCGTGCGCGCTCCGGACGGGGTCGTGGGAGCCAAGGGGGTCAAGTCACCACCTTCGGCAACCCCCGGTAGCACGCTCGCCGGAGTCCGTGCGCCCTCACCAATTCACTCTGCGTTCCCTCCACCGCCGAACGGTGGCGCATGCGCTCCTGAAACGCGACAGGTGGCCAGACGTCGTTCCACCTCCACCTTGAACTAACCCATGGGATCGTGAACCCATGCGGCGCGGGGAGATGACGGAAGAACCAGCCGAGGCGACGCGAGGTGCGAGCAGAGTCGGCGGAATGCTCGTGGTGGATTCTTCGTAACAGAGAAGGATTTTCCGTTTAGTGCTCAGTGGTGGCTGCGATCAGCCATCGCACGTAACCGAACCACCTCAACGTCCCAACCCCTGCGATGAACGTTAGAAACGGCCCCGAGCCATCCTCGCGCCCTGCCGACCCGACGAACCAGCCTCGTTTTTCGCCCATGAGGCTTCAGCCCAGCCTGTTCACGGTGGTTCCCGGTGGATCTCTGGCCGCGGCACTGGCTCTAACCCTGCTTCCTCAGGTTTGCCTGGCTGGCGTGGTGCTTTCCGACAATCTGAGCCAACCCGCACACGGGACGGAGGTGGCAGAAGGCACGCGGTGGGCGGCGAGCAGCTTCGGCACCGATGCGAACAGCTACCGTCTCGATTCGATCACGCTGCGGATTTATCATCGAGGCTCAGCCAGCACCACGCTGGACGTGTACACGGATGCGGGGTTCCAGCCAGGCTCCCGGGTGGCATCGCTGATCCCGCCGGCGAGTTATCCCGTTTCTCCCGATGAAGTAACCTTCGGCGGTAACGGAATCTCACTCGCGCCGAACACCACCTACTGGGCTGTCCTCACCACCGGAGGGGATATGGTCTTTTGGTTTTCGAACTTCGGGACCGCGGGAGACGGCGTCGGGTTTCAGCATAGTTGGGGACGCTCCTTTGATTCCGGAGCCAGCTGGTCCACCTCCGATTCTCTCTCACAATTGATGCGGGTGGTGGCAACCCCCGAGGTGCCCGATGCTGGCCCGTTCAGCCCGCTTTTCGCGATCTCGGCGGGAATCCTGGCCTACGTGGCCCGCAGAGCTCGGGTCCCGTTCCAGGGGCCCGTTAAATAAGGTAGCCGCCGAGGCGGGGAGCCGGATCCAACCCGTGAAAAGGGTACCGCCCAGATTGGGGAAGCCATGGGGCGCGTCTAACCTGTTGGCTTTTGAACCGATCGGATTGGCTGCCAACCGCACGCCGCGACGTTGACACCCGGCTTGGCCCGGCCAATGTCCCGACCATGCCAATCACCGCCCAGCGCCTTATCCCGCGTTCCTGGAGGATCGTCGGGGCGCTGCTGTTGGCGACGGCGACCTTCATCCCCGTCCCGCCCGCCCGCGGGAGCGATTCACCTTCCCCTTCCACCAACGCCACCCCCACGTCCTCCTCCTGGCGCCCCTTCGCACCCGTCATCCGGCCCGCGATTCCCAGCGTTCCTCCCGCTTCTGCGACCCATTCCGCCAGTCCGTCGACCCGGCAACGCGCAGCCAATCCAATCGACGCCTTCGTCGAGGAACAGCTCCGTCGCCACCAGCTCACTCCCCGTCCCGAAGCCAGTCGCGAAGTTCTACTGCGGCGTGTGTCACTCGACCTGATCGGCCTCTTGCCCACGCCCGAGGAACAGGAAGCCTTCCTTTCCGATCGCTCGCCGGAAGCCTACGAACGACTCGTCGATCGCCTGCTCCAGGATCCGCGCCATGGCGAACGCTGGGCGCGGCATTGGATGGATGTCTGGCGGTACAGCGATTGGGCGGGCTGGGCTGGGGGCAATCAGATCCGCGACAGCCAGCCCCACATCTGGCGCTGGCGCGACTGGATCGTCGAATCCGTCAATACGGACAAGGGCTACGACCGGATGGTGCTGGAAATGCTTGCGGCCGACGAATTCGCCCCGGACGACACGGACGCCCTGCGCGCCACCGGTTTTCTGGTCCGCAATTACAAGATGCTCAGCCGCGAACAATGGATTGAGGACACCCTCAAACACACCTCCCAGGCTTTCCTCGGCATGACCGTCGGCTGTGCCAAGTGCCACGATCACCGAACCGACCCGATCTCGCAGGAGGAATACTACCGGCTCCGGGCCGTCTTCGACCCTCACCAGGTGCGGATCGATCGCATCCCGGGTCAGCTCGACACGGCCAAGGACGGCCTTGCGCGGGTGTATGATTCCGGCAGCAACTCCCCGACTTATTTCCTGACGCGAGGGGATGAACGACGCCCCGACACCAACCGGGTCATGATGCCCGGCGTGCCGGCTTTTCTGGGAGGCCGGTTTGAGCCGCAGCCTGTCCCCCTGTCCCGTGCCGC
>CAYZAE010000051.1:28293-31539 GCA_964476125.1 uncultured Verrucomicrobiota bacterium | reverse complement strand
CCCGCTGATTTCGGACGCAGCGCACAGACGCCGTCCCACCCTGAACTGATCGACTGGCTCGCCGCCGAACTGATGGACCACGGCTGGAGCCTGAAGCATCTGCACCGCCTGATGGTCACCAGCCAGGCCTACCGCCGGGCCTCGACCAGCGAACCCACGGCTCTCGCCGCGGACCCTGACAACCTCCTTCTCTGGCGAATGAACCCGCGCCGCATGGAAGCGGAGCTGGTCCGCGACAACGAACTGCACGCCGCCGGCAGCCTGGACCTCACCGTCGGCGGCCCGGAGGTGGATCATCAGCAGGGACTGACCTCGCGCCGTCGCAGCCTTTACCTCCGGCTGGCGGCGGAGAAGGACGTCGAGTTTCTCCGCATCTTTGACGGACCGAGCGTCACCGAGTGTTACGAACGCCGACCGACCGTGGTTCCGCAACAGGCCCTGGCCCTGGCCAACAGCGAGCTGTCCCTTCGCGAAGCCCGCAATCTCGCGGCCCGACTTGCCACCGATGCGAACCCGCCCACGGACGACTTCATCGACGCCGCGTTCCGCCGGGTTCTCTCGCGTCCTCCCACCTCCGAGGAGACGCGCTTCTGCCGCGAGTTTCTCGAAACCCCCGCCGCCCGGTCCGCCCCGGCGCGGGCTCGCGAAAACCTCGCGCTGGTCCTCTTCAACCACAACGAGTTCGTCACCATCCGCTGACCATGCCGCCCCTGCCCCCGTCCGCGCCCTCGTCACCGTCCTCCTGCCGCGGACTCTCACGCCGGTCTTTTCTCGCCGACACCGGCCTGGGATTCACCGGACTGGCCCTGTCCGCGATGCTCTTCCGCGACGGCGTGACCCGGGTCCGTGCCGACGCCGGCGCCGTCCCGGCTATTTCCCCGGCCGCCACGCCGCCCCCCGACGGCCAGCCCCATTTCGCGCCGACGGCGAAATCCGTCATCTGGATCTTCCTGTGCGGCGGCGTCAGTCATCTGGAGAGCTTCGACATCAAACCGGAGCTCAACACCTACGCCGGGAAGTCCATTGCCGACACCCCCTATCGCGGCGTGCTCGACACCGAGGGGCGCAACATCGTCGGCGGCAATCCCAGCCACGGCAACCGCAAGGTCCTGATGCCGCTGCAGACCGGCTACGCCCGGTACGGACAGTCCGGCCTGGCGGTGGGCGACTGGTTCCGGCACATCGGTGCCTGTGCCGACGATCTCGCCGTGGTCCGTTCCCTCTGGACCCTTCACAACGATCACGGCGCCCAGCTCACCTGGCAGACGGGGCGGCATCCGCGCGAACTGGAGCATCCGACCCTTGGTTCCTGGGTGGCGTACGGACTCGGCACGATGAACGAGAATCTGCCCGAGTACGTGGTGCTCGGCGTGCCTACTGGGGATTGTTGCGGTGGGGCCTTCACCCATGGCGCGGCCTATCTCGGGCCCGAGTTCAGCGGTGTCCGCCTAGGCACCGATCCAAAAAATCCCCTGCCCTTCCTCCGTCCGCACGCCAACGCGGTCACGCATGAGGAACAGGTGGCGAATCTGGGTCTGCTTGGCCGGCTCAATCGGCTGGCTGGGATTGATTACCCCGACGACCTCCAACTCCGCGCGCGCATCAAGGCCTACGAACTCGCCTTCCAGATGCAGGCCTCCATTCCGGAGACCATGGACCTCGCCAGCGAACCGGAACACGTCCGACGCCTGTACGGCCTGGACCAGCCGGAATGCCGCGCGTTCGGCGAGCAGTGCCTGGCCGCCCGGCGACTCGTCGAGCGCGGGGTTCGATTCATCCAGCTGTTCCACGGCGGGGGAGGCGGCGGCGAATGGGACGCGCACTCCGAGATATTGGCCAATCACGGAAAACTCTCGCGACAGGTCGATCAGCCGGTTGCCGGATTGCTGCAGGATCTCAAGCAGCGCGGACTACTCGACGACACCCTGGTGGTGTTCGGAACGGAGTTCGGTCGGTCCCCGGGTGCCGAGGGATCCGGACGCGATCATCATCCGCAGGGGTTCTCCGCCTGGCTTGCCGGGGGAGGCGTGCGTGGCGGCATCACCCATGGGAGCACGGATGAACTCGGTTTCCATGCCGTGGAGGACCGCCATTACGTCACCGACATCCACGCCACCGTGCTGCGCGCCCTCGGCCTGGATTCCCATCGTCTTGAGATTCCAGGACGTCGCCGGCTCGAGATCGATCACGGCGAACCCATACTGGAGATCCTGAATGGCAGAAGTCTGGCCGCGGCGGGCCGTGCTCCGGACGTCTCGGGAGGTTGAGGAGTCGTCGACGGATGGACGCAACCGCGTCCCAAAGTCGCGCCCCGCCATCAACTCGTCGACGGATCCTGTTGCACTTTTGTCCGGATCCGAGGACAACCGCGACCCCTCGCGCGCAATCGCGACGCCGCATCCCATCGAACACCGAACCCCACCGTCACCGAGTCCCTCCCTTCGCCACGTTTCATGAAGCCCAAAGGCCTGACCGAAGCCCAGTTCCTTGCATTGCTCCAAAAGGTTCTCCCCGAAGCACTGCCCAGCCCCGACCTTGCCAACACCGTCTTCGAGCGGATTGCGAAGGAGCTCCGGCTGGTGAAGTCCGTGGAGCGTTTCGAGAAGTTCTGCGAGCAGGGTTCCCTTCCGGACCTCGAACCCGCGACGGTGGCCAATCTTCAGAACGACCTGGCGGCGACCTTTGGTGAAGAGAACGTGGCGGTCACCCCGACGGAAACGGGCGATGCCGTCGAGGTGGAGATCGCGTTGCCGGACCGAACCCTCTCGAGCCAGCTGAAGATCAAGGATCCGGCGACCGTTGAGGCGGAGGAAGCGGAGGCGAAGGTCCGATTTGTCCCCTTCCCCGTGGGGCTTCCGGAGGATCCCGACCTGCTCTGGGTTCTGGCGCGCCGGGAAAACTTCCCTCCGGACGAAGCCATGCGGGCGCTGGCGACCATCGAGGAGGAATTCTGGGCCAGCAAGAACGGTCAGAAGCTCCTCAAGGACCGTCACGAGCGGACCTTCGCGGAGTTTGTGGCGAATGTTCCCGCGGCCATGCTCGCGGACAGCGGCATGAAGCGGCACTACAAGGAACCGGAACCGCGGCAGACCCTGCGACGCCTGCCCCCGCAGGCGGGAGCTTCAAAGGAGTAGAGACAGCCGGGGAGCTGGCGAAAAGGCCAGGCACACCGGGAAGGCGTGCCTGGCCTGAAGAAAGGATCGACCCAACCGGCTTCTCGGAGGCTGAGCGCGACGTCACCGCGAC
>CAYZAE010000051.1:0-28193 GCA_964476125.1 uncultured Verrucomicrobiota bacterium | reverse complement strand
CACGACCCACGACTCACGTCCGCGCCGCGGACCCCTCAGCGGCCGCAGCAGTTCTTGTACTTCTTCCCGCTGCCGCAGGGACAGGGATCGTTGCGCCCGACTTTGGGTCCCACGCGGCTGGGCTTGGCCCGGGACACTTCTTCGGTGACCTCGTTGATGACTTCGGTCGCCTGGCGCTGCTGTTCAGCCGTCGGCGCCTGGGATGGAGCGGAGCCGCCACCGGTTCCGGAACCACCGCCGAACGCGCTGACTTCCGCGTGCAGGGTTTTCTGAGGAAGCTTCCGGAGAAAATTCTGGAAGGCCATCAGGCTCGATGCCGAGAGGAAGATGTTCCGGCAGATCTCGCTCTTCACATTGAGCATGAGATCCTCGAAGAGCTTGTAGGCCTCGGCCTTGTACTCGATGAGCGGATCCTTCTGGCCGTAGGCGCGCAGGGAAATCGAGACCCGCAGGCTGTCCATGTTGTACAGGTGCTCCTGCCATTGACGGTCAATGGCGCTGAGCATGGTGTACCGCTCGACCGTCTTCAGCGCCTCGGGATTCTCGACGCTGATCTTGAGGTCGTAGGAACGGCGGACGGCGTCGCTGATGAACGTCGCCACCGCGAACTGGTGGGGCGAAAGACCGTCGTAGAGCGATTCGGGCTGTGGTGCCTCGGTGCCGGACTTCGCGGCTTTGACAATTTCCTCCTCGGGCAATCCGAGGGGGAAGGTGAGATTCGCCCAGTCCGAGAGCCCCCGCAGATTCCAGGCCTCGAAATCGTGACCGCCGTCGCTGAACTGGCGGACCTTCTCGACGACCACCTCCTCCATGATGTCCATGAGGCGGTCGCGCACATCCTCGGCGCTGATGATGTCGTTCCGGAAGCCGTAGATGACTTCGCGATGACGGTTCATCACGTCGTCGAATTCCAGGGTCCGCTTGCGGATCTGGTAATTGTGCTGCTCGACCCGCTTCTGGGCGGTCTCGATCGACTTGTTGAGCAGCGGATGCTCGAGCTCCTGGTTCTCCTCGAGCCCCATCTTCTCCATGTACCGGATGATGCGGTCCGAACCGAAGAGCCGCATGAGATCATCCTCGAGACTGAGGAAGAAATGGGAACTGCCCGGGTCGCCCTGGCGCGCGCAGCGGCCGCGCAGCTGGCGATCGATGCGCCGGGATTCGTGGCGCTCGGTGCCGATGACATGGAGACCGCCGACCTCGGCGACCCCGCCACCCAGTTTGATGTCGGTACCGCGGCCGGCCATGTTGGTGGCGATGGTCACGGAACCGCGCTGGCCGGCGCGCGAGACGATTTCGGCCTCCTGCTCGTGGTACTTGGCGTTGAGCACCGAGTGGACAATGCCCGCCTTTTTCAGGAGCCGGGAAAGGTGCTCGCTGGCCTCGACAGAGACCGTGCCGACGAGGATCGGCCGGCCCTGGTTGTGAACCTCGGTGATCTCGCGAACGACAGCATCCCACTTCTCGCGCTTGGTCTTGTAGACCGTGTCGTGTTTGTCGTTCCGCAGGCAGGTGCGGTTGGTGGGGATGACCAGGACCCCGAGGTGATAGATGTCGAGGAACTCCTGGGCCTCCGTCTCGGCCGTGCCGGTCATGCCGGCGAGCTTGGCATAGAGGCGGAAGTAGTTCTGGATGGTGATCGTGGCGTAGGTCTGAGTTTCACGCTCGATCTCCACCCCTTCCTTCGCCTCGACCGCCTGATGGAGACCGTCGCTCCACCGCCGACCCGGCAGGGCACGGCCGGTGTGTTCGTCGACGATGACCACCTTGTTGTCGACGACCACGTAGTTCACGTCCCGGTTGAAGAGGCAGTAGGCCTTCAGGAGCTGGGAGATGACGTGGATTTTCTGGGCCCGCGATTCGAACGCTTCCTGGGCCTTGGCCTTGGCCTCAAGGCGTTGCCGGGCATCGAGAGCGGTGTTCGAGTCGATCTCGTGAAATTCGGTCCCGATGTCCGGGAGCATGAAGGCATCCGGATCATCCGGACGCAGGTGCTGCCGCCCCTTTTCGGTCAGGTCGGAGTCATGCCCCTTTTCGTCGATGGCGAAGAGCAGCTCCTCCTTTTCCGCATAGAGCTGCCGCTTCGACTGGTCGGCGTGGAGCATCAGCTCCGCCTTGTTCATGAGGCGGATGTTCTCGGCGGATTCCAGCATCCGCATGAACTCAGGCAGGCGCGGCTGGCCCTGCTTGACGCGGAACAGGAGCAACCCGATCTGGCGCTCGAGCTCGTCCTTGTCGACGGGATTGGATCCGTCCGCGGGATGCAGTTTCGCAAGCAGTTCCGTGGCTTCCTTGAGGAACTTGAGACACAGCCGCTGCTGGGCCTCGACCAGCCGTTGGATCCCCGGCTTGAAGTCGTCGTAAATCTTGTTGTCGGTGTGAACCACCGCCGGACCGGAAATGATCAGCGGCGTGCGGGCTTCATCGATGAGGATGGAGTCCACTTCGTCGACAATGGCGAAGTAATGTCCCCGCTGAACCTGTTCCGCGGCGGAGATCGCCATGCCGTTGTCGCGGAGGTAGTCGAAGCCGAACTCCGAGTTGGTGCCGTAGGTGATGTCGCACTGGTACTGCTCGCGTCGGACTTCGGGCGGCTGATCGTGCTGGATGCAGCCGACGGTAAGGCCGAGAAAGCGGTAGATGGCACCCATCCATTCGCTGTCACGGGAGGCGAGGTAGTCATTGACCGTGACGACATGCACGCCGCGACCGGAGAGGGCGTTGAGAAAGGCGGGAAGGGTGGCGACGAGGGTTTTGCCTTCGCCGGTCGCCATTTCCGCGATTCGCCCGCTGTGCAGGGCGGCGCCGCCGATCAACTGGACGTCGAAGGGGATCATCTCCCAGAGGAGCTTGTGCCCCCGGACATCGACCTCGGTCTTGCGCTCGGTGAGCCGCCGACAGGCGTCCTTCACCACGGCAAAGGCCTCGGGAAGGATTTCGTCGAGGCGCGCCTTGAGGGCCGCCTTGTCCTCGATGGCGGAGAGTTCCTCCTTCCAGGCCGCGGTCTTTTGCCGGAGGGCTTCGTCGGATTCCCCGGCGATGCCCGCCGCGAAACCATGGATGTGCTCCACCAACGGGCGCAGCTTCTTCACCTCGCGCTCGTTTTTGGTGCCGATAATCTTCCGAACGAAGTAGCCCAGCATTTTTCGTGAACCCTTGAAACAGGGTCGGACAAGCTACGCGCCGACAAAAGGAGCGTCAAAGGCTTTCCCGGCTTCCCAAAACCACTCCGGAAACCATAAAGTGAATGACCGACCGTGCCCCGGATCCGCCGGCTGCGAAGCCGACCGGCAGCCTGTCCGCGCGCAGCCGCCCATCGGCCGGGCAACGACGGTTTTCGTATGACCAAAGTCATCATCAATGGTTCGAAGGGACGCATGGGAGCCGCTCTGCTGGCCTGCGGGGCGAGAATGCCCGATCTCCAGGTGCTTGCGGGGGTGGATGTCGGGGACGATCTGGCCGCGGCCATGGTCGGGTGCGAGGTGGTCGTGGATTTCAGCTTCCATTCCGTGACCCCCCGCGTGGCAAAGCTTTGCGCCGAACGCGGCAAGGGGCTGGTCATCGGCACCACCGGCCATTCCGAGGCGGACAAGGCCACCATCCGGGACGCCGCGAAGACCATCCCCATGGTCTGGGCCACGAATTTCTCCACCGGCGTCAACACGCTCTTCTGGCTCACCCGGAAGGCCGCGCAGATCCTCGGTCCTTCCTTCGATCTGGAAGTGGTCGAGATGCATCACCGGCTCAAGAAGGATGCTCCCAGCGGCACCGCCACCACGCTGCTGGAAATCCTGGGCGAAGTGAGGAACCTGCAGCTCGATGAAGCGCTGCGCCACGGCCGGAAGGGAATCACCGGGGAGCGAACCGCCGGCGAAATCGGCATTCACGCCCTCCGCGGGGGGGATGTGGTCGGGGATCACACCGTGATCTTCGCCACGGGCGGCGAACGGGTGGAACTGACGCACAAGGCCAGCAGCCGCGACACCTTCGCCAATGGCGCTCTTCGCGCCGCCGTCTGGCTGGTCGGCAAGCCTCCGGGTATCTACGACATGCAGGATGTGCTCGGCCTCCGGGAATGAGCGTCCGCATCAAGATCTGCGGCATCACGCGCATCGAAGATGCCCATGCCGCCGTCGAGGCGGGAGCCGACGCCCTCGGCTTCATGTTCTACCCGCCCAGCAAACGGAACATCAGCGCCGCCACCGCCCGTTCCATCATCGCCTCCCTGCCGCCGTTCGTCTCCAGGGTGGGTGTGTTCGTGGATGCCACCGAGGAACAGATCCGAAGCACGGCCATCGAGGCGGGCATCGACACCGTTCAATTGCACGGTTCGGAGACGCCGGAGTTCTGCCGCGCCCTGCATCCTTACCCGGTGATCAAGGCGTTCCGCGTTCGCGGCCCGGAATCGATGGAGGAGCTCGCACGGTACCAGGACGTTCCGTGGCTTCTGGACAGCTTTTCCACGGGGGCTCTTGGGGGCACGGGCAAGACGTTCGATTGGGACCTGGCCGCCTCCGCCGTGTCTCGCGGCGGCCGCGTGATCCTGGCCGGGGGACTTTCGTCGTCCAACGTCACCCAAGCGATCCAAGCGGTTCACCCCTGGGCGGTCGATGTCTCCAGTGGGGTGGAATCGGCGCCCGGACGCAAGGACGCGGGACTGCTATCGGAGTTCGTGAAGGCCGTGCGGCGTGCTGGCTGAACTGGCCCGGAGGGGGATGGCCATGGGACCGGCGCCGGCGCAGACGCAGACGCCGGTGAGGGCGGTGCCGCTTTTTTTCGGCGGAACCCGGATTCTCAGGCCGGTGCTGACAGAACCCCGGCAGGGGAGGTCACTCCGTGCGGCTTGGGATCGTCCTTCGCTTTGGTGGGACGGCCGCCGAGCTGCTCGTGGATGTGCGCTGGCCAGCCCTCGGTGAAGAAGCGGAAGAGCCAGCCACCCTTGTCCCGCAGCCGGTGATACGCGCTCTTGAGGTCGAGAATCAGGGTGATCCGGCGGTTGGGACAGTTGAGTTCCCCGGTGTCGTGCGTGGCCACGGGCTGGAAGCCGAGTACCCGGGTGTGGAAGTTGTAGGGATTGTGGGCTTCTCCCTCGAAGATGTCGGTGACGTAGTGGGTGTACCCGTTCTCCACGGTTTCCCGGCTCGCCTCGCGCATGAGGGCACCGACGACGATCATGTGCCGGCGATATTCCGGGAGGACCGCGAAGCGCCCGATTTCGGCGATCCGGTTGTTCCGGATGAAATCTTCGATGTTGATGCCCCCCAGCGTCTTGAATCCGTATTCCTTGTAGAGATCCAGGGGGAGATCGTAGAGGACCCGAAGGGTTCCGACAGGCCGGTCACCTTCGAGCACGACGAACCAGGAAACGCTGCGATTTCCGAGTTCGTCGTCCGGAAAGAGTTTCTCGTCGCGCGTGATCCAGTTTTTTTCCTGCTGGTACGTGGCGCGCATCACGGCGATGGCCAGAGCGCGCTCCGCCTCTCCAGAGACCCGGATAACCCGCAAACGATCACTCAAACCCATGGTGTTTCCTCCTCGTCGATCCAGTATCCCACGATTTCCCGCTCAATCGGGCAAGTTCCGTCATGATCGTCCCGTGCCATTCCCGAACCGCTTCCCGCGAAGCTTCAGGGGAGCAGGCCGACGGACGCAAGGGCTCACCCACGAACAATTCCATGGGCGTACGATCGCGCACCGGCAGATGGGACGGATGACCTGGAAATCGAATGCCCACCGGCACCACGGGAACCCCGGTGGTGAGGGACAATCGGGCAGCCCCATCGAAGCCGCGGAGCAACCGTTTGGGATGCCGGTTGGTGGTGCCTTCGGGAAAAATGCCGATGGACCGGCCCGCCCTGAGCGCGACTGCCGCCTGCTCGAAGGCCGAGCCCTTGCGCAAAAAGAGCGGCTTGAAGAGGTTCAATATCGCCGGTCTGGCAGGCTTCCGCACCAGCAGGATCGAGTCCCCCGCCCTGAGAACCGTCGCGATTCCAGGAATCAACGCGAAGTTCCAATCGGCAATGAAGGAGACCACCCGACCCTCACGCTGAAGCGCGAACATCACGGGAAGCAGGAGCGCCTCAAGCCGGGTGCTGTGATTGATCGCCACAATGAATGGGTCGTGCTTCGCCGACAAACGCTCCATCCCATGGGCCGCAACAATGCAGCGACCATACAAACTCAGCAGGGTGCGAAGAATGAACTTCCGATGCATTCCCGGGAGGTGGTGGATCGACTTGCGCCAGATCTCCCGCAGCGACGGGCATCGCCAGGGGGAACCTTCACCCAACCCGCCTGAAAGGGGATCCAAGCCAGGCAATTCGCCGGGCCTCTCCGCGAATCCGGACGCAGTCCCTCCGGTCCACGAACCCGGTTCCTCGACACCGCGCATTTCGTGGACGATCGCCGCGTGTTCGGGACGCGGAGTGATGGCGGACGGCGCACTCAACAAACTCGGCCGCAGGAAATCAGATGGGGAACGACCTTAGCAAGGCAGGACTTCTCCGCCGGCATCGGGCGCCAGGGGCCCTGCCAGCCCCGGCTCCCTCCCGGTTCCATGGCCGGTTCCTTGACGCTCCACCCCCCCGCCACTAGGTTGGCCGTCCATGAAAGCGCAGAACGAGTCCGGCTTCGTCATACCGTATGTGATCGAACAGACCGGTCGCGGGGAGAAGGCCTACGACATTTACTCCCGGCTTCTGGTCGACCGGATCGTATTCCTCGGGACCCCGGTGGACGACATGGTCGCGAACGTCATCATTGCCCAGTTGCTGTTCCTGCAGATGACCGACCCCAAGAAGGACATCCACCTGTACATCAACTCCCCCGGCGGCAGCGTCACCGCAGGTCTGGCCATCTACGACACCATGCAGTTCCTCACCTGCGACGTGAACACCTACTGCATCGGTCAGGCGGCAAGCATGGGCGCCGTTCTTCTGGCCGCGGGAACCAAAGGCAAGCGCTATGCCCTGCCCAACGCCCGCATCATGATCCACCAGCCTTGGGGCGGAGTTCAGGGCCAGGCCACCGACATTAGCATCCAGGCCAAGGAAATCCTGCGCCTCAAGGACCGGCTCAACGAGATTCTCGCCGGCGCCTGCGGAAAGACAGTCGACGCCATCACCAAGGATACCGACCGCGACAATTTCATGTCGGCTGAAGAGGCGAAATCCTACGGCCTGGTGGACGGCGTGGTGAAATCGCGACGCGAAATCGTCGAATCCACGCCCAAGCCCGCCTGATCCCGTGGCCCGCCCCACCCAGCTTACGATGTGCAGTTTCTGCGGGAAGTCCCACGCGGAAGTGCGCAAGTTGATCGCCGGCCCGGGAGTCTACATCTGCGACTCCTGCGTCAATGTCTGCAAGCAAGTCCTCGACAAGGAATTGCAAGGGGACGATCAGCGCAAACCGACGCCCCGGCTGACCATTCCTAAACCCGCCGACATCAAACGGCACCTCGACCAGTTCTGCATCGGTCAGGAACGCACCAAACGCACCCTGGCCGTGGCGGTCCACAACCACTACAAGCGGATCGTCGCCAATCCCCCGCCCGTCCCCGGCAAGGAAACCCCGAAGGACGCCCCGTCCCCGCCCCCCGCTTCCGACGACGTGGAACTGGAGAAGAGCAACGTGCTCCTCATGGGACCCACCGGATGCGGCAAGACGCTCCTCGCCAGGACGTTGGCCAAGCTTCTTGATGTCCCGTTCGCCATCGCGGACGCCACCACCCTGACAGAAGCCGGGTACGTGGGGGAAGACGTCGAGAACATCATCCTGAGGCTGTTGCAGAATGCGGACTACGATGTCCGCAGGGCTCAGCTCGGCATCATCTACATCGACGAGATCGACAAGATCGCCCGCAAGACCGAGAACGTTTCGATCACGCGCGACGTCTCGGGCGAGGGGGTTCAGCAAGCCCTGCTGAAAATGCTGGAGGGCACCATCTGCAACGTGCCGCCGCAGGGTGGACGCAAGCATCCGCAGCAGGAATACATCCGGATCGATACCTCCGGCATTCTCTTCATCTGCGGCGGGGCGTTCGTTGGCCTGGATCGCATTATCCAGCGCCGCACAGGTCAAAGGGTTCTGGGCTTCGGCGGTGCCAGCCAGGCAGAGGCCAGACCCGCACCCGAATCCGCGGCCCAACTCGTCGAACTGGTTGAGCCAGAGGATCTCCTCGCCTACGGCTTTATTCCGGAATTCGTCGGCCGTCTCCCGATCCTCAGCGTTCTCGAGCCCCTCAACGAAGACCAGCTGGCCACCATCCTCACCGAGCCGCGCAATGCCCTCACCCGGCAGTTCGCCAAACTCTTCTCGATGGACGATGTCCAACTGGAGTTCACCCCGGATGCGGTTCGCGAAATCGCTGCCCAGGCCATGGCCAAAGGCACCGGCGCCAGGGCTCTGCGCGGTATTCTTGAGAAACTGATGCTCGAACAAATGTTCGAGATTCCCGGAAATCCGGACATCGCCACGGTCACCGTCACCCGATCGGTCGTGCGGGGCGAATCCTCGCCCGTGATTCGCCGGCGCCAGGCTCAGGCGGCCGCCTGAACCTTCGGCCGCCCGGGCCCCGGCAAACTGTCTCCCCTCTCCCGCTTCGGGAGAGATCCCCCCTCCTTTTCCCCGTCTTCACCCGGGGAAATCCGCCGGCCACGGCAGGGAAACGGTCCGCCCGGATGGGCCCCGGCACGCCTACTTTCGACCTTCCCCAGGCCGAAAATTTTTTTGCCCGCCTTCTCAAAAACGAGCTTTTGGGCATGTAAAACACTGACCATCAAAGAATTCGGAATGAAGAATTCCCTTAAAAGAATTTTGTAAGAAACCCACCCAAACTTGCGTTCTCCTCATGTGAAAAACGCGATGGACTTTGCTGGGTCCCATTCCTGAGGGTTCTGCCGACCCAATCAGGCTCTCAGGAAGGGGCAAAGTCTTGCGAAGGGTGGTGTCGTGCTGTCAGTGGTCCGCTTTCGGACCACGGCAGGTCCTCGATGCAATCCCGGAAAACCAAAAGTTCGAACATGAGCAGTCGAAAAGAACCTTGCGAAGTTTCGAGGTGGCCGGAGATCGCCGGAATGGCGGATCAGGTTTGGCCGATGGCAGACGCTGCCGGGAACAACGGGCATGGGGCCTGTGTCGAGTACGTCGGAAGGACAGCTTTGGTGGTCACAGGCCCCTACACAGGTGCCCGCTATCGATTCCTTCAACCCGGAGCTCGCGTCACCGTGGACGCGAGAGACCGGCAGGCCATGCTTTCGATCCCCATGCTTCGTGCAGTCAGCGCCATGGGCTGAGCTCGGGCAGGGTCCGAACGGCCCAAAGATTCGCGGCCACGTCCACGACGCAATCCGTTGCTCTGCCCGGGGAGGCACCGCCGGGGGTTTGCCTCAGCCTTTCCAAGACCCTCCCTGAGCCGCGGGTCGGGCTGGTTTCCTATCGCCGTTTGTCGGGGTAGGCGGGCGGGGAGGGGATTCGCACAGGTTGCCTCGCCAGGGCGCCCAGGATTTCAGTGACAGCACGCTCCAACTGATCGTCCTGGCCTGCGAATTCCCGGGCAGGATCGTTGTCGACAGGGATGTCCGGTTCGACGCCGACCCCCTCCATAATCCATTCGCGAGCCTCGAGGTCGAATCGGCTGAATTCTGGGCGGTTCAGGAAGCCGCCGTCGAGGAGCGGCAGGCTACCCCGGATTCCAACCACCCCACCCCAGGATCGCTGGCCGATGATGGGCCCGAGGCCGTGCTTCCGGAAACGGTAGGCAACGATATCGCCATCGCTGGCGCTGAACTGGTCGATGAGCAGAACCTTGGGTCCCAGGACCTGCGCGGAGGGATCCACATTCACCGAACCGTTTCGGGCGATGGTCCACATGGCGGGTTCACGGCGTAGTCGCTCGATGATCTGGGGCGACACGTTTCCACCCCCGTTGCCACGGCAATCCACGATCAAGGCCTCCTTGTGGAGCTGCGGATAGTAGAACTTCGCGAACTCGTTCAGCCCGGGCGCTCCCATGTCGGGAACATGGACATAGCCCACCTTCCCGCCGGTCGCGCGATCGACCTTCTCGATGTTTCCCAAAACCCACTCGAGATAATGGAGCGGCTGCTCGTCGGCGATCGGAACCACCACTTCGTCATGGGCCCCGGTGGATTCCGGTCGAGCGTTGAGTCGGAGCCGCACCTGCTTGCCGGCCTTGCCCACCAGCGCCATGAAGAGGTCTGGAAGCTCCTTCACCGACCGGCCATCGATGGAGAGGATGTAGTCCCCCACCTTCGCATTGACGCCAATCTCGGTGAGGGGACTGCGGTATTTCGGATCCCAGTTCTGACCCTTGAGAATGGCGTCGATGCGGTAGTAGCCACTCGCGTCACGGCTCAACCGGGCTCCGAGCAGACCCAGGGGGATGCGCTCCGGTTTGGGATAGTCTCCGCCGCCGACATAGGCGTGGCCGGCATTCAGTTCGCCGATCATCTCGCCGATGACATAGGTGAGATCCGCCCGGTGGCGGACGTGGGCCAGCAGCGGCTCGTACCGCTTGCGCATGGCGGCCCAATCGACTCCATGCAGGTTGGGGGCGTAGAAGAAGTCGCGCATCTGACGCCAGCATTCCGCGTAAATCTGCGACCACTCCGCGGTTCGATCCAGGGCGACCTTCAGATCGGTGAGAACCAATTTTCGATCCGAGAGATCGAGCTTTCCAGTGGGTAGATCCACCATCGCAAGATCACCCCCTGAACGAAGAAGCATCTTTTTGCGATCGGCGGAGATCCGGTAGGCGCCCACCTCGCCCAACTCCGTCTCCTTCTCCTTGTCGAGCTCGTACAGGACCAGCTTTCCCTTGCGCAGGAAATAGAGCTTCTCGCCGACGGAGCTCAGGCTCGTATACGAGGAAGCCGGCGGGGGAAGGACTGCGAGTCGCTGGGAAAGCCCCTCGGCATCCACCCTGACCACCCCCTTGCCGGTCTTGTTCGTGGAACCCATTTCCGCCACCCCGGCGGCCGGTGAGTCGGCCCCCGTCTCGGTGGACCGCGTCAGTTCCGCGAGGGTGCGACGAAACTCCGCATCACTGAGCGTACCGCCGGCTGCTGTTCCACGCGCCTCGGCCGCAATATTCGTTGCTCCCACAGCGCTGGAACCGGTTGCCTCCCGCTGACGGGACAGGGCGGCAACCACCTTCCGAAATTCGGAATCGTTGAGCAGACTCGAAACAGTAGCCTGGGACTTCGCCAACGGCTTCGCCTCCGGAGGAACCTCGGCGGCGACTTTCACTTCGTCGGATTTGGGAGCCATCGGTGATCGGACATCGCGCGTCAGCGTGACGAAGTGGATTCGCTGCATGTCCGGATAGATGTGGTTGAATTCAGTGCCCCCGTAGGCGGGCGCGAAGGATCGATCCGACAGGAAGAAAAGAAACCGCCCGTCGTCACTGAAGGTCGGGCCGCCCACATCGAACCAGCCATCCGTCACCTGGATCGTGTTTCCCGCGGAGAAACCAAAGAGATAGACGTTCGGGAATCGGCGGACTTCCGGTTTTGTGTAGGCGATCCACGCACTGTCGGGCGCCCAATCAAAATCGCGAATCTCGAACGCCTCGGACTGCGCCACGAGGGTGACGGCGCCGGTCGCAACCTCGACCGCCTGGAGCCGGTTCTTCTTGTCCGTCCACGCAATGCGACGGGAATCAGGAGACCATTCGAGCGCATACTTGTAAGTGTCGGCTCCGGTGGTGAGTTGACGGGGTTCACCGGAGCCGTCCTGGGGACGGACCCAGATCTCGTCTTCTCCGGATTGATCACTGATGTAGGCGAGGGAGCGACCGTCGGGCGACCAAGCCGCGTCACGTTCATGGGTGCCGGGTGTGGCGGTGATATTCCGGGTCGGCCCATGGCGGGCCGGCACGGTGAAAACATCGCCACGGGCCCCCACCACGGCCCTTGCACCCTCGGGCGAGACATCAAACCGGTTGAGTTCCTTCGAAACCTCCCGGATACCCCCACGCCCGAGGGCCATGTCCTCGTGGATCTCAATCGGCACCCGCTCCGCCTTCTCGGTAGCGAGATCAAAGCGGTAGAGGTAACCGCCGTTCTCAAACACGATCGAGTTCCCGCCAATCGACGGGAACTTCACGGCAAACTCCACGAACTGCGTCAACTGACGCACCTCGCGGGTGCGGGGATCGACGACGTAAAGGTTCGCCTGCCGGTTTTCATCCCGTTCGGACACGAAATAAATCCGCTCTCCGTGCCACATGGGAAAAATGTCCTGGGCGGGATCCTCCGTGAGCCGTCGGGTTGTTTTTTCCGCAAAGTCGTAGATCCAAAGTTCGTCGGCCTGCCCACCCCGATACCGCTTCCAGGTGCGGAACTCCCGGAAGACACGGTTGTAAACCAGCTGTCGTCCATCCGGCGAAAACGAACACCAGCCCCCGCGCGGCAGCGGCAGTTGCTCGGGCAATCCACCGGAAAGCCGGGCGAAATACAGCTGGCCCTTGAACGAATTCCATTCGGTCCGACGCGATCGATAGACCACCGTCTCGTCATCCTTCCACGTCATCACGATGTTGTTCGGTCCCATGCGATCCGAGACATCGTCCCTCTCCAACGTGGCCGTGTAGGTCAACCGACGGGGGACCCCGCCTTCCGAGGGCATGACGTAAACCTCCGTGTTTCCATCATACTGCCCGGTAAACGCGATGTGCCGCCCATCGGGGGAGAATCGGGGGAACATCTCGTAGCCGGCAGGATCACTGGTCAGCCGTCGCGCCACCCCGCCTCCCGAGGAAACGGTGAACAAATCCCCGGAATAACTGAAAACGATCCGATCCCCATGGATCGCCGGGAACCGAAGCAGCCGCGCTTCCGCAGCACCTGCCACCACGGGAAACAGGAACGACAGGAGAACGAGAAACCTACGCATGAGGGACGCTACGGTCACGCCTCGGACCCCTCGCAAGGAAATACCTGTCCCCGGCATCACCGACCCAACGCACCCCAAACCAAGTAACAGCGTCTCATCACCGCGTCACCTCCGGCCTCGGCCACCTTGCAAATGCATGGGCTTGGATTGCAAATGCTATGACCTCCGTGCTCCCAAACCTTGCAAGTGGTGAGTCGGTTGCCCCTGAAGGTCCCTCCGTGGCCACCCCATCTCCCCGGCAAGCCCGGTTCGCCAAAATTTCGGACCCACCGCCACTGCCGAATCCCAGGACCATAACCCTTGCCGGCAGATTTTTTGGTTCACGTGGAAGACGTTTGTGCAGAGAACTTTGCACCGATAGTCCGAATCAATTTTCAAGTCACGCAAACCCGCTGGCCCCGGAGGTATTCTCTGCGGTCACCGATACCAGCCCGTTTTTCACTCATTGTGATCAAAACTGGCACGTTCCCTGCATGAGAAAGTTTGGCATGCATACTCAACATCCACTCCTGATGGATGCCACCGTAAGGTTGTCGCCGATTCTCGGGCTCATCCGAATCGCCCAAGCTTCCCGCATGCAGAAACCTTCTCTCCCGCCGTTAAGCCGCCTCATGGAACCCATCCCATCCGCCATCGATCCGCTGAAGGGAGAAATTCGCCAGTCCCGGGCTCGTCTCCGGATCATGGAACATCGCCGCGATGCCCTGTTGGTGGAAACGGCCGCACTCCGATTGTGGGAGGAAACTCCCACTGAAGGTCGTGTTCCACGCTGGGTGGCCGAGGCGGCGATCCGACGGCGATTGGCTGAGATCGACGAGCTCGGAGAGGAAATCCGCGAACAGGTCAACCGAATCGCCCAGCTCTGCAATAGCCTCCCCGACAACGTCCACGGAACACCCAGCCTGGAGCTGGAACCCGTGCCCGTCATCTTGCCGAACGAAGACGAATCCTCGGTTCCTCCCAACCGAATCTTCGGCGGAGTGGGCCGCAAATCCCCGGTTCCACCAGATCCCTGGCATGGGTACCTGGCCCCGGAACACTGAGAGATACCCCAGGGCAGGGAACCCAGTTTGGTTTGTTTCGTTCCTGCGGAATCGGACGCCACGTTCTAGTTCCCAGGCTACTCCTTGAGGTTTCGTTTTGGTTTCCCCAAGCAGCCGGCATGTCGTCGGTTTTCCTTACTTGCCCGTCAAACCGCGCTGCTTTCTTCGCAAGCTACTGCTGCTAAATGCCTTTGCGCCTGCTTTACGCAGTCCAGATCGTCGGGATTCCTGTCACTTTCCTTCGTTTGACTTCGTTTTTGCATCCTTCTGATGAATTTTATTACGCATCGATACGTGCGGTAAGTTCCTGATGGGAGTCCATTTGCCGGCAGCGGTCACCCTTCGGTCCTTCGGTTTGTCTCCCCCGTGGCATGTCGAGTGCTCATTGAAGCTGTTAGTTTTGGTCCGTCCGAGACGACGGGTCGTTGCGGAGACTGGGTGTTGTCCATCGGACGCTCGGGCGGGCGTCCGGCGGTAACGCTCCGCACGAAGCCGGCAGGTTCAGAACTTGCCGGCTTTTACTTTTTCGAGGGTTGTACGGCCCCTTCTTCACCGACGCGCCGGGGCCAGCACCGGCGCCCGCCGGGCCCGGGTTCCATGGCGGAACAATGCTTTCGACCAGTGGACCGAGGGAAGCGAGGCACTTCTGTTTCCCGGTGCTCCTGCGAAAGGCGTTCTTTTCCGGGGATGCGATGCGTGATTTCAGGGGAGCCGCGAAGAACTCCGGATCATTCCGGGTAACCGGCGTAGAAGAAGAGCTCCAGTCCACCGAAGTCCATTTTCGCTTTCCTCACAAACCTTCGCCCATTGACCCATTCCGCGTGCCCGTCGAGATAGCCCTCATTGGAGCCCGCGGGTTCGCGGGCCCTGGGATCGATGTGATTGACGCCGCGGATCAGCGGATTCGGATCCCCGGGTCGATACCAGGAACCGGAGAGTTTCCGATTGATGTCAGACCAAAGGAGGGGGAAGTGCGGATTGTCGGTGTTGCGAAGGGCAAAGATCGGCGGGTTGGTGATCGCGGCAGGAAAGTAGCTGCGGGTCTCGTTCCAGTCCGTGTCTCCCGCGTAATGCACGTAGCCGAGAACCGCCGTGGCTTCCGTTGGCCACTTCCAGAAATCATCGCGATTCCAGAGCCGGTTTGAGGGGCAGTAGAACTGGGAACGGGGCACCGAATAGTTCGAGTGCACCATGTTGCGGAACGGAAGGCCGACCCAGTGGGGATCGCGATGCCCATCGCGCATGAACCGCGAATCGTGGTCGTCCGAATACAGAATGACCGCGTAGGTGAGCTGCTTGATGGCGTTGAGGCAGGAGATTCGCCGGGCCCGTTCCTTCGCCTGGGAAAGGGCAGGCAACAGCAGGCTGGCAAGGATCGCGATGATGGCGATCACCACCAGCAGCTCGATCAGCGTGAATGCGGATCCGGCCCCCGGCCCCTTCGCGGCTCCGGCCACGCGAACGGGCCGAAACCGGATGGAGAGCGTCATGGCCGCGCTCAGGGAGACGATCGGGCCCCGGCCCACATCCCCGTCCCCAAGGCGTGGCCCTGCCCGCTTCACGACGGCAGAGGAAACCGGCCGGTCAATTCCCGCACACGGGCACGCACCTGACGGATGGCCTCGGTGTTCTTCAAGTCGAGAAGCACCTCGCTGATCATGTCCGCGATGGCTGCCATTTCAGGCTCCTTCATGCCACGGGTGGTCACGGCCGGTGTGCCAAGGCGGATGCCGCTCGCCTGGAAGGGCGACCGGGTCTCGAAGGGAATGGTGTTCTTGTTCACCGTGATTCCCGCCTCATCCAGCGTAAGCTGGCAGTCCTTGCCGGTGATCCCACGCGCACCGACGTCCACCAGCATGAGATGGTTGTCCGTGCCCCCGGAAACAAGACGGTACCCATTCCGCTTCATGCCGTCCGCGAGGGCGGCGGCATTCATGACGATCTGCTTCTGATAGGCCGTGAACGAGGGTTGGAGAGCCTCCTCGAAGCACACCGCCTTCGCGGCGATCACATGCATCAGCGGCCCGCCCTGAATCCCCGGAAAAACACACGAATCAATCTCCTTGGCGTACTTCGCCTGGCACATCACCAGACCACCACGAGGTCCACGGAGGGTTTTGTGGGTGGTGGTGGTGACGAAATCGGCGTGCGGAACGGGACTCGGATGGAGCCCGGTGGCCACCAAGCCCGCGATGTGGGCAATGTCCGCGAGAAGCAGCGCACCAACATCGCGCGCAATCTGTCCAATCCTCTCGAAATTGATGATCCGGGGGTAGGCGCTGGCGCCGACGGTGATCATCTTCGGCTTCTGCTCGTGCGCCATCTGGGCCAGACGATCATAGTCGATGCGCTCGTCCTCCTGCCTCACGCCGTAGTGGACAATCTCGAAGAATTTCCCGGAGAAATTTGCCTTGTTCCCATGCGTCAGGTGACCCCCGTGGGAAAGGTCCATGGTCAGCATGCGGTCGCCCGGCTTCAGAAAGGCGAAGTAAACCGCCATGTTGGCACCCGATCCGGAGTGCGGCTGGACGTTCGCATGTTCGGCGCCGAAGAGACGCTTGGCACGATCGATGGCGAGCTGTTCAACGTCGTCGACGTGCTCGCAACCCCCATACCAGCGCTTCGCGGGATACCCTTCGGCGTACTTGTTGGTCAGCACCGAGCCCTGGGCTTCCATGACCGCACGGCTGGTAAAATTCTCACTCGCGATCAACTCGATGTTCTCGCGCTGACGCCGTTCCTCGGCGCCCACGATGCGCGCGATGGCTGGATCGATCGCGGCAAGGCGGGTGCCCGCGGATTCAATTTTGGCGACGCGCCGTTCATGGCGCGAATCCGCCTCGAAACGGGTCTTCAGGAAGGCGTCCACGATCGCCCGGGCGAGATCGACGCCGATCACACGTCCCCCAAGACACAGGACATTCGCATTGTTGTGGGCGCGGGCGAGACGGGCCATTTCCTCGGTCGTGCAGAGCGCGGCCCGGATGCCGGGAACCTTGTTGGCCGCAATGCTTACTCCAATGCCGGTTCCACAAACCAGAATGCCAAGGGCGGCCCCGCCCTCCGCCACCTTGTGCGCCACACGCAAGGCGTAGTCCGGATAATCGGTCGAATCCGTGGAGTAGTGTCCGCAGTCCTCGACGGGAATTCCGCCGGCGGCGAGCTGCTGTTTCACGGTCTCCTTGAGTTCGAATCCGGCGTGGTCGGAGCCAAGGACGACATTGGGCCGGGCCTCTCCGGCGGCCTGGAGTGCGGCGTTTTCCTGTTGTTCGAGATGCTTCAACATACTGAAAATACCCTGCTCGATTTCGTCGCGACAACGGAGATAGACGTCCAGGGACCCTCCGATCGGGTCCGCGATGTCCTTCTCGAAAGATTCCAGTGTGTCGTCGAATTCCCGCAGAAGGAAGGTTTTCTCGGCCGCCATCGGGTACATCAACGACACGGCGTTGGTATGCCCGTGGGTCATTCCAAAGATCAGGTCGGCCTCCCGCACGAGTTCCGCCGTCAGGGCACGGCTCCGTTGCCGCGAGATGTCGACACCCAAAGCCTTCAGCGCCTGGACCGCATGGGAGCTGGGCGGCATGCCATCGATGGCTCCCACCCCCGCGGAAAGCGCCCGATAGCGCCCCCCCATCCTTCCGGTGAGATGGCGGAACAAACCCTCCGCCATGGGGCTTCGGCAGATGTTGCCGGTACAGACAAAGAGAATGGTCTTCATGCCGGAATGGATGGGCTGTGTGCTCGAATGCAAACGTCGGGACGGTTCACAGCGAATCGCCCCCTGCCGGAGAAACCGGCTCCGCCGGAATCATGGCAACTCCCGAGAGCAAATCCAAGGCACGCGCCAAGGCGGGATCCTGCACCACCGGCGCGGAATCCGGAACCGGTTCCGGCTCGGGTCGTAACCGGTTGGGGCGACGTGGACCGGATCCGCGGCCTCCCCGCCCCGATCGTCCCGGTTCGTCCTGAAAATCCCGGGACTGCCGTCGCCGGACGAGTTCCGCCTCGTTCAAACGAAAGGTCAGGCTCCGGCCCGCAGGCCGGCCTTCCACGAACCTCTGGAATTCATTCGTCCAGTAGGCTCGTTCGTCCACGATCGATACCGCAACCTCCAGATCAGGCTTGAGACCGCCCAAGGGCATCGGCTCTCCCCCGGGCAGCTGCAGCGCCGCCCCGGCGAGTTGGACACTGAATTCCGGGCTGATTTTCACCGATCGGTATTCCCGCGCCTGACCCGACGTGTTGGTTCCCACCAACAGGCAGACCCCGGCCGTGGCCCGCACCGCCGCCGCCAATGCCTCCGCCGCGCCTCGCGTCTCCCGATTCACCAGCACCATCACCGGCATGGACCTCCCTCGGACCTCCCCCCCGATCGCAAAGGTTCGATTCCCAAGTTTCACCTCCGATTTGTTCGTCGAGGCAAACAATCCTGCGGCGTCCATGGCCGCCTCGTAGTCCGCGCCTTCGGCAAAACGGAGGTCAAGCACCGTCCCCACCAGCGCGTTGGTTCGGATGAGGTCCTCGAGCGCTTTTTCGATCGAACTTCGGAGTCCGGTCCCAACCGTTCCCACCCGGACATACGCCATGCCCGCCCCGTGATCGTAGACTCTCGCCTTCGGCAGAAGTGGCGCAGGTTCACCTGCCACCGGCATCCGCAACACCCGCGGCGCCAGGGCATGAAGGTAGGATTCGACATTCGTCTGGGCAGAGGTGGGTTCCGGGAGGTCCGGCATCTCAGCCCGAAGTCTGGCCGCCACCTCGCCCAGGGGCGGCCATTCTGCTGAAATCGCACGAGGCATTCTCAAGCCACCGAAAACGGCGAGCGTGAGCAGGCCGGAGGCCAAGATCCGGACAAGGCTGGGTCGGAACAAAGTCATGCGCGGGGCACTCCCTGGGCAAGCGCCTTGGCTGCGATGTCGGTGCGATAGTGCGCCCCCGCAAACTGAATGAGATCGACCGCGGCATAAGCGGCATCGCGGGCGGATTGCAGATTCTCCGCCCACGCCGTGACCCCAAGCACGCGTCCTCCGCGGGTGACCACCTCCCCGTTCTCAAGACCGGTTCCCGCATGGAAAACCTTCACATTTTCCAAGGCCGCGACGCCCTCGAGACCCGAGATCGGAAGTCCCTTCGGATAGGGACCCGGATAACCCCCGGAAGCCATCACCACGCAAACGGCGGCGTTTTCGGACCACCGCAGCTCAATGTCCTTCAGTGTCCCGCTCACGCAGGCGTCAAGAAGCTCGACCAGATCATTCTCAAGCCGCGTCAGGTAAACCTGGGTTTCGGGATCGCCGAAGCGTGCGTTGAACTCCAGGACCTTCGGCCCGTCAGCGGTAAGCATCACCCCAGGGTAGATAATGCCCCGGAAATCAATGCCCTCCGCCGCACAACCCCTCTGCCAGGGTTCAAGGATCTCCCGGGCCGCACCGAGCAGTTCATCCTCCGTGAGGAACGGAGCAGGAGAATACGTTCCCATGCCGCCGGTGTTTGGACCCCGATCCCCGTCAAACGCCCGCTTGTGATCCTGGGAAGTCGGGAACAGCCGCGCCACATGGCCGTCGCACAACGCGTGGAGCGAAATCTCAACGCCTTCCAGCATTTCCTGAATGACCACCTGCTGCCCGGCGTCGCCAAAAGTCCGCTTCAGGAGAATCTCCTCGATCGCCTGCTCCGCCTCAGTCTGATTCTGCGCGAGCAACACACCCTTCCCCAGGGCCAGGCCATCCGCCTTCACCGCGCAACGCCCTCCCAGGCTTGCCGCGAAACGCTTCGCCGCATGGGCATCCGTGAACACTCCGGACCGCGCCGTGGGAACTCCATGCATCGCCATGAAATTCTGCGAAAACGCCTTCGAGGATTCGAACTGCGCCGCCATCCGGTTCGGACCCCAGATGCGCAGATGCTGCTTCTGGAACAGATCGACGATCCCCAGCGCCAGCGGATTGTCCGGACCCACCACCGTCAAATCCGGGCGGTGCTCCAACGCGAAGCGCAGCAACGAATCCAGATCCTCCGCCCCGATCGGAATACATTCCACCGCCTCCCCCGAACCCGCGCACCGCTCCCGCGCGATCCCGGCATTGCCGGGCGCGCACCACAGGCGCTTGGCATGTGGGGACTGGGCGAGCTTCCAAACCAACGCGTGCTCGCGGCCTCCCGAGCCTATGACGAGGAGCTTCATCGCCCAACGATTGAAGCAGCGCGCCGCCATCCTGCCAAACTGCGAAATGCACCCATTCCAATTCCTTCCGCTCCGAACTCAAACCGCTCCCGGCTTCAGAAAATACCCCCGCATCTTGTCGTTGATCGGCCGTCCCAGCCGTTCCAACACCAAAAGCATGTCCGTCCACGTCTTCCGCTTTTCCCCAAACCCACGATCCGGCCCATCCTCCGACCGCAACAAGTAGGACGGATGAAAGGTCGGCATGACGGGCACCCCTCGAAAGTCCTGCCACCGTCCTCGCACCGAGCCCATCGTCGACCGCACATTGAGAAGTCCCTGCACCGCCGTATTCCCAAGCGCCACGATGACCTTCGGCCGGATGATCTCGATCTGCCGCACCAGGTAGGGCTTGCAGGTATCCATCTCCTCAGGTCGCGGTGGACGGTTGCCCCGGCTTCCTTCGGGAAGGTCGGGACGGCATTTGAGGATGTTCGCGATGTAGACACTCTCCCGGGAATAGCCCATCGCGCCAATGATCCGGGTCAGAAGCTGCCCAGCGCGCCCCACGAAGGGTTCCCCCAGGCGGTCCTCGTCCGCTCCCGGAGCCTCACCGACAAACATCAACTCCGTATCGACCGAGCCGACCCCAAACACCACCTGAGTTCGCGCCTTCACCAAATGCGGGCACTGCTGGCAGGCCAAGGCCTGGCGACGCAATTCCTCCATCGCGGCAGTCCGATCCGCGACAGGCTCGGCCCAGGCGGCAGAAGCCGGGGCCGCTCGAAGCACCGGTTCCGGCAGGGGGCCCGGCACCTGCCCCAGTGCTGCCGGCAGCCGGGCAGGATCCGAGGCTGCAGCAGGCTGCCCTCGACCCAATCCGGTTCCACGCTCCCGCGTCAAGGGACCCGGATCGGAGAAACGCGGACCCATGGCCGCATGCGGAACGGGCGCGGTGTGCGAAGCCTTGACCGAATCCTGGGGTGAGCTCGGACCACGCAGAAGGCGTCCAACACCTTCCATGTCGATGGAAAGATAGGGGACGCCCTCGTTCCGCAAGTCCTGTAAATGCCTCAGGGTGGCATCCAACAGGTATTGAAAGGCCTCGGCCACACCGAATTCTGATGGAGCCAAGGCGAGGAATCCAGCTCGGGAATGGCAATGGCTCCGCCCAAGCGTTGGCTTCAGACCAGGTAAGTCTGAACGTCGAGTCCCGGACGAGGAGGCCTCCGGCGCGGCTGGGCACGCACCGGAGAAACGGACCTCAGGCCGCGGCAGGCGCGGCGGCAGCTGTCTTTTGCAGCCGAAGTGCCAGCCGGGACTTCTTGCGGTCGGCCCGGCCCTTCGGGATCACCCCACGTTTGGCAGCCTTGTCGATCGCGGACACGGCCTGGCGCAAGGCCTGACCGGCATCGTCCTTCTTTCCGGCAGCGACGAGACCCCGGTAACTCTTCTCGAGGGTGCGCAGGCGGGTTTTGACGGACTTGTTACGGGCCTGACGGCGGACGCTGACGCGAGCGCGGCGCTCGGCTGACTTCGTGTTCGGCATACGGTGACTGTGTGTAACGCTAAAAGGCCGGAAGCTTGGAACCAAAAGAGGAGCCATGTCAATCAGCAGAACGGATCTGCCCATTCACAAATTCCCCATTGCCACGCTTGCAAGGGGTGGTTCAACGTTCCTTCGTTCGGTGGGTTCCGTAGTTGGTATGAGCAGTAACGCGTCAGCCGACCTTGCCCGTGATCTCCCGCAGTACCGCCTGAGTTCGGACTTGGCGCAGTATTGTCTACCCTCCGCCAACCGGGACGATACGCGCCGGCTCGCCTGGGCGAATTCAGTCTGCCTCGTGTTCGTCATTGTCGCCTTCCTTGGCGTCAATCAACCGGTCTTTGTCATCCGCCAAGCGGAGCCCATCCCGGAACCCATGCCGGTCGTCCTCCTCCCGCCTCCCGCCGAGCCGGAGCAAAGGTCTGAAGAAAAGACCGAAGAAGTTGAGGAAGAGGTTGAGGAAACTGCCGAAATCCCCGTGATCGCCCCCGTGTTGGTGGCCGATGCGAAGGATGTCACCTTCGCCCTTCCCATCGAGGGCTTCACGGCGCTGGCTCCCAATGCCAATCAGGTGCCACCGCCTCCCGCGGTCATCCCCAAGGCCCCGCCGCCGGACCAACTTCCAAGACCGGAATTCCGAAACATCCGCTTCGGAAGCAAAGAGTTCCGAAAACAACCACCGCCGAATTACCCCGATGAATTCCAGCGGAATCGCATCGGTGGCACCGTCGAGGCCCTGATCACCGTCAGCACCAACGGAATCCCCTCCAAGGTCGAAATCGGCAAGAGTTCCGGCTCGCCAGCGCTCGACCGGCATGTCTGCGACTTCATCCGCAAAGAGTGGCGGGCCGTCGTCGGGGAGGCGGGCAACTACCGCATCGCCATCACCTTCGCCCCATGATTCCCGGCAGTTCGCCCCATTTCTAAACCGTTTTCCACGATTCCCACCTACGCCATTCCCTTCCATGCTCGCCTACACGCTCGTTGAGTTGTTCCTCAAAGGTGGCCCGATCATGTGGCCGATCTTGATCGCCTCGCTGGTCGCGGTCGCCGTCGTCGGTGAACGCTCCTTCTGGTGGTGGCGCGAGTCCTTGAAGCGCGATCCCGAACGCCTTGAGAAACTCCTGGCCGCCCTCGACAACGGGGACTTCAGAACCGCCGCCCAGCTGTCGAAGAACTCCGATGATCCCGTGATCCGCATGATCTATCACGGCATGAATCACGTGCATTCCTCCCTTCAAGGAGCCCTTCAGGTGGCTGCCGGGGTCGAACTCCAGCGGGCCGGCCGCTTTCTGACCGTGATGGACACCCTTGTCACGCTGGCACCCCTCCTGGGGCTCCTGGGAACTGTCACCGGCATTTTTTCATCGTTCACCGGGCTCGGCGACGCGGAGCTCGCGGTTCAAAAAGTCTCCGGCGGTATTGGCGAGGCGCTCATCGCCACCTGTGCCGGCCTGGGCATCGCCATCGTGGCCCTGATCCCCTTCAACCTCTTCACGGCCAAGCTTTCCCGACTGCAATTCGAGCTCGAAACCGCCGCTACCAACATCGAGGTCATGGTTCAGGCAGCGCGGCAGAAGGGCTTTGACACCAGTGAGTTCCGTCGTGAGGTGACGCCGCGGTAAGGGACATTCGCCCCACCTCGAGGTGCGGAGCTCCACGATCCCGAGGGTCCGCCCGATCCCATCATGAAAATCGCCTCGCCGGTACATCACCGTAAGGCTCGATTTGAGATCATCCCGCTGATCGACATCATGTTCTTTCTGCTGGCCTCGTTCATGATGGTCAGCCTGACCATGATCCGCGTGGAGGCCCTGAAAATGGATCTCCCCACGCCCACTGCGGCCGCTCCTGGGAAGAAGCCCGACATGATCAATCTCGAGGTCGACAATCTGGGGGATACCCACGTCGTCCTGGGCAACGACAAGCAGCGCAAGACGCTTCCGGACCTGTTCTCCTACCTGACCAACCGGCACGCCGCCAACACGAACGTGCCCGCCTATATCAAGGGAAGCCCCGAGGCCACCCATGGTCAGGTGATCGCGGTTCTCGATACCTGTCGCCGGGCGGGCATCCAGAAGGTCTCGTTCAACCTTTCCCAGGCGCTCAAGAAGTAAGGCACCGCATGCGTTTCGGATCTCCGGTTCCCCGAAAGCACTCGCGCATCGAGATCATCCCGCTCATCGACGTGATGTTCTTCCTGCTCGCGTCGTTCATGATGGTCAGTCTCAACATGTCCAAGCTGAAGGCCGTCAAGGTCGATGCCCCGGTGGCCGTCATGGGCGACAAGGATATCAAGCCCAACGTCTTCAATATTGCCCTCAAAAAGAACGGGGACCTCTTCATCGGCGAATCAAACACCACCCTCCTCAATCTCGGCCTGGTCCTTTCCAACCGGTTTCATGGCGGAGGAACCAACGTCCCGATTTATGTGACCGGCGACCGCGACACCCCCCACGGCGCGGTGCTCGCCGTTCTCGATCTTGTTCGCCGAGCCGGCGTTCAGCGCGTTTCCTTCGCCGTCACTCCGGAGAGCAAGTAGTCCGACCTTCCGGTCTCCGGCCCTCCCGGGAATCCGCCCGCTTCAGCCAGACCATCAGTATGCCCACATCGCTGGGGCTCACCCCGGAAATCCTTCCCGCCTGACCCACGGTCGCAGGCCTGATCTTCATCAGTTTCTGCCGCGCCTCATTTCGAAGGTTGGGAACCGATTCAAAATCGAAGTCGTTCGGAATCGCCCGATCTTCAAGTCCCCGGAACCTTTCCACCTCCGCCACCTCCCGGGCGATGTACCCCTCGTACTTGATCGCAATCTCCACCTGTTGGGTCACTTCCCTGGGCAGCGCACCCTCCCGAGGCGGCAGGTCGGCATAGCTCACCTCCGGACGCCTCAGGATTTGCTCCAGCGTCTGGGTCCCTTCCCTCGTGCGTTTCAAGCGTGCGATCTCCTCATGAATCGCATCCCTTCGTCCCGCGAAGAGCTGATAGAGCGAATCCCTCAGGAGGCCGATTTCGTGTCCGATCCCGCTCAGCCGAAGATCGGCATTGTCCTGGCGCAACAGGAGCCGATATTCCGCCCGACTGGTAAACATCCGGTAGGGCTCCAGAGTTCCCTTGGTGACCAAGTCGTCGATCAACACGCCAATGTAGGCCTGGTCCCGCCTGAGAACTACCGGCTCCCTCCCTTGCACCTTTCGGGCTGCATTGATCCCCGCCATCAAACCTTGCGCGGCCGCCTCCTCATAGCCGGAGGTGCCGTTAATCTGGCCTGCCAGGAACAGGTTTCTCGTTCCCTTCGTTTCCAGGCTCGAATGAAGTTGGGTGGGTGGGGCGAAATCGTACTCCACCGCGTAGGCAGGACGGAGAATCTCGGCGCGTTCGCATCCTTGAATCGTTCGAACCAGATCCACCTGCACCTCGTAGGGAAGGCTCGTGGAGAAGCCGTTGACGTAAATTTCGTCGGTTCCGATCCCTTCCGGCTCCAGGAAAATCTGGTGCCTCTCCTTTTCCGCGAACCGCACGATCTTGTCTTCGATGGACGGACAATACCTCGGACCTATCCCTTCGATCACCCCCGAGTACATCGGCGACCGGTGCAGGTTCTCCCGAACCACCGTCGCCGTCCGTTCCGTCGTGAAAGTGATGAAACAAGGCAGCTGTCCCCCAATCTGAGCCAGAATGGAGCCGGGAAGCGCTCCCCCGACATCCCCCCCCAAGCCCAAGCCAAGCCCTGGGTAGTTCGCCATGGGAAAGTACCGGTCGTAGTCACGCGGGGATAGTCCCGGAGGAGTTTGCACCACTCCCTGCGTGGAATGTTCCACGTGGAACATCTCCTCCCTCCAGAAACTAAAGTGGGGGGGAGGGGTGTCGCCGGGTTGAACGTCCGTCCGAGCAAAATCAATCGAACGTTTCAAAAGGCGGGGAGGGGTTCCGGTCTTCAACCGACCCAACTCCATGCCCAGCTCGCGGAGGGAGTCGCTGAGAGACGTCGATGCCGCTTCGCCCGCACGCCCCCCCTTCTGTTGATTGGACCCGATGTGCATGAGTCCCCGAAGAAAGGTTCCCGTGGTAACCACGACACAGGTGCCATGGTACTCAACCTCCAGGGCCGTTCCGACGCCGTGGACAACACCGTCGCGATGAAGCAGGGACGTGGTGTGGGCCTGACGGATATCGAGATTCGGTTCACGTTCGCAAACCCACTTCATGCGAAACTGGTAGGCCTTCTTGTCGCATTGCGCGCGCGGCGCCCACACGCTCGGGCCCTTCTTGGTGTTGAGCATCCGAAACTGCAGGCCCGTAAGGTCCGTCGTCCTACCCATTTCGCCGCCCAACGCATCAATCTCCCGGACCAGATGACCCTTCGCCAGCCCACCGATGGCAGGATTGCAGGACATCTGCCCGATGGTATCGCAGTTAATGGTCAGCAAGAGGGTCTGGCATCCCATGCGGGCAGAAGCCAGAGCGGCCTCAATGCCCGCATGACCGGCCCCGACGACGATCACATCATATCGCTTGGGATGAACAAACATGGTGCTGCAAAGCGTTCGAAAGCGGCCCCACTATGTCCCAATCCCCGCCTCGACGCGCAAGCGAAGATGCGAAATGCACAGGAAACCGCCTCACGCAATTCCCATGCCGCCCCCAGCCCACGGCCGAACTTCTTCGCCCCAATCCCCGCACACATCCCCAAGATTGAGGCACCAACGTTTGGCCCTAAATGTGTGGACTTTTGACCCACGCAGGAGGACCAAGGAGTCATGCAGGCCCTCCCGATATCCCACGGGTCCTTCATCTTTCAACGGCCACCCCCTCGCCGTGGGGGCTGCTCGGGAATCGACCTGTTCCCAAACTTCCGCTTCCCAGCCTGTACCTTGCAGCAAACCCTCCATTGACCCATCCCCCCCCAGGAATGTCATGAACCGTCGAAACTTCCTCCACTCCGGCGCCTTGGCCGCCGGTTCCACCCTGGTCCTGCCCACAACCCGGCTGTTCGGCGCCGATGCGCCCTCCAACAAACTGAACATCGCCCTCATCGGGGTCTGGGGTCGGGCGCTGGCCCACTACAAAACCCTGGAAAGCCAAAACGTGGTGGCGCTCTGCGACGTCAACGAGAAGAAACTCTCCGATGCCGCGCGGAAATGGCCCAAGGCCACCACCTACACCGACTGGCGACGTTGCCTCGATCAGAAGGACATCAACGCGGTCATGATCTGCACCGCAGACCATACCCACGCCTTCATCGCCAATTGGGCGATCAACCGCGGGTATCATGTCTATTGCGAGAAACCACTCGCCAACAGCGTCGAGGAAGCCCGCGTGGTGCGTGCCAACTTCCTGAAAAACAAAACCAGGATCGCCACCCAGGTCGGCACCCAGCGCCATGCCTACGACAACTTCAACCGGGTGCGGGAACTGGTTCTCGACGGGGCCATCGGCGAATTGCAGCAGGTCAGTGCCTGGGGAAATCGCCAACTCCGACGCCCCGGCTACCTGCCGGCGGCAGGGGAACCACCCAGCGACTTCCACTGGGACCTCTGGCTCGGGCCCTCACCGGAACATCCCTACAATCCCGAATACTTCTCCGGGGGCGCCGGAATGAACTGTCTGCAATGGAACATGTACTGGGATTTCGGCACGGGACAGGTCGGGGACATGGGAAGCCACACCATGGACCTCGCCTGGAATGCCATCGACGCCGAACTGCCCACGTCAGCCGAGGCACGCGGGGAACCGTTCCATCCCGAAGTCAGTCCCGTGATGCTCGAACTCCATTTCCAACATCCAGCCAACGCCTGGCGACCAGGCATCAAGGTCTCCTGGTATCAGGGAGGCGCCATGCCCGCCTCGCCGGCACCGTGGGTCGATCTGAACCGCATCGGGCACGGGGCCCTGTTCGAGGGATCCCGCGGCGCCCTGGTCGCGGAATTCAATGCCCGACTTCTCATTCCCTTCGGAAATGCCGCCGACATGACCTACTACCGGCCCCGCAAAAAGGAGGACCTGCTGCCGCCCCTCGGAGACTTCCAGCAACAATGGGTCGATGCCTGCAAAGGGAGTCTCAAGACTTCCTGTGACTTCGACTACGGCGGCACAATGATTGAACAGATGATGCTCGGACTCGTCGCCTACCGGGTTGGTAAAAAACTGGACTACGATGGTAAGACCGGCCGAGTCACCAATGTCCCCGAAGCCAATGAATTGCTCCGGCGACGCTACCGGGCGGGATGGACCCTCGATGGCTGACGGCTGACGGCTGACAGGGGAAGGCGGGAATCCGGCGCGGTGCTGCGGAATATTCAGCCATTCACCGCCCTTGCGCGCGGAGTCATGCGTCACTCTTGTGAAATGGGCCACGCTGGGAGCGAATCCGCCCGCGCTCCCCATGGTCCCCCCGGAGTATCCCAACTCACAGCCATCCGCGCCGATCCGCCATCGCTGGTCCGAAGGAACGCTATCTCCGTGCCAAAGAGCCCGTCTGAAAAGTCAGTGGGGATCCTGTTTTCGCGGAAAAGGCCGGATG
>CAYZAE010000050.1:11784-39127 GCA_964476125.1 uncultured Verrucomicrobiota bacterium | reverse complement strand
GCTACCATCGTCCAGTCGCTCCGCGACTTCTCTGCGATAGGCGAAAATGGCCAAATTCCAGACTCGTCGCAGCGCGACGAGTCTGGAATTTGGCCATTTTCAGACGTCGCGGAGCGACCGAAGGAGGGTAGCCGTGGGCTTTAGCCCACGGTATGCGTGAATTGAACGATCGGCGTCGCGGAGCGACGCTCGGATGGCTCGAGAGCTCACATGAGCCGGTGAGTATCATCGATGATTCATGAAGAGATTGGAGGGAGCCGATTCCGGCGTCGCGCCGCGACGCACCGGAGACTCGCACTCGATCCAGGGGCTGAAGCCCCTGGCTAGTGCGCTTGGCGCGCAGACAGACCATCGGGATGAAAGGAGCCCGACAGACGAGTTGAATGCGAACTGTAGCTGTAGGCCAGCCCGGGTCCGCGAGGACACGAGGTGAAGGGGCCGAAGGCGAAGATGCGACTGTAGGAACACGAAAGGGACAGAGAGGCTTTATGGGTGGGTGAGCGTGCTAGCAACCGCAAAGCCCTTATCATCAACCACAACCCATGGAGTAGAGTCCGGCGGCACGCATTGACGGTTTGTCTAACGTACCCAAGGAGATCTGCCGGGTGAGAGCCGGGCAGAAGTCAGCAGAGGCCGTAGTAGTGAGGACGCCTGCCGAAAGGTGGGAAGAGCAAAGGGCCGAAGAACAAAGGAAACAGCTCAAGGAGAACCTGAACGACAGGCCGAGAGAGGACGGAAACGACGGGACGCCACAACTGCGGTGACCATCCCGGATCGACTAAGGGCGTGAGGCGACGGAGTGACCGTTTCATTAGGCCGAGCGACCGAGTCGTCCAAGAGGTCTGACGAACGCGGAACTCCGGACAGAACGCATGTACGAGGAACTGATGGAGAAGGTAGTTGCCGAGACGAATGCCGTGGAGGCCCGGAATGCGGTCATCCGCAACCGGGGAGCCGCGGGGATCGACCGGATGACGACGGAGCAGCTAGCCGGACACCTGAGTGAGCACTGGGAGTCGATCCGCGGGAAACTGATGGCGGGGACGTACGTGCCCGCTCCGGTGAAGCGGGTTGAGATCCCCAAAACCTGGGGAGGAGTCCGACTGCTTGGGATACCAACGGTGGTGGATCGGTGGATACAGCAAATGCTTTTGCAAGTGCTGACCCCGATCTTCGACCCGGGGTTCCACCCGAGCAGTTGGGGTTTTCGACCCGGACGCAGTGCACACGACGCGGTGAGGGCAGCCCAAGGATACGTCCGTAAGGGGAAGAACTGGGTGGTGGACATGGACATCACGAAGTTCTTCGACCACGTGAACCACGACATCCTGATGGGCCGGATCGGCAAGACGATCCGGGACAAAAGGGTGCTGAGGCTGATCGGGAAGTATCTGAGGGCCGGAGTGATGATCAACGATGTGGTGCAGGAGACGGAAGAGGGTACGCCGCAAGGCGGGCCGTTATCCCCGTTGCTTGCGAACATCTACCTGGACGCGCTGGACCGGGAACTGGAAAAGCGCGGGCTGGCGTTCAGCCGATACGCGGACGACTGCAACATCTACGTGGGCAGCGAACGAGCGGCGGAACGGATCATGAAGGAGATGGTGGAGTGGATCCGGACGCACCTACGTCTGGAGGTGAATGCAACGAAAAGCGGGGTGGGCCGGCCGTGGGACCGAAAGTTCCTGGGGTTTCGGATCACTCCAGAAGGCGAAATAGGAGTATCCCAACAGAGTCTGGAGCGGTTGCGGACGAAGGTCCGGGAGCTGTGGAACGCTCGACAGAGCGCGAGCAGCAACGAACTGCGGAAGAGCTGGAGGGAATACATCCGAGGCTGGTGGGGGTACTACCAACTGGCCACGGACCGGCGAAAGATCTTCGATCTTGAGGGCTGGATACGCCGACGGATTCGGTGCTGCTTCTGGCAACGCTGGCATGGCTGGCAGGGCCGGAAGAGAAACCTCCTGAAGTTGGGGGTGAAGGGAAGGGCGCTGAGGATCGCGCACAGCTCGAAAGGGGCGTGGCGGATATCCCGAAGCCCAGCACTCCAGCGAGCTCTGAACAACGAACTGCTGAGTCGGCTTGGCTTCCTGATGCCATCAGGCCTTGCGGGGAAGGCGTAGACCGCCGTGTTCAACCGCCGGATGCGAGAAAACCGCACGTCCGGTGGTGTGGGAGGGTGCCGGGGCGCAATCCCCGGCACCCGACCCGATCCATCGTCCAGTCGCTCCGCGACTTCTCTGCGATAGGCGAAAATGGCCAAACTCCAGACTCGTCGCAGCGCGACGAGTCCCACAACCACAACTTCGGGAAGCAGCTCCTGAGTCGCGGGGGTTGCCTCCATTCCTTCGATTCGACATGGTGCTCGGACTAAGACCCATGAAGAAGCACCTGCTTTCCCGGCGCACACTCCTGCGGGGACTCGGCGTCACCATGGCGTTGCCATGGATGGAATCCCTGCGTGTGTGGGGGGATGCGCCGACGGGTTCCTCCCGATCGAGCGAGGCTCCGGTGCGGATGGCGGTGCTTTTTTCGGGCAATGGGTTTCACAGCCGGGAGTGGTGGGCGCGGGGCGAGGGGGAAGGCATGGAGTTGGGCAAGGTGCTTGAGCCGCTTTCGGATTTCCGCCGGAAGCTGGTTTTCATGCGCGGGCTCTACAACCAGGAAGCCCTCAAGGGGAACATTCACAGTTCCCAGACCGGAAACCTGCTCTCCGGTGCTCCCCTTGCGTCGGGCGGTGAAATCCGGTCGGGAACCAGCCTAGATCAGCTGGTGGCGCAGCGGTTGGGGGATTCCACCAAGGTCCCGAGCCTTGTTTTGGGCTGCGAGAAGTCCAATCCGTCGGTGCACAAGAACTACTCGATGCTCTACAGCTCCCACATTTCGTGGAGCTCTCCGACGACCCCGACACCGCTGGAGATCTATCCGGCGCTGGCCTTCGACCGCCTGTTCAAGGACAACGTGCAGCGCGGGGACCGGAGCGTGCTGGATGCGGTGCTTTCCGATGCCAGCAGCCTGCGCCGGAAGGTGAGTGTCTCGGATCAACGGAAGCTGGATGAGTATCTGGAGTCGGTGCGGGACGTGGAGCGGCGCATCGAGCAGGCGGGCAGGAAGGGGGAGTTGCAGGGGTGGCGGCCCTCGTTGACCAAGCCGGACATGGCCCGACCGGCGGATGGCATTCCCCAGGACATCGCCGAGCACATGCGTTTGATGTGCGACATTCTCGTGCTGGCGTTCCGCACCGACACCACCCGGATTTGCACGCTCAAGCTGAACAACGACCATTCGTCGCTTCGGTTTCCCCACCTGGGCGTGGATTACATGATCCACCATCTGCTCTCGCACTCGGACACGGCCGACTGGCTGAAGGTGAACCGGTTCTTTTTGGAGCAGGTGGCGTACATCGCGAGGAAGCTGGAGGCCATCGATGAAGGCGGGCGGACCGCCCTGGACAACACCATGCTGCTCTATCTTTCGAGCATGCTGACCGGCAATCATGAGGCCAATCAGCTGCCGGTGGTCCTGGTGGGCGGCGGTGGCGGCCGGATCAAGGGCGGCCAGGTGCTCGACTACAAGGAAAAGCCCGAGCGCCAGATGTGCCGGCTCTACCTTGCGATGATGGACAAGATGGGCGTGCGCCCGAGTCGCTTCGGCGATGCCTCCGAGCCTCTGGCTGAAATCTGATCCCGCGAATCCTGGGTTCCGCGGTGGGCTCTCGCTGCGCCGCAGTTCGCTCTTCCCCGTCAGCGCTGTTCTCAGGCTGTTCCGGTCGGCGGGGACTGGCTCCGGTGGGCTACGATGGCGGCGACGAGGGTGTCGACGTTGGCCAGCATCTGTTGCGCCACGGCCTGGTCGGTGATTTTCAGGCCGAAGTGCTTGTCCAGGGCCACCACCAGCTGGAGCGCATCCACCGAGTCGAGTCCGAGTCCGCCCGGTCCGAAGAGGGGTTGCTGGTCGCCGATGTCGTCGGCGGTGACCTGCAACATGAGGTTTTCCACCATCAGTTCCTTCAGCTGCCGGCGAAGTCCGGCGTTGGGGTCGGTCATAGGATTCCTCCGTCGGCCTTCAACACGGCGCCCGTCACGTAACTGGCTTCAGGGCTGGCAAGAAAACGAATGCTGGCGGCGATTTCCTCCGGCCGCCCGAATCGGCGCATGGGGATCCGGGTCGTCGCCGCCGTCCGAGCCTCGGCGGGCAGGGAGGCGAGTGCGTCGGTTTCCACGTATCCCGGGCAGACGGCATTCACGGTGATACCAATCCGCGCCACTTCCTTGGCCAGCGACTGGGTGAGGGCCACGACGCCAGCTTTTGCGGCGGCGTAATTTGCCTGGCCCGCGGGGGCGAGTAGGGCGCTCAGGGAGCTGACATTCACGATCCGGCCTGATCGTTGGCTGATGAGTGTGGGCAACACGGCGCGACATCCGAGGAAGGTGCCGGTCAGGTTGCTGGCGATCACCCCGTGCCAGTCCTCGTCGGTGAGCTGGGCCAGCAGGCCGTCGCGGTGGTGGCCGGCATTGTTGACCAGGACATCCAGGCGGCCGTCGCGACGGGTCACTTCCTGCACCGCGTGCTGCCATTCCGAGCTGTTCGTGACCTCCAGATCGACCAGACGCACGCGGTCGGGGTCCCGGGCCTGGAGTTCTTCGGCTGCGCCGCGGTTTTTTCGCACCCCGAGCCAGACGGCCTGGGTGCCCGGCTCCGCGAGGAAGCCCTCGGCAATGGCGAGGCCGAGCCTGCCATTGGCTCCAGTGATCAGGATGACGCGTCCGGGCACGGCCGAATGTTCATCCAGCCCGAGAACGAAGCGCCAATGAAAAGGTGCTGATGTCCGACCGCGCCCCACCCGTCGAGGTCATCCAGGTCGGCCTTGATCCGCGGTCAGGGTTGGGTTGCGGCGCTGAATCTCGCGCAAGCAGCGGCCTCGTTGAGTCCGGCCACGCTGACCACGGCCTCCCGTGCCTGGCCCCGTCGCAGCGTTTCCACGGCCAGCACGCATTGCCAGGCCCCACCCGCCGCGAATCCTTCGCCGAGAATCCGCTTGGGCGACTGGGCGGGCCCGCGCCAGTCGGCCCAGACGGCGGCCTCCGCCGCATCGTAACGCCGGGATCCGGACCGGCTGTCGACCAGAAGCGCGCCGGGATCGGTGGCCCGGAGGGTCTCCAGCCCCTGGCGGGATGCACGCAGCGCCGCGGTTCGTTGGGCGGAAGACGCGTACGGCTGGCGGTCGGTGAGGGTGTCGAGGAACGGTCCGTTCCTTTCGATCGACCGTTCCAGCAGCAGGGCGCCGGCTCCGCCGGTGGCGATGGCGTCGGTGCCGAACAATTCCCAGGCTTCGGCGGTGAGCCAGTCGGTTTCCTCGACGCCGACGACGAGGGCCGCATCTGCGTCGCCCTGCGTCAGCCAGCCGGCCGCGATGCCCAGTCCGGCCAGGAAAACCGAGGGATCGCCCACCAGGGTGTAATTCATGCCGTCGGCCCCCAGCATGGCCGCGAGATGGCTGGCGGGTGCGTTGTAGACGGTTTCGGGAAAGAGAACGGGGCTGGCGGTGGCGGGCGACTTGAGGACTTCGTCGAAGAACCGCCGGGAATAAATCACACTCCCGCTCATCACGCAGACCACGATCCCGAGGCGTGGCAGTCCCTGGGGTGCGAGTTGTGGATTCCGGGGTCCGAGCGCCTCCCAGGCGGCGCCCACGGCGGCGTGGGAGATGGAACTGGCCCGGCGGAGTCGTGGATGGGCCAGCCAGGGTGGGCGGGGGATGGGCGGGGGAATGGGGCGATGCCGCAAGGGGCGTTGGCGGGGGGCGCGGGGCAGGGGGGAGACTGGCAGGGGTTCCGGGGCGGACATTGCGCCCAGCAAAGCCTCCAGGCCCCAGCCGGCAGGGGAGACAGCGCCGATGCCGGTGACGGCGATTGCCGCCCCGGGATTCATCGCCACCTCCGGGCCAGCAGGCTGGCGTTGGCTCCTCCGAAGCCGAAGGAGTTCGTCAGGGCATACTCCAGGTCCATGCGGGTCGGGCTTTGGACCAGGCGGAAGCGGCAGGCCGGATCGGGGGTCCGGGTGGTGAGCATGGGGGGGAGCCAGCCTTGGGCGAGGGCCATGAGGCAGATGCCGAATTCCACCGCACCGGCCGCGCCGAGCAGATGGCCGATGCCGGCCTTGGTGGAGCTGACCTGGAGATATTCCGCGTGGGCGCCGGCCCAGCGCACGAGCGCGGTGGCTTCGGAGCCGTCGTTGGCCGGGGTGCCCGTGCCGTGGGCGTTCACGTAACCGACCTGTTCCGGCGCCACCCCGGCTTTGTGGGTGGCTTCCTGCATCGCGGCCCAGGCGGCGTTGCCCTCGGGGTGCGGCTGGGTGAGATGATGGAGATCCGTGCGTGCGCCGTAGCCGACGATCTCCCCGAGAATGCGGGCCCCGCGACGTTCCGCGTGTTCCAGCGATTCGATCAGGAAAGTCGCGGCGCCCTCCCCCAGGGCGAGGCCGTCCCGCTGGGCGTCGAACGGGCGACACACGGTGGTGGAAAGCGCCTGAAGGGAGTCGAACCCCGCAAACACCAGCTGGCTGAGGGCTTCGTAGCCGCCCGCGATCACGCAGGGGACCGCGCCTTGCCGCACGAGTTGCCAGGCATGCCCGATGGCATTGGCCCCGGAGGCGCAGGCATTGGCCAGGAGAGTGGCGGGGCCGGAGATTCCCAGGGCCTCCTGGACGTCCAGGATCTGGCGTTGGGGCTGGTATTGAACCGTTCGGGTCGCCTGGCCACGACGGCTGGCGGGGTTCGTGACCGCCTGCCGGTAGAAGGCCTCCCCCAGGGGCATCTGACCGCTGGTGGTGCCGAAAACGAACGGGGTTCCCGTGCCAGGCCGGAAGCCGGCCGAGGCCAAGGCGTCGTGGGTGGCGTGGAGAAGAAAGCGCGCTGCGGCGTCGAGACGCTTGATTCGGGTTCGGCCCAGGGTGGTCTCCGCAAACCGGGGTGTGGGCGGCAGGGTCACTTCTGCAGCCGTTCCCACGCGCTGGCCTTCAACCGGGAAGCGGCTGACCGGGCGGAATCCCTGGCGGCCCAGTCGGAAACCCTCGCTGTTCGAGGTCCAGTCGGCGCCCAGGGCGGTGATCATGCCGGCGCCGGTGACCACCACCCGGTGGCGTTGCGGTGGGGTCGGGGGGGCGGGGTATCTCATGGCGTGCCGCCCGGGGATCCGGCGTGGTGCAGGGCCGGGGATGTCGAATCCACCGTCGCGGAGGGCGATTGGGTGCGCCGCCGGTAAAGCAGGCCGAAGAAGATGGCGCCGCAGCCGTTGACGCCGCAGGTGTAGCCGAGCTTGTAACTCCGGCCGGCGTTGGTGGCGGCGTAGATTTCGGCATCCAGACCGAGCAGCAGCCGGGGAAGAGCCATGGGCATCAATGCCCCGTGGGCGATGCCGGCGAGGAAGCCCGGGGGCGCACCGTCCCGATCCGCGCGCGAGGCCAGTCGGTGGAGCAGCCAGCCCGAGGACCAGAGCCCGACCGCGACAACCGTCAGGCGGAGAGCGATGCGACGCCAACGGACGGGGCTGGCTTGAGTTGCCGACGCGGGCATGCGTTGCTTTCAGCGTGTTGTTGCGTCGTCGTGCCACGCAAGCCGAATGCTTCGATGTCCCTGGCCGCGCCTTGGAGGAGGTGCGCTCGGACTACGCGTGGCTGGCCCGCGTGAATCGGCTGACGCATTTCGATCTGCCTTTCCGCCGCAGTATTCCCGGTCAACTCGGGGAGTCGGCCTGCCGGGAACTGGAGCTTCTCGACGTCGGGGCGGGGGATGGGCGGCTGGGTGAATCCCTCGAAGGCTGGGCTGCGGGGCGTGGCTGGCGCTGGCGGGTCACCAACCTGGATGCCAATCCGCACTGCGCCTCAATCTCCCGCCGGCCGGTCGTCCAGGGCTCGGCTCTGGCACTCCCTTTCCCCGATCGCGCCTTCGATGTGGTTGTGGCCACAACCATGACGCATCACCTGACCGACGAAGAGGCGATCGCCCATTTTCGCGAAGCCGGCCGGGTGGCCCGCCGGTTGGTGGTGATCGTGGATCTTCATCGGAACCCGCTTTTCGCGGCGGCCATCTGGCTGCTGCTCACCGCCTGGCGGGCACCGCGCCATTTTCGGGAGGATGGGGTGCTGTCGGTGCGACGCGGGTGGCGTGTCGCGGAATGGCGTGAACTGGCTGCGCGCGCCGGCCTCGCCGGGGCCCGGGTGCGGTCCTTCGGCGGAATGCAGCTGGTGCTAACCTGGCAACCGTCTGTCCAACCGGCCAAGGCCGGTTGACCCGGGTTGGGCTGACCGCGCGGACTCCGGGTCGGTGGCTCCAGGGGTTGGGCGCAGGTCCAGATCCGGGTCCAGATCCGGGTCCAGGTCCGGGTCCAGGTGCAGGCGCCTGAAATCCCGCCGGGCCTTCCGCCGCCAGCGCAGCCATCTCACCGTGTCCCGCAGGGACCGAATCCGGCTTTGTCCACGGGTTCTCGGAAGCACCCGCACGGGGGAGTGACCGACGCGGAAGCCCGCGGCGGCGAAGGCCACGAGCATGCTGGATTCGATCAGAAACCCACCGCCGTCCGGGACGGCGGCATTCCAGGCCGCGACCTGCACCAGCCGGAATCCACACTGGGTGTCGGGGATGTCCTGTCCGGTCCAGCGGGACAAATCCCGGCTCATCCACCAGTTGACCTGGCGCCGGAGCCAGGGGATCGACTCCGATTGCCGCATTCGATTGCCGATCAGCATCTCGACTCCCGTCCGTTCGGCGGCGGAGATCAGGGTGGGGATGTCTTCGACGGCGTGCTGGCCATCGCCGTCCAGGAGCAGGATCCAGCGAAATCCACGGGCTCCGGCCGCCACGATGCCCGCCCGGATCGCGTCGCCTTTGCCCCTCGGGCGGTCGAACCGGACCACCTCGGCGCCGGCGGCTCGGGCGACCAGGTGCGTGTCATCGGTGGACCCATCATCGACCACCCACACGGCGGGCAGGTGGGTCAACACACCCCTTACGACCGAGGCCACGGTGGGCGCCTCGTTCAGACAGGGAATGACAGCGGCACAGTCCGCAGCCAGTGACATGACCCAGCATGGGGAGCGGCGGCGGCTGAAAGCGAGCCCCGTGGGATGGCCCTGGCTTATCCTTGGATTGGCGTGGCGTGGCGTGGGGAGCGGGGGAGTGAATCGTTGGTTTTCTTAGTCGCGGGGATTCGCTTTAATCGTCCCGTGGCAGACGCGCCGTTTCACCCCACCCCCGCAATGCTGGTGTCGATGGGGCGCGACCAGGCGGTCTGGCACGAGGCGGCGGCGGCGGCGACCCGGGGGGTGTTTGGACGGCGGGTGTTTGTCCGGGCCGTGGCGGAGATTTCCAATTTCTGCCGGGAGAACTGCACTTATTGCGGGATGCGCCGGGACAACCGTGCCCTCGAGCGGCGCCGCGCCCGGGTGGAGGATCTGGCCCGGGTGCTGATTGAGCACCGGCCTGCCTCGGTCACGGATATCAACCTCCAGGCGGGCGAGGATCCCGTGGCCGTGCGTGAAGTGGCTTTGCCGTTGATCCGCCTCCTGCGTCGGGAGACTTCTCTGGGGATTAGTGTCTGTCTCGGAACCCTGCCGGCCGACCTGTACGCCGACCTGCGGGAGGCCGGGGCGACGATGTATATCATGAAGTTCGAGGTCGGTGAGTCGGTTGGGTATGACCGGTTCGCCGCCCCTGGAACCTTGGAAGAGCGACTCCGGCACATTCGGCTGCTCGCTGACACAGGTTGGTCGGTGAGCTCGGGGTTTATCGCAGGATTGCCTGGCCGGGGCGTGGATGGCGCCTTGCAGGATCTTGAACTCGCTCGGTCCCTGCCGCTTTCCGGTTGCAGCGTGAGTCCCTTCGTTCCGGGGGATTCCACTCCGCTTCGGTCGGAGACGGGTGATGGCGGGGATCTCACGCTCAATTGCATGGCTGCGCTGCGACTGATGCGGCCGGACTGGGTCATTCCTGCTGTCAGCGCGCTGAATCTTTCGGGGCAGGAGAACGCCTACCGTCGCGCCTTTCGTCTCGGGGCCAATCTGGCGACCTTGAATCTCACGCCGCCTGATCTTCGGGAGGACTACGTCATTTACCGACGCGACCGGGTGATCATGACCGAGGAGATCATCCTCCGCGCCATCGAGGCCGAAGGTGGCGAAGTTTCGACCCAGGGGCTGGGCGAATTCCACCGGGCGCGCCGCGCGGGGGGAACGGGTCCGTCAGTGTGACCGGAGGGGCGGGACCGGATCAGCGGCTGGGCATGGGATGGGGCTCGGTGACGGGCGGAATGGGCTGTCCCCACGATCGCCAGCCTTCGGTGATTTCGAGGTGAAGCCAGCGGAGGACGCAACCCAGCAGCGGACGGGCGCTTCCCGGTGAGAAGGTGAATCCGGGCACCAGCAACCGCTGGCGGTGGTTCATTCGGCCGAAGGTTCCGCGCTGACGGCGGGATCGTCCGAGGGCGGCCAGGCGGCGGTTGTACAGACTCATCAGCCAATACACCGGGGTGGAGGGCGGCGTGGTGAACGGAGGTTCGGAGAGACCCGCCTCTCCCCGTTTGAACGGCTGGGAAGCCACGCCCAGATAGTAGCAGCCGAGGTCGAGCAGGAAGGCGATCCGCATCAGCTCGAAGTCCCCGAGATAGGCGTACTTGTCCCGGTAGATGGCATCGAACCAGCGGTCGTAGGAGCGCCGGATGTCCGCGTTGTAACGTTGGATCTCGGACGCGGTCGCCTCGGCCTGCCTGCGGTCGGCTCCCGCGATGAGGTCCACGGCCCGCATCACCGTGAACGACAGCCAGTCCATGCCCGGGCTGTAGAACGGATCGAGGAATCCGGCGGCATCGCTGACCAGAACAAATCCGGGCCCGGCCACGGTTTCGCTCCGGTACGCCAGTTGGCGGCGCCAGTGGACGTCGCCTTCGACCGGCTGGGCGTCGCTCATCAATTCGCGCCCGGTCGGGTGCGCGAGCAGGAAGTTCTTCAGCCGTTCCGCCACGGAACCGCCCTCGGGCCAGTCGACCTGCCGGGGATCGAACACCACCCCGACGCTGGTGTCGCCGCCGCGCAGCGGGATCATCCAGGCCCACCAGCCGGGGCCCATGAGGTGATTGGTGGCGGTGCCGCGAAGGCCGTGGTGCGCGGAGGCCCACTCCGGATGGCGGCGGGCCAGTTCGAGTCCGTCCCAGTCCTTGACCCCGCGCCATCGCGCCCAGGCGGAATGGGTGGGGTGATCGGTGTTCGGGCGATGCCAGCCCTGTTGGCGGGCGAGAAGTGTGGCGACGCCGGAGGCATCGACCACCCATCGGGCGGAGAGGGTTCCGGTGTGATCGCCCTGCCGGAAATGAACGGTCTGCCGACCGTGCGGCTGCAGGTCGATCTTCTGGACGGTGACAGGCCGAAGCACGCGGGTGCCGGCGGCCTCGGCCCGGCGGAGGATCTCCTCGTCGAGCCGGGCGCGGTCGATCTGGAAGCTGGGAACGCGGGCGAGGTAACGGCCGCCAATTTCGCTGCAATCGGCCAGGGATGTGCTGTGGTCGTTGGCGAACCAGAAGCGGAGTCCCTGCTTGTTCAGGTGCTCGTGCTGAAGGTGGTCGGTCAGGCCTAGAACCCGGGTGAGAAAGAAGGCGCTGACCTCCACCGTGGCTTCGCCGACTTTCCGTCCGTGGGTGGCGGCCCGTTCGAGAAGGACGATCTTCAGGTCCGGCCGATCCCGGAGCAGCAGCCAGGCGGTGGCGGCGCCCGCGAGACTTCCTCCGACGATGGCGACGTCGAAGATTTCGTTGCTGGCGGCCATGGGGTCCATCGCGTCGGGACTGACGGGCATGATTGAGACGCCCTTATCGTTCCGGATTCAACCTGCAATCCGCTCCGGTCGACCGCTAGTACCAGGGGCCGTGGAAGACTTCATAGACATCCACCCGGCCGCCGCCGAAGTACGGGTTGGGCCCGAACTGGAAATGTCCCGTGGCACGGTCGAATTCCAGGGTTCGGGGCTGGTTCGGTTCGTTCGGATCCGCGACCAGGAATTCGCAGCCGTCCGCAGTGCGTCGGGCGTCGAAGGCGAGCACGGCGTGATTGATGGTGAGTTGGGGGAAACGGACAAGGTGGAGGACGAGGGGCCGGCCGTCGGCAAGCCGGGTCAGGAGTTGTTCCGTCGTCCGGAGTTGGTGACGACGGGTGAACGGGAACACGCTGCGCCAATGGCCGCGCTGGACGTAGCTTTCCCATCCGTGCCCGCCGAGCCTTTTGAGCAGGGGTTCCTGGTCGAGGCTGAGCTCCCGAAGGTTCGCGTACCCCGGGAGGACGATGCGGTCGCCATCGGGGGAGGGGGTTCGCGGGGACCGGTGCACGACCGCCGAGACTCGTTCCGCCAGTTCGGCCGGACCGGGACGGGGTTGTTCGGGGACAAACCGGGCGTGGTCGAAGAACTGCCGGTTGAGTCGGGCGACGACGAAGCACCGGAGACTGTACGAGGGCGGGGGATCGCGGCGTCGATGGGACATCCGGCCCGCGGCATCGAATTCGTAGATCCAGAGGGTTTCGTTGGCGAAACCGACGGTGTCGGCGGTGAAATCGAATCGGCGCGGGGTCCGGGGGGTGTCGGGCCGGGGGGAAAGACAGCCGGACAGGGAGAGTCCCAGGGTCGCGAGCAGGAGCCAGTATCGGAGACGAACGCGAACGCGCACTTGCCTCGGACGGTAGGGGCGCGTTAGTGGTCGGCGCAATGCTCTACGAGCGCTGGCGGACCATCGCACGGGAACGAGGCGACGCGCTGGCGTTGTGCGATCTCGCGGATGGTCGTCGCTGGACGTTTGAACGTCTGGCGCAGGCGACCGAAAGGATGGATTCCCTGGAGGCTTTCTCCTGGGTGTTTCCGCACGGGGGCCGGGCGGAGTTCGTGCTTCGGGTGCTCGAGGGATGGCGACAGGGCAGGGTGGTGTGTCCCCTGGAGACCGGTCAGAGCCCGCCGCGGGATCGGTTGATTCCGGAGGGGGCGGTGCATTTCAAGACCACCAGCGGATCGACGGGTGCGGCCCGGGGCGTCTGGTTCACCGGGGAACAACTCGCGGCGGATGCGGACCAGATCGTGGCCACCATGGGGTTGCGACCGGAATGGCCCAATCTGGCGGCGCTCTCCCTGGCGCATTCCTACGGTTTTTCGAACCTGGTCCTGCCGCTGCTCCTGCATGGCATCCCCCTTTATCTCGCGCCGGCTCCCCTGCCCGAAGTGATCCGGAGAGCGGGGAGGGAGATCGGGGATCTGACCCTTCCCGGGGTGCCGGTGTTGTGGCGGACCTGGCATGACGCCGGGGCCATTCCGGAGTCCCTCCGCCTGGCCATCTCCGCGGGGGCGCCGCTGCCCCTGGAATTGGAAGCGGAAGTCCACCGGACCCGTGGACTGCACATTCACAATTTCTACGGCTCGACTGAATGCGGCGGGATTGCCTTCGACGCCGGGGAGGTTCCGCGGACGGATCCGCGCTGGGTGGGAACGCCGATGCGCGGGGTGCGGTTGGAGCGGGATGCCGAGGGTTGTCTGGTGGTGCACAGTGCCGCCGTGGGTGGGGGCTATCTGCCGGAACCGGATCCCTGCCTGGTGCCGGGGCGCTTCCGGACGAGTGATCTGGCGGACCTTTCGGCGGGTGGCGTGGTGTTGCTCGGGCGCATGGCCGACACCATCAACGTGGCGGGGCGCAAAGTGCACCCGGACGAGATCGAGAGGGTGCTGCGTCGCCATGAGGAAGTGCGCGACTGCGTGGTGTTCGGAATTCCCGACCCGAGCCAGGCGCGTGGCGATGCGATTCTGGCCTGGGTGGTTCCGAGGGAAGGCGAGGCCGGGGCCGAATGGGAAGCTCAGTTGCGCTCGTTCCTGCTGGCCCAGCTTCCGGCCTGGAAGGTTCCCCAGCGGATTCTCATCCGCGACTGCCTGCCCGTGAACGAGCGCGGCAAGGTTCCGCGGTCTGCCCTGCGCGACCAGATCCTTGGCTCACCTCGCGGCTGAGCACAGGGGCTTTCCGGCGGAGTGGGGGAGTTTGGAGTCGGGAGTCGGGGGGCGGGAGAAGGGAGTCGGGAGTGGGGAGAAGGGAGAGGGGAGCTAACTTCAGGCCAGCGCCACGGGGGAACCGCCGAGGGCGACTTCGGCCTCCATCAGGATCCGGGCGCCAAGGCTGGCGCGAACGCGGGCCTGGACGAGACCTCCCATGCGGGCCAGCAGTTCGGCCTCGAGCCGCACGGTCTGGCCGGGCAGGAGGCTGCCATGGATCCGCGCCTGGCGGACGGCGGCGAGCTTGAGTCCGTGGAGCACGGGTTGCGCCGGGTCGGACTGGGCCACGACCCCCGCCAATTGGGCCCCGGCTTCGATGAGCAGGACTCCGGGCATGAGGGGCATGCCGGGAAAGTGACCGCGCAGGAACGGCTCGTCGCCGCGCAACGTGTACTCGGCCGCACCCCGGACGCCGCCTTCGAGTTCGAGCAGGCGATCGACGAAACGGAAATCCGGGCCGTGGGGAAGCCGATCCAGGGCGGCACCGAGGTCGGGGGAACGATTCATGGGGTGACGACTTTGAACCCGGCGGGAACGGTGATCGTGAAACAGTCCGCGGCGAGTTCGGGATTGGCGCGGGGCTGCCGGAAGTCGTTGCGCAGCGTGGTGCCGTCGGCGAACCGGAGCTCGGTCGCGCGCGGACCCGGCTCGGCCAGCGCAAACTCGAGGGTGACGGATTCCATGAACCGCCGGGCCTCGGCGGAACGGGGTTGCAGGACCAACCTCCAGGCGTCGGTGGGGATTTCGGTGAGGCTGCGGATGAGGAAGCGGGATTCGAGATCGGCGCGGCTTCGGGGAAACCCCGCCTCGAGCAGGGTCAGGGCGTCGCGCAGGGGGCCGCGCTGGCTGGCGAGGGGGATGCGTTCGGCGCGTTTGAGCCGGGGGTAGATCACGGCGAGTTCATTCGTGCCCCGGATGGCCACGGTCTGGGCGGGGCTGCCGAGTTCCCAGCGGAACAGGTTGGGCGCCGCGAACCAGACCTTGCCCTCCGCCATCAGTGGCTCCTTCAGAACCGCGAGGGCGCGGGTCTGTCGGAACTCCGCCGACCAGCTCCGCATGTCCGTGTGGCGCTCGAGCCATTGGTCGAGGGCGTCGGCTCCCAGCAACGCAATGGGGTGGGCCGTCAGGAACCCGGCCATCACCACGAGCTTCAGGAGGGTTCGTCGGACACCGGCCAGACCGGGACGAAGTGGAACCATTGCTCGGGATGCTGTCGGACGGCGGGTTCGAAGGCACGCAGGATCTCGCCCGCGAACGCGGCCCGGGCTTCAGCCGAACCGAGGTTTCGCCGGTCATAGGGGATCGCGGGCAGCACCTCGGCGCGGTAACCCCCGGGAATCCGGACCAGCGTGGTGGGAAGGATCACGCACCCGGTGGCTCGGGCCAGTTCGGCGGGCGCGCGGGACACGTCGAAGGCCGCACCCAGAAAGGTGGTTCGCACGGCGGTCCCCGGATCGGGACGGTCGATGAGTTGCGCGACCAATCCACCGTCGCCGAGACGGCGCATGACCTCCACGACTCCGAATCCGGAATCGCCCACCACCAGGGTGTCGATGCCCTGCGCCGCGCGCGCGGCCTGGCGGCGTTCCGTGAAGCGGTCGCCCGGCTCGGCGCGGGTGAGCACGAGCAGTCGTCGTCCAAACCGCGCCAGGGCTGTCGCACCGAGTTCCCAGTTTCCCAGGTGAACGGTCACCAGCAGCACGCCCTTGCCGGAAGCCAGGGCCGACTCGAGATGGTCGCGTCCCCGCAGGTCGCCCACCTCCCCGGGGGCCATGACCCCGGCCTCGAAGCGCCAGAGGTCGGCCAGCTTGCGGCCAAACTCATGGAACAGGAGGCGGGCGGCGCGGGTCGCCGGGGCGCCGGAGCCGGTGGCGGGGGTCAGGTTGTGTTCGACCACGGTGAATCGCCGACGATCGATCCGCCCGTAGAGCGCGGCTGCGGTCGAGGCCAGGCCGGCCAGCAGGCCTGCGGGGAGATGGGCGGCGAGGCGGACGGCCAGAGCCCAGAGGCGCGGGCCGTAGAGCCGGGACGGTTGGTGTTTTCCCGAAGCGTCTTTGGAAGAGGCCGGGGTGTCTCCGGCGTCGGGGCTTCCTGCGGCGAGCCACCATCCCGGGAGCAGCCACTGGGCGGTGGCCAGCACGCAGCAAACGCCCGCGGCACAAACCTGGCCGAGACTGGCGAGACCGGCGTTGGTCGACCAGGCCAGGGAGCCGAAGCCCATGAGGGTGGTCAGCCCGCCCAGCCAGAGCGCCCGGCTCGTGCCGGCGCGAACCCGGGCGAGATCGCCCCGGTGCCGGGCAAGGGCGGTCTGTTGATGGATGGCGTAGTCGACCCCGGCTCCGAGCAGGAGCGGCAGGGCGAGCAGATTCATCAGGTTCCAGTTCCATCCGGCGCAGGCCATCCAGGCCCAGAGAAGCAGCAGGCCGAAGAACAGGACGCCCAGGCTGAGCAGCACGGCGCGTGCATTCCGGTAGGTGGCGGCCAGGGAGAGTCCGACCAGAAGGGTCATGGCGGCTGTCAGCCACGCCGCCCGGGGGCCTGCGAGGGTGCGGAGGCCCGGCCCCAGGGCATCCCAGGAACCGGCGGCAACCGACGGGCCTGCTCCCGATTCGATCGCACGCACAAGGTCCACGGCGGAGGACTCCGGAGGCGTTCGAACCAGGCCCAGGGCAAACACGCCTTCGTCGTCGTGGGCGGCCACCTGTTCACGCACCCAGCGTCCCGTCGCATCTTCGGGGGCGGTGGGGCCGGGTTGCCGGCAGAGCCGTTCCCATTCGCGGAGCACCCGATCCACGTGCTCGATCGCGCCCCCCTGGAAACCCTCGGCGGGCAGCGCCTCCAGCAATTCGGCGCGGCGGCTGGCGAGGCGCTGGAAACGGGCGCGGTTGGCCGCCCAAGCGGCGGGCCGGGGCCAGAGTCCTTCCGGAATCTCGAATTCGCTGATACGCCCCTGAGCGCGCAGGGCTTCCAGCCCGGGTCGCGCCGCGTCGAATCGCGCCAGCAACTCCTCCTCCGAGCGACCCGAAAAAACCACCCAGAGATCACTGGTGCGTTGGCCGAGGCGCTCCCGGATTTCATCGAGGGCGGCATAGCTTTCGCTCTGACGCGGTCGAAGTGCGCCCTGGGAAACATCGAATCCGGGCGGTCGCCAGACCACCGCCGCCAAGGCACCGATCGCCAGCAGGGTGGTGGCGAGGAGGGTGCCGGGCGCGGCGCGGAGATTGAATCCTCCGGAGCCGGCAGGGGCGGCGGTATTCGCTGGGGGTTGGGCTGGGTGGAACTCAGGCCGGGCCTGGACGGCGCGAGGGAGAGGGGTGCGCGGGGGCGTTGGTTCCTTCGGGCCTGACCTCGTCGCGGGGTCGGGGGCGGCCTTCGCTGCGATTGAATCCTGAAGGCGTCGGCGCAGGAAGGGTTGGAGGAAGAACCCGAGCATCACCACGGCGGCGATCAGCGTGCCCACGGCGACCAGGGTGCCGAGTTGGGCCAGGCCAGGGACGCCCGACAGATTGAGCAGGAGGAAAGCCGCGGCGGTGGTTCCGGCCGAGGCCAGGATGGGCCGGCTGTGTTCTTTTCGGATCTCGGCCAGGCACCGGTGGGGCGCTGCCAGCATCTCCTGGTAGAGTACCAGGCCGAAGTCATCCACCAGTCCGAGCAGGATCGAGGCGAAGCCCAGGCTGATGACGTTGAGGCTGCCGAGGAGCCAGCCGGCCAGGCCCAGGGTGAGGATCAGCACGAGGCCAAGCAGGGCCTGCATCCAGAGCAGGGGCAGAAGCCGGCGGTGGGCCAGGGCGAACATGCCGGCCACAAGCAGGGCCGTGCCTCCCACCGATCCGCGCATGTCGCTCTCCATGTCGCGTGAGGTCTCCGCCGCGATGGCCGGACCGCCGGTGTACCGGATCCGAACCCGGTCCAGCGCCGGCGCGTTCGATCGGAGCAGGTCGACCTCCGCCCGGATCTGACTCTGCCAGGCCGCCGCTTCCTTGAATCCGCGCAGGGGCCGCGGGGGATGAAGGGTGAGAATGCGGAATCGTCCGTCGACCGAACTGAATCCGCTCTCGCCACGTCGGAATTCCTCCGCCAGACGGGAGGATTTGCCGGGCAGTTCGTTGAGGCCGAGAGGGTCGTAGGCAAGACGCGCGATCTCCTCCGGGGACAGCGAAAACTTCAGGGTTTCCCGGGCTTCCGACAGGGTGTCCTTCAGTCGCGCGGAATCGAGCCGGGATTCGAGGGCGGCCGTTTCCGTCTCGGTTTGGTTGAGCCATTGCCAGGCGACGAACCCCGCCCCGTGAAGCGGGTCATCGCGCCAGACGGGTTGCCAGAGGACGCGATCCACCCGGTTGGAGAGAGGTCGAAGACCCTCGGCAATCTGCCGTGCGGCGAGCGTGGCGGTGGTCTCGTCCTCGGCGGAAACGGTCAGGGTCAGTGCGTGTGCTCCCGAGAAATGGCGGTCCCAGAGGCGAAGCGCGCGCACGCCGGGGGCGTCGGGGGGGAGGAGCCCGAAGATCTCCGTCGCGAACCGCAGCCGGGTGATGCCAAAGAGGAGGGTGAACCCGGCCAGGCTGAGGAGGGCGATCCGCCAGGAGCGCTTCATGGCCCGAGGAATCCCTCGATCCGTTCGCCGGTGCGCGGATGTTCAAGAACCCAGGTGCTGCCGGTGGAATCCGTCTGAACCTCGGCCTTCCAGGGCGGGGGCGGGTTCTCTCCCGCGAGCAGGGCGGCGAGCCGGAACCAGGAACGATCCGGCGGAGTCCGGCGTCCCGAATGGTGCCGGCCTCCCGGAGCATGGACCTCCCAGCCCGCCGGGCTGCGTTCGATGCGGACCAGGGGCATGGCCGGTTTCGAGAATTCGAGCAGGTATTCCCCGGGATTCTTCGTGGCCACGGAAAGATCCCCGGCGAGATCGGAGGCACCCTGTCGGGGCGTCCAGACGGCCTGGCCCTGGCGGATGCGCCATCCGACGGAGTCGGGGGGTGGCCTCGGTGGAACCGATTGACAGGCGGACAACGCGAGCACGCAGGCCAGTCCAAGGCTGGTCGACCGACGGGAGCCGGCGGCGCGCCTGGAACCGTTGCGGAACATCCGGTCGTGGGGAGATCCGCTCACGAGACGTCGAGTCGCGGGACCAGCGGCCAGCGGGCCTGGAGTCGCACGACCCAGAAGAAGAGTCGCAGTCTCCAGCGCATCGCCCATCCGCCCTCGATCTCGCCCGCCAGCACCGCGTTCACCGCCGAGGGCAGGTCGAGTCGATGCCGCGGCTGGAGGAAGACCTCCATGAAGGGCTTGGTGTAAAACAGTTCGACCATCTGCCAGTAGAACCGCATTGAATCCGTCACCCGCCGCTCGTACCGCTCCCGCCCGGCCGTCTCGCCCGCAGGTTGAGCCAGGGATTCCTCCACGGTGCGGGCCGCGAGTCTTGCTGAACTCATCGCGAGATAGACTCCGGCTGAGAAAATCGGGTCCATGAACCCGGCGGCATCCCCGACCCGCAACAGCCGCGGCCCCGTGAGGCGGGTGTTGGAATAGGAGAAATCCGTGGTGACCTGGAGCGGCATGAGGGCCTGCGCGTTTCGCATGCGCTTCTGCACCGCCGGGGAGGAATCCACCAGCCGACGGAAGATCGCCTCCGGCGTTTCGCCGGACCCATTCACTTCGCTGCGGTCGATGACCAGCCCGACGCTCACCTTGTCGGCGTGGAGCGGGATCAGCCAGAACCACTTGTTTTCCAGGCGCACGATGATGGTGTCGCCGGCCGTGGGACCTTCATCGACGGTGACGCCTGAGAAATGACCGAACACGGCGAGCTTCTGGAGCCGGGGGTGGGGACGACGGAGGCCTTCCTGGTTTCCCGTGAGATTGCCGCGGCCGGAGGCGTCGATGAGCCAGCGGGCGCGGAAGGTGCGGGCCGGTCCCTGCCCCTCCGTGGCCTCCACTTCCACCGAGTCCGGTTGCGCGGCCGTCGGTCCGCGAAATCGGCTGACGGTCCAGCCTTCGCGGACGTCGGCGCCCGATTTGGCGGCATGGCGCAGGAGGATTTCGTCGAAGCGCGAGCGTTCGACCTGGAAGGCCTCGGGATGGCGGGTGAAGACCCCCTGGCGGAACACGAAGGACGTGCCCTTGGAGCCGTTGCCGAGATGGAACTGGGCGCCGAACTTGCGGGTGAACCCGGCGGCTTCGAGTTCGGCGCGGATTCCCAGTTCGTCGAAGAGGGCGCGGTTGTAGGGCAGCAGGGATTCTCCGATGTGAAAGCGGGGAAACCGCTCCTTTTCGAGGAGCAGCACCCGGCGGCCGGCCTTGGCAAGCAACGCGGCCGCGGTGCTTCCGCCCGGTCCACCGCCAATCACCACCACATCATAATCCGGCTCCATCGGCGTTCTCCTGAATGCCTGACTCTCCCGGGTCGGGCCCGGGAAACACAAGCCGTGAGGCAGGCAGGCAGGCAGGCAGGAGTGTGGACCGGGATCGGATTCAGTCCAGGCGACTCCGGTGGAGGGCGGTGCGGCTCCAGTGGGACCAGGCGACCAGGGCGGCGATGGCTCCGAGCAGGGAAACCCCGCCCTCCGGAAGGAGGTCGCCGGTGGTGATTTCCAGACCCCAGCTTTCCAGACGCATCTGTCCGCCGCCGGAGAGATCGGAGACGAACAGGTTCCATTCCCCGTTCGGGTCCAGGCCCTGGAACGTGTTCAGCTTCAGACCGCGATCACTGCTGGTGATGACGGCGGCCGGATCCTCCTGCCGTCCGTCGGGCTGGGCCGCGTACCGGGTGGTCTCCTCGATGTGCTCGGTGGTGTGGATATCGAGCAATGCTTCATCGTCCAGCAGCAGCCACAGCGAGTTGTTGGCATGGCCTTCCGGCCGGCCGGTGTCCCGGCCGGGCCGGTTCAGGAGAACCGACAAGGCGTTCCCGTGCTGGAGCCACACATACAGGTCGCCGGTGAAGCCCTCGCCGTTCACACCGGCGATTTCCAGCCGGACATTGACGTCGACCACGAAGTCCGTGGGTCCCAGTTGGAGGGTTTGCCGGCTGACGATTCCCGAGGGATCACCGTCCGGGATGAGTTGGTTGATTCCGTTGAATTCGAACAGCGTCGCCTGGAGGGACAGGGGAAAGGCGATCAGGGCGAGGCCGAAGCCTTGGGCAGTCTTCATGGTGGAAACGGGGAAGTAGATGAAAGGGGGGAGGTTCGGGTCCGGTCAGGGAGCCATGGTCCGATAGAACAGCACCGGTTGGGTGGCGGCCTCGGGATCGTGGAATTCCGCGATACCGTTCGCGGGCACCACGATCGAGCCCAGCGTCCGCCAGACGGGCGGATTGAAACTGGGCGAACTTTGAACCACGTAGGTTCTCCTCGGAATTCCCGCGAACCGGAGGATGGCGGGGTTCGGATATCCACCGGACACCCCGAGAATGTTCAGCGTCGGTTCAGTGCCCGCCGCGACGAGAGATATGGTGACCGTCGCCTCGGCCTCGTAGCCGCTTGCGTCGCGGATCGTGTACACGAACGAATCCGTGGGCGGATCGAACCCGGCGGGAGGCTGGTAAAAGACCCAGCCCGACTCCAGCAGGGCCTTTCCGCCCATGAGCGTGACCGGTTGCAGCGCAACGATCGTCAGGGCCTGCTGGTCCGGATCGACATCGTTGGCGAGGAGGGCGGTCACCCGGACTTTGATGCCCTGGCCGGGCTTTCTCTGGATCGTGTCCGGGTACGCCACGGGGGGCGAACGATGATGAACGCGGATACGGAAGGAACGGAGGTCGGTGAGAGGCGGCGTTCCCTGGTCGTTCACTTCCACCAGGACTTCCCAGTCGCCCAAACTGCCGTTCCCCTGGGGCGTCCAGGCAATCCTGCCACTGACGGCGTTGATCGTCATTCCGGGCGGGAAACGGGTGAGGGCGTAGGCCAGCGCGTTGGCAGGCAGATCCGGGTCCGAGGCCGAGGCCTGGAAATTGAGCGATTCGCCGGGAGCGATTTCCATGTCGGGAATCGTCCCCAGGGTCGGACCGCGGTTCACTTCGGCCACCGTAAGGCTGAAGGTCCTCGTGTCGCTCAACGGCACGAAGCTGTCGTCCACAACCTTCATCGTGACTTGATGGATCGCGGGGCCCTGGGCCTCCGTCGGGGTCCAGGAGATGACGCCGGTGGCGGCGTGGATGACCATGCCCTGGGGAGCCGAAATGAGCGAATACCTCAGGTTGCCCGCGGGGTGGATGGAGGAAATCGTGGCCTGAAGCACCACGGGAACGCCTTCCGGAACGACCGTGTCCCCAGGGCCGGTGAGTCGAAGCACCGCCGAATCGAGGGGAGTGAGAATCCAGAGCACGGCCCGGGATCGGGAAAAGGTCCGGATCGTGCCGACGATGTGGATCCGGGCTCCATCCGACCAGAGGGCGTTGGCCTCCGAGGTAATGTCAAAGCTCTGGCCGAGGAACGGGTGCAGGTCCATCCAGGAGTCCCGGGTGTCATTCCAGAGGAGAGCATGTCTGGAATTCGTTTGGACGGCGCCGGGGTCCCGTAGCTGCGCGTAGCCGACCTGATGGGAGCCGATGGTTCCCTTCAGAAAGGATTCAATGGCTCCCTCGGGGTGGAGGTCCCGCCAGGAATCAGGAGTTCCGGACCAGACCGAGGCGTGGCCTGCCGACTGGTTGGGGGCGTAAGGAAGGTACACGTAACCGGCTTGCTGGGCTCCGGTCGTGCCCTTGATCTCCGCGCTCCGGGCGCTCGGAGGCGTCAGGTCCACCCAGGATCCCGGGGATCCATGCCAGAGTGCCGCCCGGGAGCCCTGCCCGGTAAGCCAGACGGAGCCGACCTGCTGATCGCCGGCCATGTCCGCAATGGTGGAGCCGCTGGCCCCGGGCGGATTCAGGTCCACCCAGGAAGTCGGGGATCCGGACCAGAGCGCGGCGTGACCCTCGACGTAACCGCCCTGGCGATTGCCAGAGATTGAGTTTGCGCCGGAGTAGAGGGCGCCCGGGGGATGCAGGTCCACCCAGGATTCGGCGGTGCCGGACCAGAGCCCGGCATGGCGGTTGGCGTACCCGACCTGTTGGTTCCCCTCCATATCCAGGACCTCGGATCGCGCCGATCCTGCGGGGCTCAGATTTATCCGGGAGGTTCTTGAGCCTTCCCAGAGGCTCGCGCTCTGCTCGCCGTTTCGCGGCCCGGCGAAGCCGGCCTGCCTCCCCTCGGTCACGGCGTAGGCGGTGGATTCCGTGGAATCCGCAGGATCGAGGAACACCACGCGCACGGAGTATCCCGTGGGTTTCAGGTCGATGGTGAAACTACGGGTCACGCTCAAGGCCGGATTTCCCTGGTCGCTGACCTGAACATTGATGGTGTGAAGCCCGGCGGGATGGCTGGAGGTGCTCTGCCAGGCGATCCAGCCGTTGGTCGGGTTGATGGTCATTCCCTGGGGCGGAGCCACGAGCGAGAAGCGGAGGCTGCTGCGCGGGAGGTCGGAGTCGGTCGCCGTGATATTGGTGATCACGATCGAGTTGCCCTGAACCAGGGACAGATCCGGCGGAACGGTCACCTCGGGCGGGCTGTTCACTTCGGTGACGTGGATGCGGAATGTCCTCACGGTGACGTTGGGTGGCGTGCTGTCGTCGGCCACTCGGACGGTCACGACATGGGTTCCGGGACCGCTTGATTCCGTGGACAGCCACGACATCGCTCCCGTGATCGGATCCAGGCTCAGACCGGGCGGGCCGGAGATGAGGGACAACCTCAGGACCTGGCCAGGGAAGGAAGGCGACGCCTGGAGCTGGCCCGACCAGGTCGTGCCCTCCGCAATCGTGGCCTCCGACGGCACGGTCAGCCCCGGCACCAGAGGATCCAGGACGGGCGTAAGAATCCAGAGAACAGCCAGGGGACCTGTGTCGCCGGTGGGCTGGTAGGATCCCACGACAAGAATGTTGTTCCCGGAGAAGGCCAGGTCGCGCGCGACCGAACCCGTGGCCGAACGACCCACATACCCATGCAGGTCGAACCAGGAATCGGCCGTACCGGTCCAGACACCCGCATGCCCCTCCCCGCTGCTGGACGTGACCCATCCACACTGGAAGGCGTCGATGGTCCCCAGAGCCGTCGAGAAACGCGCACCCTCCGGGTGGAGGCTGCGTGCTGAGTCCGCCGTGCCCGACCAAAGCATGGCGCGTTCGCCCGCCCTCCCAACCTGTTGGCTGCCGCTGGTGTCCGACACCTCCGACGACCCGGCGCCAGCGGGGTGTAGGTCGATCCAGGAATCCGCCGAATCGGTCCAGATGCCGGCGCGGACATGGGCGGTGGCGGGGTTGTTCGGGGCCGCGGGGTCGGGGAAGGTTGCGGATCCTGCCAGTTGTCCGGTGACCATCGACAGGACGCCCGAACCCAGGGCGCCCTTGGGATGCAGATCGATCCAGGATGCGGCCGTGCCGTACCACAGGGCGGCGTGGGAATCCACGGTGCCGCCCTGACGGCTGCCATCCGTGGCCATGGCGAACGACGACGAGGCCCGCGCGGGATGGAGGTCCACCCAGGAATCCCTTGTTCCCGACCAGAATCCAGCGTGATGGGTACCGCTGATCCACGCCGACCCGGCCTGATGGTTTCCGGAGGAGCCATTCACCACGCTCGATCCCATGGTCCCGGGGGAGCCCAGAATAACCAGGGATTCCGCGGTGCCGGTCCACAGGCAGGCCTGGTTTCCGGCGTGGCCAGCCTGGAAATCCGCCGTCGTGGTTCTCGCCCCCGAATAGACCGCGCCCTCCTGGTTCAGGATCACCGTCGTGACTTGGAAGCGAGGCTCCCGAAACGTGACTTGAAAAGATGCCGTGTCACTCAAGGGAGGTGTGCCGTCGTCCGTCACGGACGCCGTGATCCGGTAGGTGCCGGAAGGCACAGCCGGGCCAGGGGTCCAGGTGATGATTCCGGTGACGGAATCAAGGACCATCCCGGGAGCAGCTTCGGTCAGGGCAAAGTTGAGCCCGCTGCCCGGGCCGTCCGGATCGAAGGCCAGCAAGGCCACCGTGAGCGACTGGCCGCGGTAAAGAAGGCGATTGCCGGTCTGCGAGAGCGTCGGTTTCTGGTTCACGGGAGTCGAAAGGGGGGTCAGTTCCCAAAGAACCGGGCCGGTCGCCCGGTGTCCCATGCCGATCACTTGGATCGTGCTGCCATCCGACCATACTCCCCATGCAACCGAGGCTTCCTGGGGATCCGTCAGTGTCAGATAGGGGTGGAGGTCCAACCAACTGCCGGACGATCCCATCCAAATGCCGGCATGGGACAGGCCGCCGAGGGTTGCGTAGCCTGCCTGGACGTCCTCCGTCATCCCGTAGACGCCGGATTCGGTCGCACCCGCCGGATGGAGGCTGACAGACGACTGGGGGGTGCCTTCCCAGCGGCAGGCAATGCGTTCCGGATTCTCGCCGTCCACTTCCCGAAGGACATACCCGGCCTGCTGGGTGCCGGTGGTGGCGAAGATTTCGCCTCCGAGGATCTTCCAACCCGCGAGTCTGCTCGGCAGGAGATCCACCCAGGACACCGCACTTCCCGACCAGACCACGGGATGCGCTCCGGATCCGAAACCCACGCTCCCAGCCTGCTGACCCCGGGCTACGGCGTGCGCCGCGGAAAACCAGGCATCCCCTTCCGAGAGCCGACGTTCCCTGGACAACTCGACGGGGTAGGCGTCCTCCAGCAGCAGCCGGTTCAGGTGCGCTTCCGTCTCCTCGCCAAACCAGTCCGGCAACCCCGACGGGTTCTGGTCGACGAACGATTGGGTTTCCGGCCTGAGGAGCACCCCCTGGAACACCGTTTCATTCCAGATCAGTTCGCCGCTCATGATCCCATTCAGATCTTCAATCAGGAGGACCTTCAGCTTCTCCGTGGGAATCGCAGGCGTCTGCCAGGATTCGAGCTCCGCCCGGGTGGTTGCCCTGAGGCGACTTTGGACGAAGGCGGACACCGGATCGGCGGGAGTCTTGAGCTTCGCCACCAGCGACGGAGCGTCCAGGAGTTCGAAAAGCGACAGCTCGTCGAACAGGGGTGGGTGGAGATTCACCCAGGACTGCGCCGTGCCCGACCAGAGGCTGGCCTCGCGGATTCCGTTGGGAGTCGTGGCGGTGCCGACTTGCTGGAGGCCGTCGGTGTCACGGACGCTGGAACTCGCCATGGTCGCAGGGTGCAGGTCGACCCAGGAAGCCGCGGACCCTGTCCACAGGGATGCGTGCTCCACTCCGGCGAGTGAGACCAGCCCTGCCTGCTGGGAGCCGCCCGCGGCGTAAGCGAGGGAGCGATAGGCTCCCGGGGGGTGCAGATCGACCCAGGAAGCCGCCGTGCCCTTCCAGAAGCCTGCATGCTCCCTCGCTCCAAACGAGGCGTAACCCGCCTGGGTGGTGGCCTCGATACCGAACACTTGAGAGGCATTCGATCCGGCGGGGTTGAGGCGGGTGACTTTGACGGAGTATTGGGGGGTGGCCGGATCAGCCAGCAGGATGTGTGGACTCAGCAGCAGGGAAAGGAAAAGGAACGACTGTCCGAGTTTCATAGGGAGATCTCCTGATATGGACCTTGGAGGTAATCACCGACGCGGGAACCTGTTTTGTGGTGAGATGGTGAGACTGCTTACGTGGAAGTGCGCGACCCAGGGGGCCGCAGAAGCGCCGAATTCAGGCGACTCCACCTGGGTGCCCAACTCGCCCCAGCACCAAGCCCGGTTTCAAGAACTTGCCATTGGTTCGGAGTCCCATGGGAACCGGAGGATTTCCCAGGGCGGGCTTCCGTTTGACAGGGCCGTGGCTCCGGGAGGAGCGACCCGCCCACCCATTCATGAATGCCTCCCTGCTCCGGCTCGGGCGTGTCGCTTTCTCGGGGCAACAGAGGGACAGGCTGTTTGGACCTGGGGAAACGGATAGCCGGCTCGGCAGCGAGGGGGGCTGGTGGCTGAGACGGAAGACCTGTCCCCCTGGGGAGGAGTCGGGGTTCGACCCACGACCCACGCCGCACGATACACTCCGTGCGTCCCGCCCCGGCCTCATGGAAGACCTGTCCCCCTGTGAGGGGGGGCGGAGGTCGACCCACGACCTACCCCTCACGACACACGCCCTCTGGGTGTCGACAGGGGGACAGGCTTTTGGGGCCTGGGGTCAAGAGGGGAGGGGTGGCTGGTCTTGAGGCGAGGGGGGCGGGGGGCCAGCGATGGAAGACCTGTCCCCCTGTGAGGGGGCGGAAGTCGACCCACGACCGACCCTGCACGACGCACTCCCGGGGGGGCAACAGAGGGACAGGCTGTTTGGACCCGACCTAC
>CAYZAE010000050.1:0-11684 GCA_964476125.1 uncultured Verrucomicrobiota bacterium | reverse complement strand
CACGACGCACTCCCGGGGGGGCAACAGAGGGACAGGCTGTTTGGACCCGACCTACCCCTCACGACGCCCGCCATCCGGGTGTCGACAGGGGGACAGGCTTTTGGGGCCTGGGGTCAAGGGGGGGTGGCTGGTCCTGAGGCGAGGGGGGCGGGGGCCAGCGATGGAAGACCTGTCCCCCTGGGGAGGAGTCGGCGTTCGACCCTCGACCCGCGCCGCACGACACACTTCCTCATGAGGCGAGGGGGGCGGGGGCCAGCGATGGAAGACCTGTCCCCCTGTGAGGTGTCGGGGTTCGACCCTCGACCCGCGCCGCACGACACACTTCCTCAGGCCCAGTTCCGGTAGTCGAGGTGCGGGAAGACGGGGTCGGTGCTCTCGATCAGGGCAAGTCGGTGCTCCTCGATGCGCGTCGTGGTGAGCTGCTCGTGGAGTTCGATGAATCGCAGGAGGTGATCGGTGACTCGTTCGCGGGCGTAAGCCGGGCTGGTGCCGGTGCGCATGATGAAGGGCCAGTCGCTGGCCTGGGCGAGCAGGAGTTCGCGGGCAGCCTGGTTCAGAGCCCGGCGCTGGATCGGGTTGGGGTCGGTGAACCGCTGCGCCAGGTCGTGCATGCGACCCATGGCGATGTCCAAGTGGGGAAGGATCCACTCGTTGGTCTCATTGAGCCAGACGCGGTAAAAGCCCTCCTCGCCCCAGGAGGAGTCGGCAGGGGCGGCAACCTGTTGGACCGGATGGTCGTGGAGGTAGGCCGATGGGGAGTTGAGAACCAGGGAGTCGGGAGCGCCGGCAGCCTTGCGGACAAGCAGATCGAGGAACTCGGGTCCTTCGTACCACCAGTGTCCAAAGAGTTCGGCGTCGTACGGACACACGATCACCGGGGGGCGTTCGAGGATCTGGGCCAATCGGGCGGACTGGTCGATCCTGGCGCGGAGGAAATGGGTGGCGTGTTCATCGGCGGCCCGCAGGGCTTCGTCGCGCCGGTAGGGGGCCTTCTCCCCGTTCGGGCCCGTGGCGATGCGGTGGTATTTGATGCCGGTGAAACCGCGGCGGTCGGGCGAGGGAAGCGCGGGCCGGACGTAGTCGAATTCGAGGTCGAATCCGATGTCGCGGTAGAAATCGCGGTAACGCGGGTCGCCGGGATAGCCGGCGTGTCGGCTCCAGACTTGTTGGGCGGATTCGAGATCGCGTCCGAAGGCGGCGAGGCCGGCGGGCGTGATGACGGGGGCGAAGACGCCGAAGCGTGGACGTGGCTGGGAGCGGAGCAGTCCGTGGGTGTCGATGATGAACCAGCGGAGTCCGGCCTCTTTCAGGTGGCCGTCCAGTCCGTTCAGGTAGGCGCATTCCGGCAGCCAGATGCCTGCGGGATCGCGGCCGAAGCAACGGCGGTAATCGTCGCGGGCGGTCTGGATTTGTCCCTTGATGGACGAGGGATGGCCGGCGAAGAGCGGGAGCAGGCCGTGGGTGGCGCCGGTGGTGATGATCTCGAGGATCCCGGCGTCCTGAAGTTCGCGGAAGGCGCCGACCAGATCGCCGCCGGTGGTTTGCCAGAGGGTGTAAAGGTCCTCGAAGCGGTGGTGGTAGAAGGAGCCGAGGTCGCGGAAGGCGGGTTCCCACGCGGTGCGATAGGTCTCGCGGTGGGCGAGTTCGACGAGGGTGGCGAGGTGTCGGTCGAAGCGCCGTCGCAGGAGGTCATCCTGCAGCATGGCGCAGAGCGTGGGGCTGAGGGTGAGCGATAGCCGGACCGGGATGCCGTCGCGCCGCCATCCCCGGGCCACGGAAAGCAGCGGGAGATAGGTCTCCGTGATGGCCTCATAAAGCCACGATTCCTCCAGAAACCGCTCGTGCTCCGGATGGCGCACGAAGGGGAGGTGGGCATGCAGGATCAGGGCGACGTGGCCACGCATGGGAGGGGGAGATTGGAGGTCTGCCCGGTTCGACGCGAGCCACATTCGGCGGAACCCCGGCGAACCGGGGTGCGGCGTTGGCTCACGCCACGTTCTCCGGCGACGGCGGCTGCAGCGTTGAATCCTGCGGATGGGTACCGACCCCGCCCTGATATTCGCTGCCACGCGAGAAGGTGAGATCGGCGGTGCGACGTTCAAGGGCGTCGGCCGAGGTGGCTGCGATGGGGAGTTCGTAGCGGCCGTCTGGCAGTGCGAACCGGTAGGCGAATGAACCGTCCGGGCGGAGGCGGATCCGGCGTCCGCCGATGGTTACCTCCGCGTCGGGTTCGGTGGCGCCGTACACGATCAGTTCGGCGTTCACCTCGAAGCGGAATCCGCGCTTGCCGCCGGCTTCACCGCCGCCGCCGAGCGGGCTGGAAAGGCTCGAAAGGCTTGAAATGCCACTCCACCCCGCCGCAGCAGCCCCTTCCGCCGCGCCTTGGCCAGCGATCGGGAGCTCGACCGACGACGGACCGCGGGCGAGATGGCGTCGGAGGAGTTCCGTGATTTCCAGCGAGCCGATCCAAACCCGGCGGACTTCATCGATGCTGAGGAGTTCGGCCAGGGCGCGTTCCTTTTCGGGGGTCCAGACGGGGGTGCCTGGGGCAGATCGGGGAGTGGGGGTCGCGTAGGCGGGGCCTGAGCCGGAGGTGATGGGAGCGGTGAACTGTTCGGATCGGTGCCGGACCTCGGGGGCAACAGGTTGGCTGGCGGCGAGGGGTGGGTTCGATTCCAGGACGGCTTCGAACAGTGGGGGGTGCTCGGAGGTGGCTTCCTTGACCAGAGCCACGAGCTGTTCCTTGGAAACTTCGAAGGGGACGGTCTCGAAGCGGACCCAGGTTTCCCCCGAAAGATCCTCCGAGGGGGTGAGGGTTGCGCCCGAGGTGGAGATGCGTTGCCAGACTCCCGTGCGATCGCGGTAACCGAGTTCCGCGAGGTAGGTCGTCCCTGTCCGCGGAACGTTCAGAAACCAGTTCCGGGATTCCGGGTGAACCTCCTGCTCGAGCACGGGCGGCGTCTCCAGGGACTTCTCGAAGACGCGAAGGGCCAGGTGACCGGTGGCGGATTGGCGGTTGTAAGCCACGAGTTGGGCCTCGGTCAGGTCCCAGTGCGCGTACAGCCAGCGCGGATCACGTGCGACGAGCAGCAGCCGTCCCGTGCCGTACGCCGCCGGCAGTCCGGGGCGCGTGGTTCCGGCCTCGGCCACAGCCACAGGAGTCGGTCCAAGAACGAACCGATCCCCGGGGCCACCCGCCGTGGGGGGGCTCGCCAGATCGCCTTCGCCGAGAATCGTGGGTGGGGGGCTTGCCGGGGGTGGCGCGGGCGCCCGGCGGGCAGGGGGGGGCGAGGCTGGTTTTGGGGCCTGGGCAGCCTTGGGTGCCGGCGGGGTTTTGGGGGCGGAGGCGGGTGCCGGCTCAGGTGCCGGAGCCGGAGCCGGAGCCGGAGCCGGAGTGGAGGTCTGTGGCGCAGTCGGAGCGGGAGTCCGAGCCGTCGTTGCGGCGGAGGGAGGCGTCGGGGCTTGGACCTGGGCGGGTTTGGCGTTGGCTGGGGGCGTTGGTGGGACGGGAGACTGGGCCTTGGCGGGAGACGGAGGCGTCTCGGAGGATTTGGAGCGGGGAGACTTTTTGCCTTCGGGTTTGGCCATGGCGATTGACGGCGAGCTTGGGGTTGGAGCGGGAGGAGGGGAAGACGGCGTCGCCTCGGCGGGAGGCGGCGATTTACGAAGCCGGGGCGAGGGCACCGGACGGAGAATGGGATGTCGGAGCAGGGAGGTCGGGATGGCGGAAGGCGAACGGGGGCGGGCGGAGGCGGTTGGTCGGGAGGGACGTGATGGTTGCTGGGGCGCCGGTACGGGTGCCGGGGCTGAGGTTGCTGCTGGCGCTGGCGGTCGCTTCGGTGGCGGCTTGGTGGTCGAGCGTTTGGGAGTGGCCGCTGCCGATTTCGCTCGGGCGGGCGGGCGGCTGGGTGATTTGGGTTTGGAGGGTGTGGGGGTGGACGGGGCGGGCCTGGCGGCTGGAGTGGGAGTGGGAGTGGGAGTGGGAGTGGGAAGGGGAGGGGGACTGGTTGACTTGGGGGCGGCGGCTTTGGGAGGGACCTTCTGGGTGCGAGCGGACTTGGCCCGGGTGGATTTCGGTTTGGCGGGGCCTTTTGCGGCCGCTTTTGGTTTCAGTGGCACGGTGTCTGGGATGGTTGGAGACGAATGACCCGGAGGCTTGAAAAGCCGCCGTGGATGGTGGGGCCGCGCGTGGGGGTTTTCGGTGCGGCCCCTGGTATGCCGAGCACCGGCACGCGGTTTAGCCACGGCCGATGGATTCACGCAAGAGGAATCTCTGGCGCAACCCTATTTCCCGCAGATCCCGAACCGTTCGGAGCTCAGTCCGCCAGTTGCTTGGCCCAGCGGCGGAGCTCCTGTTGGACGGCCCGGGTGCCGGGGGCGCCGGGGATTTCCCGACGAGCCAGGGCGCGGTCGAGGTCGAACACCTCGAGCACGTCCTTTTCGAAGGCTTCGGAAATCCCGCGGAATTCCGCGAGGGACAGGGCGTCGAGCGCTTTTCCCTGCTTTTCCGCAAGGCCGACCACTTCGCCGACGACGTGGTGGGCCTGTCGGAAAGGCATGCCGCGGCGGACCAGGTAATCGGCGAGATCGGTGGCGAGCAGCTGGGGATCGGCGGCGGCGGCGCGGCACACGGCGGCCTTGGCGGTGGTGTGATCCAGCATTGCAGCCATCAACCGGGTGCAGGCCCGCACCGTGTCGGCGGTGTCGAACAGCCGTTCCTTGTCCTCCTGAAGATCCCGGTTGTAGGTCATCGGAAGGCCCTTCAGCAGGGTGAGCAAGGACATCAGATTGCCGATGACACGGCCGGACTTGCCCCGCGTCAGTTCCGCGACGTCCGGGTTTTTTTTCTGGGGCATCAGGGAAGAGCCCGTGGTGTAGGCGTCCGCGATCTTGATGAAATTGAACTCGGACGTGGCCCAGAGGATGACGTCCTCGGCGAGCCGGCTGAGGTGAACGGCGGCGAGGGCCGCGGCGGCGCAATATTCCACGATGAAATCCCGGTCGCTGACGCCATCCATGGAATTCCGGGTGATGCGGGGGCGGCCTTTGGCATCGACGAACCCGAGTTCGCGGGCGACGAATTCGCGGTCGATGGGAAGGGTGGATCCGGCGAGGGCGCCGGAGCCCAGCGGACAGACATTGGTGCGCTGGAGGGCGTCGGCGAGCCGGCCGTGGTCGCGGTCGAACATTTCGACGTAGGCCAGGAGATGATGGGCGAGGTAGACCGGTTGGCCGCGCTGGAGGTGGGTGTAGCCGGGGACGGGGACATCCGCGTGCCGTTGGGCGAGGCCGAGCAGGGACCGTTGGAGCTGGGTGAGATCCTGCTGGGTGGCGGTGATTTCGTCGCGCAGCCAGAGCCGGACATCGAGGGCGACCTGGTCGTTGCGGGAGCGGGCGGTGTGAAGCTTGGCGCCTGCCGGGACGCGGCGGGTCAGCTCCGATTCGAGGTTCATGTGGACGTCCTCGAGTTCGGGGCGCCAGATGAAGCGGCCGGCTTCGATCTCCGCGCCGATTTCGCCCAGGCCTTGGACGATGGCATCGCATTCGGCGCGGGTCAGGATGCCGACTTTGGCGAGCATCCGGGCATGGGCGATGGAGCCGCGCAGGTCGTGGCGCCAGAGACGCCAGTCGAAGCTGATGGATTCCGAGAAGGCGGCGAGGTCCGAGGCGGGGCCGCCGGCGAACCGGCCGGAGCGTGACGTGACCGCGTTGGGGGCGGAGGCCTGGGTGGCGGACGGGGAGGTGGAGTCGTTGGACTTGGAGCGGCGTTTCATGCGCGGCAGAGGGCTGAACAATGGGGGCGAGGGTGGAGCAGGGCCAAGCGGGGATTCCGTCGGTTCTTGGATCGAGACTTGACCCGGGGGGAGTGGTTCCGCCTCTTTGGGGGCCGTCAGCCGCTTTCAGAATCCCACCCGGTTCCATTCCGGGGAGGGAGGATCGGCCGCCTGGAGCGGTCGGGGAGAGGCTGCGGTGAATCTACGAACAATGGCACCACGCCTGGTCATGCGGCAGGTGGAGAAGAGCTTCGGCGCGACACGCGCGCTGCGGGGCGTTTCCCTTGAGGTCGGGGTGGGTGAGGTGCTGGCGTTGATCGGGGAGAACGGGGCCGGGAAAAGCACGCTGATGAAGGTCCTCAGCGGGGCCTACCTTCCCGATGCCGGTTCCATCGAACTGGATGGCCAGCCGTTCACGCCCAGGAACCCGCTCCATGCGCGCGAGTGCGGCATCGAGATGATTTACCAGGAACTCACCCTGGCGCCGCACCTGAGCATCGAGGAGAACCTGCTTCTGGGCACCGAACCGGCGCGGTTCGGATGGCTGGACCGGCGGCGTCGACGCGAGCTCGCGCGGGAGGCGTTGTCCGGGCTTGGCCATGCGGATCTTCCGTTGGATGCGCCGGCAGGTTCCCGGTCGATCGCGGAGCAGCAGATCGTGGAGATTGGCCGGGCGCTGGTGCGCCAGCCGCGGTTGCTGATCCTGGATGAACCGACCAGCAGCCTCACCCAGCGGGACTCGGAGAATCTCTTCGCGGCGATCCGGCGCCTGCGGGAGCGCGGGGTGAGCATCGTCTACATCAGCCACTTCCTTGAGGAATGCCAGGCCGTCTGCGACCGCTACACGGTGCTGCGGGATGGCGAGAGTGTGGGCACGGGCAACATCAAGGAGGCCTCGGTGACCGACATCATCCGCCTGATGGTGGGCCGGGATGTCAGCGAGATTTACCCGCGCATACCGCATTCCTTCGGCGAGACCATTCTGGAGGTCCGCGGCCTGGCGGGGCGCGAGCGTCCCAGTTCGGTGAGTTTCGAACTTCGGGCCGGGGAGATTCTCGGACTGGCGGGGTTGGTGGGGGCAGGGCGCACGGAAACCCTGCGCGCGATCTTCGGCCTGGATGCCATGAAGGCGGGATCGGTGGCGGTGTTGGGTCGGTCGTCCACCGGCTTGGATCCCTCGGATCGGTTGGCGGAAGGCGTCGGCCTGTTGAGCGAGGATCGCAAGGAGGAGGGGTTGCTCCTGGGACGGAGTCTGGCGGACAACCTCACGCTGACGCGGTTGGGGCCGGTCACGCGGATGGGGTTGGTGAGCGACCGTCGACAGCAGGAACTCACCCAGTCCTGGATGAAGCGGTTGGATGTCCGGGCGCGGGGCCCGGCGCAGGCGGTGGGGGAGTTGTCGGGGGGCAACCAGCAGAAGATCGCGATCGGGCGGTTGCTGCATCATGAGGCCCGGATCCTGCTATTGGATGAGCCCACGCGTGGCATTGACGTGGGGAGCAAGGCGCAGATCTACCGTCTCGTGGGCGAACTGGCGGCCCAGGGGCGGGCGGTGATTTTTGTCAGTTCCTATCTGCCGGAACTCCTGGGGGTCTGCGACACGATCGGAGTGATGTGCCGCGGGACGCTGGTGGAGAAGCGGCCGGTGGGTGAATGGACCGAGCATTCCATCATGGCGGCCGCGGTGGGCCAGGCCGGGATGGCGGGGGGAGCGAACCTCCCGAATCGAACAATTTCCGCAGCATGAACAACCGTTTGTCCCGATGGATCTCGTCGCTGGGGCCGTTGATCGGCCTCGCCTTCGTGGTGGGACTCTTCTCCCTGAGCAACGAGGTCCGGCCTTATTTTCTGACCGGCGGCAACTTCAAGATCATCCTGACCCAGACCGTGATCGTGGCGGTGGGAGCGCTGGGGATGACCCTGATCATCGTGAGCGGGGGCATCGATCTGAGCGTCGGGTCGCTGGTGGCCCTGACCAGTGTGGTGGCGGCCCGCATTGTTCTGGGGATGGCGGCGCCGGAGTTCACTCCGGCGGATTTCCGGGATCGGCCGGCCCTGTTCTCCCGGTTGCAAACCCCCGCGGACCCGGTGACGCGGTTTGTGGCGGAGAAGTTATCCGAGGACGGCCGTAAGGAACTGGCAGGGGACGCCGCTGCGGCGGGGGCGGTGGCGCGTGACCTGAATGCGCTGGTGGCCGGGCCGGCGTTGCAGGAGGGCGGACGGTTTCAGGGCATTACTCTGCGATCGGAGACGCAGCGGTTGCTGGGGCGAAAGGTGTTGTCGAGGGACGCGCAGGCGCGGTTGAACCGCCGGCTTCTGGAGGACGCCTTTCCCGCGGAACTGGTTCCGTTGCGGCCGGCGTGGGTGGTGACCCTGACGGCGACGGTGGTGACGATTGCGGTGGGTGGGTTGGTGGGCTGGATCAATGGCATGACCATCGCGGTGTTCCGGATGATGCCGTTCATCGTGACCCTCGGCATGATGGGCGTGGTGCGCGGGGCGGCGAAGTGGATGGGGAAGAACCAGACCGTGAATCCACCGGGCAACCCGGTGAACGACCTGATGGCGCTGGCGGATCCGCAGAAGCTGTTCCCCTTGCCGCTGGGCGTCTGGGTGGCGGTCGCGCTGGCGGTGGTGATGGCGGTGGTCCTGCGGCAGACCGTGTTCGGCCGATACATCTTCGCCATCGGCTCCAACGAAGCCACCGCGCGCCTGTGCGGCATCCGGGTGCCGCGACAGAAGGTCCTGATCTATTCGCTGGCGGGCCTGTTCTTCGGGTTGGCGGGGCTGATGCAGTTTTCCCGTCTGACGCAGGGCGATCCCTCGGTGGCGATCGGACTGGAACTCGACATCATCGCGGCGGTGGTGATCGGAGGCGCCAGTCTCAGCGGCGGCACAGGAAGCATCGTCGGCTCGATGATCGGCGCCTTCATGATGGCCGTGCTCCGCAACGGTTCGAACCAGATGGGTTGGCCCACCTATATGCAGGAGATCATCATCGGCATCGTCATTGTCCTGGCGGTGGGCCTGGACAAGTGGCGTCAGGCCCGGATGGCGCGTCGCACAGGCTGACCCCGGTTTCGCCGGCGAAATCCAGCTGTCGCAGCGCCTCGTACAGCACCAGGGAGACGCAGTTGGCGAGGTTCAACGAACGCGTTTCCGGGTGGAACATCGGAATGCGCAACCAGCGCTCCCGCCGCGCCTCGAGCAGCGCTTTCGGAAGCCCCGCTGTTTCGCGGCCAAACACCAGCGCGTCGCCCTCCCGGAACCGCACCGAGTCGTAACGCATGGGGCCACCCTCCTCGATGAACCAAAGCCGGCTGCCTGCCGGTCGCGACGCCTCGAACGCCGTCCACGAGGGCCACTTCCGCCAGTCGACATGGCGCCAGTAGTCCATGCCCGCCCGACGCAGCATCGCGTCGTCGACGCGGAACCCGAGCGGTTCGACCAGATGCAGCCGGCTCCCGGTGACGGCGCAGAGGCGGGCCACGTTGCCGGTGTTGGGTGGGATTTCCGGTTCAACCAGGACGATCTCGAAGCGTGGTGGGATTCGAGCGGGCTCGGAGGCGGGTGGAGCCGGGAGGGTCATTCGGCCTCCGGGATGTTCGACGGGGTTTCCGCGGGTTGCGGTGCCGAAGGCGAACGTCGGTACCGGACGTGAACCAGGACCAGTCCCAGCGCGGGCGCGGTCATGCCGGCAAGGCTGCGGTCGCGCCGCGACAGAATCCCCGGGATGTCGTCCGGAGTAATCCGACCGAGCCCTGTCTGGACGAGGGTGCCCGCGATGCCACGGCACATTTTGTAGAGGAACCCGTCGCCATCGATGGTGATCTCGATTTGCGGACCGCGTCGGCGCACGTCGCAACGGGTGAGCGTCCGGATCGTGGTGGCGCGGGCGTAGCCGGGATTGGCGGTGAGCGAGGCGAAGTCGTGGCGGCCGACGAAATGTGTCGCCGCGGCGCGCATGGCCTTCAGGTCGAGCGTCCGCGGAACGTGCCAGGCGCAATGGTTGAGCAGCGGATTCATCGCCGGGGCGTTCCAGACCGTGTAGCGGTACCGCTTTCCGGCCGCGTGGAATCGGGCATGGAAATCCGGGCGGGCCCGGGCCGCGGCCATGACCCGGACATCGACCGGCAGGTGGGCGTTGAGGGCCAGCACCAGCTTACTCGGCGTCATGCGCCATTCGGTCTTTGGCACATCCACGTGCGCCACCATGCCCAGCGCATGAACGCCCGTGTCGGTGCGGCTGGATCCGTGCAGCGGGCCGGACCCGGGGAAAATCCGATGAAGAGCCTTCTCCACCAGTTCCTGAACGCCCTGGCCGACCTTCTGGGTCTGCCAACCCTGGTACCGGGTGCCGTCGTAGGCGATCCGGAGCCGGACACGGACCTGCGGCGGAGTCATGGGCGTCTCCGCGGTCCGGGACTGGCGATCAGGGGAAATCCGGACCTCCGATCCCCCCACCGAGGGCGGATTGGGCATCCAGATAACTTTGGAGCAGCACGGCGGCGGCCGAGGAATCGACGCGGCCACGGCGGTCTTTGGACCGTTTTCCGGATTGCGCGAGCATCCGGTGCGCCTGGGTGGTGGTGAGCCGTTCGTCCCAGGTCCGTACCGGGATGGGGATGGTCTCTTTGAGCAGGAGGACGAACTCCTCGACCTTCTGCACCGCGGGACCGTAGGAGCCATCCATGTTGCGCGGCAACCCCACCAGCAGGAGGGAAACTTCGCGTACCTGGATCAATTTTTTCAGGCCATTGAGGAATTCGGGCACGGGTTCGGCCGGAAGAAAATCGAGGGGATGCGCAAGCATTCCCAGTTCGTCGCTGACAGCGACGCCGATTCGAACGGTGCCATGATCCAGGGCGAGGATGCTCATGGGGGGAGTGGGGAGTCCGGGGTTCGGAGTTGGGAGTTCGGAGTTCGGGGTGGGGAGCGCTGGATCAGCGGGCGGGGGCTTTGCGGAAGAAGGTTTCCTGGAGGGAGCCGCGTTCGGTGCGGACGAGCACGCCCGGGCCGATGCCGTTGCGCTGGAACCAGCCCACGGCGGTCTCGAGCGCGAACTGGACATTCGAGACCTTGGCGGGAACGGGGTTGGTGTCCTGCCGGTTGAGTTTGTGGATTTCCAGAATCGCTCCCTCGGGGTCGAGGTACGCGACGTCGATGTCCATGGGCACGTTCTTCATCCAGAACGCGGTCTGATGCGGGCGTCCGAACACGAACAGCATGGCGTCCGTTTCGGGAACGTTGGTGCGCCACATCATCCCTTTCTGGATGGCCTCGGTGGTGAGGGCGAGTTCGGTGTTCAGCTCCTTCGCGCCAAGGAACAGCTTGATCCGGGGCAACCCCGACTGCGGCTTGCCGTCGCTGAGCCAGGGCGACAGCGGGTTGTCATCAGGTTTCGAGGCCGCGGCGGTCGTGGTTGCCGCGGCGGCGGAAGTCACGGCCGCCGGAGCGGGGGACGCGGAGCGCCGATCACAGGCGGTCAGCGAGTAGACCGCCAGTGCCAGCGAAACCAGGGCAAAGAGGGCGCGCACAGGCGCAGTTTGGCTTCCCAGGGCCCGGGTGGCAATCGGAGGAGTGGGACCGAGCGGAGCTCGGTGTTGGGAGTGGGGAGATTGGAGTTGGGAGAGGGGAGTGCGGAGTGTGGAGTGTGGAGTGCGGCAGCCCTCTGCCGCTTTGGATTCAACGGGGCAGGGAGCCGCAGCGGAGGGATTCAGTGCAGCCGAAAGGGGGCGCACGTTGGAGTGTGAGTGCGTTTGGCGGTGGAAGCGTGGGGGGCGAGGGGGGCGAGGGGGGCGAGGGGGGCGGTGGCTCCAAAGCGGCAGAGGGCTGCCGCACTCCACACTCCGCACTCCCTACTCCCTACTCCCTACTCCACACTCCCCACTCCATCAGGCCAGCAGGGGG
>CAYZAE010000049.1:0-39204 GCA_964476125.1 uncultured Verrucomicrobiota bacterium | reverse complement strand
GCCCCGATCACCGATGCCGTGGGCGGCGCCGACAGCCCCGGGGTCCCGGGAGACTCCTCCGCGGCGAGAGTCGTGAGCCTGGTCAGCCAGAGCAGGGAGACGGCAAGAAAGACGAGGAGGCGAGGCCTGCGGTTCATAGAGTCGTTGGTGGGCGTTTCGGCAGATAAAGCAGCGCATGGAAGCACAGTTGGCGTCGGGAGAAAGCGGCGGCGGGTGCGGCATTTTGCCGCAGTCGTTCATCGGGGCGGAGGGTACTTGGCCAGCTTGCGCTGGAGCGACCGGCGGTCGATGCCCAGCAGCCGAGCCGCCCGGGACACGTTGCCCCCGCAGTCGGCGAGCACCCGCTGATTGTGCTCCCACTCGACGCTTTTGAGTGTGGGCACACTGGCTCGTCCCGAGGGGTCCGCGACCGCGGGACTTGGTTCGCCGCGGAGGGCGGCGAACAACCGATCCACGTCGACCGGCTTCGTGAGGTACTCCGCGGCCCCGAGACGACCTACCTCCATCCCCGTGCCGATGCTCCCGAAGCCGGTGAGCACGACGATACGGGCTTGCGGATGGCGCGCCTTGAACTCGGGAATCAGCTTCAATCCGGACGATTCGACCAAGCGCAGGTCGAGGACCGCGCCTTCGAATGTCGACGCGCTCCACAACTCGGCTGCGCCGCGCGGATCGCCCGCGGTGAGGACTCGGCAGCCGCGCGTTGTCAGTGCCCGGGCCAGGCGTTCCCGAAAAACGACGTCGTCGTCCACGAGCAGGATGGATGGCGCCTCCTTCATGGGTGCCTCTCCACCGCCGACAGTGGCAGACTGAGAACCGCGCGCGTACCGCCTCCGGACGGGGTCTCGAACCGGAGTTCCCCGGCCAGGCGTGGGGCGAGCAACCGCACCAGGAATAGCCCCAGACCCATGCCGCGCCCGGGCGGTTTGGTCTTAAAGAACGCTTCCCCCGCATGAACCCGTATCTCCTCGGCCAACCCTCCTCCGCAGTCCGTCACGTGGAACTCATCTGCCCCGCCGGTAGCCGTCATGGCGACCCGCACCTCGCCGCCAACCGGCGACGCATCGACCGCATTGCCGATGAGGTTGGAAAGGGCCTGGGTCAGCTCCTAAGGCGGCGCCACAATCCGGCGCTGTCCCGGCGAAGTGCTCGTAAAAGGGTCAGTTCTTGATATTGATACATGAGGCGGCGCAGGGCAGTCCCACGGCATGGCCCGCAAGCTGAGAGTCGAATATCCCGGCGCGATTTATCACGTCATGAATCGCGGCGACCGGCGCGAGGTGATTTTCTTGGATGATGCGGATCGCCAACGCTTCGTCGAGACCCTCGGCGAGGCTTGCGCCAGGACCGGCTGGCAGGTTCACACCTACGTCCTCATGCCGAATCATTTTCACTTCGTGATCGAGACGCCCCGGCCGAATCGGGTCGCCGGGATGAAGTGATTGCTGGGCGAATATCGGATTCCGAAGGACAGCCAGGCGGGGCGGCAAGAGTTGGAGCGGGCCTTGGACCCCCGGCCCCCTGAACCACCTGCTGTATCGCGGGCGAAAGTCCGAAGGCGTGTAGCCATTATCAAGAACTGACCCCTTTGTAACCCTCGATGGGTTTCAGCAGATTCGCGGGAGGGATTCGCCGCTGAGGCGGGCAAGGACACGGAGAATTCCCAGGGAGGTTCGGATCTGGACCGGAGCCGGGCCCCGGGCGGTCACCCGACCGATCCGGCAGGCACCGGAGGACACGGAATGGCGCTGCATGACGGCCAGCGCCTGACCCGCTTGAGGCTCGGGTACAAAAGCCACAAAGCGCCCTTCGTTGGCGATGTGCAGCGGATCCAGGCCCAGGACTTCGCACGCCGCGCGCACGGGATCCCCGATCGGGATGGAGGTTTCGTCGATCTCCACGCCCAGGTCCGAAGTCACCGCAATCTCGTGCAGCGCCGCCGCCAACCCGCCCCGGGTGAGGTCGCGCAGGCAATGGATCCCAACCCCGGAATGCACCAGATCCAGCACGGGCACCGCCAGCGGGGCGACATCGCTGAGAATGGGGGTCTCGAAGTTCAACCCCTCCCGGACCGAGAGAATCGCGATGCCGTGCCGACCGAGGTCGCCGCTGACCAGGATGACATCCCCTTCCCTGACGGACCTGGGTTCGATCGGGGTTTTCGCCTCGACGATGCCGATGCCCGAGGTGGCGATGTAGATCCCGTCGCCGTGGCCACGATCGACGACCTTGGTATCACCGGTGACCAGTTCGACCCCGGATTGGCGGGCGGCGTCGGCCATGGCCTCGAGCACCCGTTCCAGAACCTCGAAGGGAAGTCCCTCCTCCAGGATCAACGAAGCGCTGAGCCAGCGCGGTCGGGCCCCGCACATGGCGAGATCGTTGACCGTTCCATGCACCGCGAGTGAACCGATGTTGCCCCCGGGAAATTCGAGGGGCCGGACGACATGTCCGTCGGTGGTGAAAGCCAATCGAACAGGGCCGCCGTCGGAGGCAGGCGGGCAGGCAAGCACGGCGCCGTCGTGTTCGGCTCCGAGCGCAGCGTTTCTGAATCGAGGGAGGATGGTGTGCTCCACCAGTTGCTGGGTGAGGGATCCGCCCCCGCCGTGGGCGAGTTGGATGGTGCGGGTCCTCGTCCTGACTCCCGGAAGCGGGCATTGAAAGGCTTCGGGGGAAATCGGGGGACCGGCTGCACTGGGACGGATATCGGGCGGGTTCATGCGCCCCCTCCGCGATAGCGATGGTAGGCAGCGCAGGCGCCTTCGGTGGACACCATGGTCGCGCCAAGTGGATGGTCGGGTGTGCAGCGTCCGCCGAACGCCGGGCATTCGGTGGGTTTCTTCAGTCCACGCAGGACCAAACCGCTCAGGCATTCCTGCGATTCCCTGGCGGTCACCGAGACGACGTCGAAGCGTTTCTCGGCATCGAAATCCTCGAACTCGGCGCGCAATCCCCAACCGCTGGCCGGGATTTCCCCGATGCCACGCCAGGTGCGCGGAATGACTTCGAACACCTCCTCCAGGAGGCGGCGGGCCGAGAGGTTTCCCTCCGGGCGCACGGCGCGTTCGTAGGCGTTCTCCACCTCGACGCGATTCTGTTCCAACTGGGTGATGCACCGGAGCATGCCGAGCAGAAGATCCACGGGTTCGAACCCGGTCACCACGATGGGCACCCGATACCGCGCGGCGACGGGCCGGTAGTCCTCGACCCCCATCACCGCGCACACGTGGCCGGCGGCAAGAAAGCCCTGCACGCGATTCTCCGGTGAGGCCAGGATCGCTTCCATGGCCGGCGGCACGAGCACGTGCGATACCAGCAGGGAGAAATTCCGTTGGTCCCGGGCCTGCGCGAGCTTGACGGCCAGCGCATGGGCCGGTGCGGAGGTCTCGAATCCCACCGCAAAAAAGACCACCTCCCGGTCCGGATGCGACCGAGCCAGTTTCAGGGCATCCAGGGCCGAATAAACCATCCGCACATCCGCCCCAGCCGACTTCGCTGTGAATAAATCCTCCCGGCTCCCGGGAACCCGGAGCATGTCGCCATAGGAACAGAAGATCACCTCCGGCCTCCGGGCGAGCGCGATGGCACGGTCGATCTGCTGAACGGCGGTGACGCACACCGGACAGCCGGGTCCATGCACGAGTGTCAGTTCCCGGGGAAGCAGGGCATCGATTCCAAAGCGGACGATGGCATGCGTCTGGCCCCCGCAGACCTCCATCAGGGTCCAGGGCCGGGTCATGACGCGGGCAATCGCCCCGGCCAGCCGACGTGCGGTGTCGGCGTCGCGGTAGGCATCAAGGTGCGCCCTCATCCGAGCTCCCCGATCCTCCGCAAGTCCTCAAGGGTCTTGAGGGCCTCGGCCTCTTCCAACCGGCTGAGCGCCATGCCGGCGTGCACCAGCACGTAGTCCCCGGGCAACGCCTCCGGAACCAGCGCCAGGCTGACCTCCCGGATCATGCCCCCGAAATCCACCCGTCCCGACCGGCTCAATTCCCCTTCCTCAAGAATCACCAAGATCTTTCCTGGAACAGCAAGGCACATCGGGTGAGGAGTGAGGAGTGAGGAGTGGGGAGTGCGCGAACGATGGCATGAACCCATGCGGTGGCGACAATTCTGGGACCAAGTCCCCCTCTCCCCTCTCCCTTCTCCAAACCCCAGACCCCAGACGCCAGACGCCAGACGCCAAACGCCAAACCCCAGACACAATCCTCCCTAATCCCCGCCCCGCCGTCTCGCGGCGCGGGCGGCGGCGGCGATGGCCTGACCGACGGCGAGCCCGCCGTCGTGGGGAGGGACGCGTTGATGGCTGTAAACAGAGAAGCCAGCGGCGCGAAGTGCCTGGGCGAGCCACTCGGAGAGCAGGCGGTTCTGAAAACAGCCCCCGGTGAGGAGCACCTTGTCCAAGCCGATCCGCCGGACCACCTCAACCGCTGCCTGGATCAGGGCCCGGTGGAAGCCGACAGCCGTGCGTTCGGGGTCCGGATCGGGGTCTGGCGAGGTGCCGAGGTGGGCCTCAACCCAGGGCCTCCAGTCCAGTTCCCAGAGGTCTTCCCGGGAAATCACCTGGAATCCCGTGTCGGAGGCCCCCGGTTCCGGGGCGGATGCGAAACGGTCGATCGCCCGCCAGGCCGCCCATTCGAGCTGCATGGCGGCTTCGCCCTCGAATCGGGAACGACCGATTAGGCCGAGCCCCGACGCCACGGCGTCGAAGAGCCGACCGAGACTGGAGGACCAGGGGGAGTTCAAGCCCTGGTCCAGCATGCGGAGGAGGGTGACCGACTCGGCGTGTTGCAACAGGCGGGTGACCCGGGATGAACGCCCCAGGTCGGGGCTGCGGGCCAGACCGTGCAGCAGCCCCAGCAGACTTCGCCGCGGATCCCGGGCGACGGCGTCTCCTCCGGGCAGACGGAAGGGACGCAGCCTGCCGCGGCGACGGCACTCCCAAGTGTCGGCTGTCAGTTCGAGGAATTCCCCGCCCCAGATCGTGCCGTCGGAGCCCAGCCCGGTTCCGTCCCAGGCGAGCGCCAGGGCGGGTGGTTCGAGTTGGTTGTCGGCGAGACAGGACCAGGCATGGGCTTCGTGGTGCGGGATCCGGGCGATGGGCCTTCCGCTCGCCTGGGCGTAGCGGCTTGATTCGTAGTCCGGATGCGAATCGGCGGCGATCGAGGCCGGGACGGCATGGAAGAGCCGGGGAAGATCGTCGACGACCCGGTGGAACGCGGCGAGGGCGCCGGAGGTTTCCAGATCCCCGATATGCTGGCTGGGGATCACCTCGGATTCACGAAGCAGGGCGATGGAATTCTTCAGATGCGCTCCGACCGCGAGCACGGGTTGGCGAACGGCGAAGGAGGGTGGCAGCGGAATGGGGAGCGGGGCGTAACCGCGGGCGCGCCGGAGGATTTGTTCATGGCCATCGATCACCCGGGCCACTGAATCGTCCACCTGCCGGACAATCCGTCGGTCATGGACGAGCAGGACATCGGCGATGTCGCCGAGCCGTTCGAGGGCCTCCGCCTCGTTCAGGCAGATCGGTTCGTCGGTCCGGTTGCCGCTGGTGGCGACCACGGGCAGACCGACCTCCGCCAGGATCAGATGATGAAGGGGGGAACAGGGCAGCAGGAGGCCGAGCCAGGGACAACCGGGGGCCACGGCTTCGGCGATCCCCGGGGCCGCCCCGCTCCGCCGGGTCAGCAGCACGATGGGGGCGGCGGTGGATTCGAGAAGCCGCTGTTCCGCGTCTGAAATGCGGGTGAATTCCCTCGCCGCAACCGTGGATGCCACCATCACGGCGAGAGGTTTGCCTTCGCGATGTTTGCGTTGGCGCAGACGGTCCACGGCCGCGTTGTCATCGGCCCGGACCATCAGCTGGTAACCACCGATCCCCTTCAGCGCGAGAATTCCTCCCTCGCGAAGCGCCCGTGCCGCCGCCGACAGCGCCGCGTCGCCGCGGACCCGTTCCGAACCGTCGGTTCCCAGCAATCGAACCTGCGGCCCGCAGAGGGGGCAGGCGATGGGTTGGGCGTGGAACCGGCGATCGCCGGGGTCCTCGAATTCGGCGCGGCAGGCCGGGCACAGGGCAAAATCGCGCATCACGGTTCGTTCCCTGTCGTAGGGAAGCTCCTCGAGGATGCTGAAGCGTGGCCCGCAGCGGGTGCAGTTGGTGAAGGGGTACCGGAACCGGCGAGCGGCGGGGTCGCGAATTTCCGCGAGACAATCCGGACAGGTGGCGAGGTCCGGCAGCACCAGGGCGGTTGAGGAACCGGTGACTTCGGTCTTCCCGATCCGGAATCCCGCTTCGCCGATCGGATCGAGCGAGGTCGCCTCCTCGTGGAGCAGGACGGCGGGAGGAGGGCACTCGGAATGGAGCCTCCGTCGAAACACTTCAATCCTCGAGGCCTCCCCCTCCACCTCGATCCAGGCGCCGGACGGTGTGTTCCTCACAAACCCCGCCAATCCGAGGCTGCCGGCAAGACGATGGATGAAGGGTCGGAACCCCACCCCCTGAACCAGTCCCCGGACAAGAAGTCGAAGCCGGGTGACCGGACGCGAAGCCTCGGCGGGGAGCGGAAACGGTACGCCCTCGGAGGTCGACCGCGGAGAACAGGGGTCGGGGGGCGGTCTCATGCCGTGACCAATTCCGGCCGGTCCGACCCGGTTGCTGCCAGGCGGGGGCGGGGATGCGTGGGCAGCGGTGTGCCCCCCCGCGACAACCCCTTCAGGTGGCCGGACGCCGCTGGACGACCAGCTGGGCTTTGGCTTGCCGAACCGAGTACACGCTACCGGAAGCCGAGGCATCCGTGGCGCTTCGGGCATCCGAACCGGCGGCCCCCGGAACGGGGCGGAGAATGTGGCCGCGTCGGCTGATGGGCGGGAGCGCTGCGGGTCGCGTCGCGGTGGTGGCCACGGTTGGGGCGCGGCGGATTGCGACCGGGCCCAGGGATTGGGGAGCCGCGGTCGCCATGGGAACGGCGGGACCAGGACGGCGATTCGTTTTGGGATGAGAGGGCGTTTGCGGCTGCGCTCGGGTGGAGCCCGCAGGTGCGGTCGACGGGGAACTCAGGGCGATGGTTTCCGACGCGCCCACGGTGGCGGTGGCGGTGGCGGGAGCCATTCCGAGGAACCGGTGCTCCTGCAGCGCCCTGCGCACGGCCGTCATCAACTGGCCGACGGCGTTGGGGGATTCGGATTCCTCGAGGCGGACCTCATCGCCCGGGGTGGGCACCGGGGAGGGGGTGACGGGGCGGAGGGGACCTCCGCGATGCCCGGGGCGGACATGCCGACGAACCTCCATCTGGGCGGTTGTGGAGGAGCTCAGCGCGTTGTGGTCGGTGCGCTCGGTCAACCCGACCACCGCCAGCAGGATGGTGGCAAAGGCCGGCGACCAGGGATGCGAATCGTCGGCGGTGAAATCACGGATTGACCGCACCCGTTGCCGGAGAGCCTGGACGTCATCGAGCACGCCGGCGTAGGCGGGGAGCAACCGGCGGGGGGCGCATTCCTCCAGGATCCGGATCAGGGTGAGACCGTATTCGCGGGCGGCGCCGGTGAAGCAGCGTCGAAGCACCAGATCATCGCAGACTTCCTCGCGCACGGAGAGCAACCGGCGAAGAGCGAGCCAGACCACGGGATTGAACCAATGGAGGATCTGGACCACGGCCAGGACCCAGTTCAGCGCGATGTCGGCACGCTTCACGTGGGCCAGTTCGTGCAGGAAAAGGAACCGGGTCTCGTCGGAGCTCAACCGGCGCAACAGCCCCACGGGCAGGAGGATCCGGGGCCGCCACCAACCCGAGATCGCGGGGGAGGAGATCCGGGAGGTTTCAGCCAGTTCAACCGGACCGCGCACGCACATGACCGCCTTGCTTTGGGTGAGCAGGTCGAGGGTGGCTTCGTCCCAGACCGGGGAGGCGTCCATGGCCAGCTGGAGTCGCTGATGATCCCGGGCCAGGAGGGCGGCCAGGATGAGCGCGCCGGGGAGCCACAGGGCGAGTGCGCCGACGAACCAGGGGGGAGTGTCGGCCAGGGGATGCATGGATTCCGGCAGTGTGACCGGAACCGGGGAAGGCAGGCCGAGCACCTGGGACAACGCCACGGAGACCGAGGGGGGGGCGAAATCGATGAGGTTGAACAGGCTGAGCGGGCTGCCAGGGGCGATGGGAATGATCAGCCGGACCACCACCACCAGCCAGAGGCCGTAGCGCCAGCGGGGAGAGAGGCGCTTGAACAAGGTCCGTTCCAAGGCCCAGACCACCCCGGCGAGCACGGCCGCGTGGGCCGAATTCCGGAGCAGCCAGCCAAAGAGCCAGCCCGCGATTTCCGCGAGCGATGCCATGCGCTACTCCTTTCCGTCCAGGACCCCCCGCAATTCGCGGAGATCCGAGCTCGAAAGCCGCCGGCTTTGCACGAAATGGGCGAGCATGGGGACGAGGCCGCCGTCGAAGACCCGCTCCAGGAAGGATTGGCTGTAGTGCGAGACAGCTTCCGCTTCGCTGATGCCGGGGCGGTACACATAGGCCCGGCCCTCCTCGCGATAGGTGAGCGCCCGCTTTTTGACCAGACGGCCGATGAGAGTCCGGGCGGTTTTCGGATGCCAGCGTTCGGTCGCGTTCAGTGCCTCCAGAATCTCGTTGGCGGTGCACTGGCCACGGGACCAGACAATCTTCATGATCTGCCACTCGGTCTCAGAAATTCGTGGAGTCTTCTTCATACTTCAAAGAATGGCGACAGCCCCCCGATTACGCCGGTAGTCAGGACTGCGCAAGCCCGAAGTTGGAAAAAATCCCCCGCCTCAGTTCAGCGTCACCCCGCGCCTCAGGTAGGTCGGCTGGTCGAGGTTGTTCCCGCCGCGCAAGGTCGGTTCGCATTTTTCGAAGCGTCCCCGCGTCACCACCTCGAACGGCAGCGGCACCTGCTCCGGCTTCTTCGCCCCACCCCGCCCCTTCCCCCCTTTTCGGTGCATCAGGTCAACCGCCATTTCCCGGGGCAGTTCCGGTGCCGGCGGCGCCAGGCGACGTCCACCGCGCGAAGCACCCGTCTCCGAATCCCGCCCGCCGCTTCCTCCATTCGAGGCGGCACCCCGGCCACCCGTGCCGCCACCCCCCACCCCGGCAGGACCGCCGGCCCCCAATTCACTCCCCTTCCCGTCCGCCCGCCCCCCCACGTATTCGACACCACTGTCGTGGAGCACCACCTGACGGGTCGACGCGATGACGGTCACGGTCAGCTTTTCCCCGCATCGATCGTCCACGGACGCCCCCACCACGACCCGGGCGCCCTCGGATTGGCGGGTGAGTTCGTTGATGATGGACCGGGTTTCGTTCATGCCGAGACTGCTGCCGGCGGCGAAACAGACCAGCAGGGCCTCCGCACGACGGAATGCGGCGCCCTGGGAAAGCAGCGGATGGGCGAGAAGCCCCTCCAACGCGCGGTCGGCCCGGCCTTCCCCTTCGACTTCGACCCGGGCGAAGACACTTTCGAGGTTGGGCCCGCGAAGCACGGAACAGACGTCGGCGAAACTGACATTCAGCAGCCCGGGGCGGGTCAGCTGATCCCAGAGACAGAGCACCGCGTCCCGGATGTAATCCCGACTTGCCCGAAAGGCATCCACGAGCGTGGCGTGGTCGCCGGAGCACAGGAACATCTTTTCATTGGGCAGGCAGAGGACGCCGTCGGCGACGGTTTTCAGCCGGTGCAGTCCGACCAGGGCCTGTTGTTGGCGACGGGTGCCTTCGCATTCGAAGGGGGCGGTGACGAAGGCGAAGACGGAGGCGCCGGCCTCGCGGGCGACGCGGGCCACGACCGGGGCGATCCCGGTGCCGCTGCCGCCGCCCAGACCGGCGACGATGAATACCATGCTCTGCCCCTGGCAGAGCGCCCGGATCGCCGGCAGTTCCTCGTCGGCCGCGGCCTTGGCCAGTTCCGGATCTCCGCCCGCTCCGAATCCCCGGGTCAGCCGGGCTCCGACGAACAGCCGTTCCTCGAAGGGCAGGGTCTGGACCGCGGCGGCGTCGCCATCGACGGCGGCGAAGCTGAATCCGGGAATGCCTGCTTCGCGGAGAACCAGGGCCATCTCAGCGCCGGCGCGGCCGATGGCGATGACGCGGACGCCGGCGGTGGTGCCCGGGGCGGATGAACCGGACGGGAGGGGGGTTCCGTGGGGGGAGGCGTTCATGTCGGGGTGGGCGTGGGCGTGAGCGTGAGCGTGAAGTGGGGGGCTGGGGGGTGGGAGGCGGGTGGCGACGGGACCGGATCCGGTGCGATCAAAGCAGGTTGGTGAAGAACCGTGCGGGGGCCCAGCTGCTCAGGCGCCGAAAGGGACCCCTTCGGCTCCTCCGGCGCTGTTGTCCGGCCCCGAACTTGACGAGGCCGATGACGGTGGAGAATTCGGGTTGATCGAGGGCGGAGGCGAGTCCGCTGATGCCGGCGGCGTGGCCGGTGAAGGCGGGCAGTTCGAACACGCGTTCGGCGAGTTCGAGAATACGGGGGGTGCGGGCCCCGCCGCCGCAGAGGACGACCCCGGAGCGGAGGTGATTCATCCACCCCTGTTTTTCGATCTCCTCGCGGATGATTTCGAAGGTTTCCTGGAGCCGGACGGACATCACGCAGCGCAGGTGTTCGATGTTGACCGGTCGTTCGGGCAGACCGAGTTCGTTGAGCGGGGCGAAGGACTGGCCGCGGGAGGTGTCGTCGAAGATGGCATCGCCGTGGTCGATCTTGAGTTTCTCGGCGCGACCCTGGGGGACCTTGAGGCCGAGGGCGATGTCCTGGGAGACGTGATCGCCGCCGACGGCGATGACGCCGGTGTGTTTCACGACGCCGCGGGCGTAGACCACGTATTCCGTGACCCCGGCTCCCATGTCGATGACCAGCGTGCCCAGTTCCTTCTGTTCGGCGGTGAGCACGGCGAGGGAGCTGGCGAGGCCGTTGAAGACGATGTCCTCGACTTCGAGATGCATGCCCTTGACCAGGCGGATGGCATTCTGGAAGCGGTTGGTCTTGCCGTGCACGACGTGCATCTCGACCTCGAGCCGGCTGCCGAGCATGCCGACGGGGTCGCGGATCTCCTCCTGGTCATCGACGCTGAAGTGCTGCCGGATGGCGTGCACCACGTAGTGATCGGCGGAGATGTTGATCGCCTTGGCGTTGCGCACCACGTCATCGACGTCGTCGGAGGCGATCTCGCGGTCGCGTGAGACGATGGGCTGCACGCCGCGGTTGTTGAATCCGAGGATGTGCCCGCCGGAGACGCCGAGGTAAACCGACCGCACCTCCACGTCGGCGGAGTGCTCGGCTTCGGCGAGGGCCATGCGGACGTCCTCCTCGGCGAGCGTGGCCTCCACGATTTCGCCCTTGCGCACGCCGCGGGACGGGCATTGGCCGATGCCGATGATGGTGAGGGCGCCCTCGGCATTGATTTCGCCGACCATGGCGGAGACCTTGGCGGTGCCCAGTTCCAGGCCGACAATGAGCGGCCGTCGTTCGAGGAAGCGGAAATCAAACATGGCGTTTGGCGGGGCGGGGAGGTTTGGGGGCGCGGGGAGGCGGGACGACGACGTTGGTCGATTCCATCCAGCGCGCGGGAAGATTGTTGGTGACGGAGAGGTCGAGCCATGCCAGGTCGCGGCCGATGACGCCGGCGTGCTCATGGATGCTGCGCCAGCGGCGCATCTGGCGGTCGAATCCGTCCAGGCCGAAGATCACCTGCGTACCACGACGGAGCTGGCCGGGCAGGACTTCGCTGTACCCGACGTGCACCTCCTCGAGATCGGTGAGGGAGTACATGGACGAACTTTCGTAGGCCCGGATGAGGGCGATCGCGGACCGGATCTGCGGGGAGTTCAGGCGTTGTCCGGGAACGACCTCGGTGTATTCGAGTCCGACGAGGCGGGTGAGATGGCTGAAATCCGCGCCGGCCCCGGGTCGAACCCATTCCGGCCGGAGCGGTGGCAGGACGAACCCGGCGGCATCGACGTAATTGGTCTCCGGCCAGGCGTTGCGTTCGGCGAGGTGCACGCGCCAGACCACGATCTGGGCGACTGGTTCGCGTTCGAAGGCGGTGAGGGCCAGGCAATCCGGACGACGCGCCTCCACCTCGGCCCGGGCGATCCAGGGGTTCAGTTCGAGATCGTGCCGGACGCGGTCCAGGTCGAGCGCCAGCAGGTTCCGACCGTGTTCGACCCCGGCCCAGCGCAGGATGGTGTCGGGGCGGAGCCGGCCTTCGTGGCGCAGTTCGATGCGGCGGATGGCGTAGGCTTCGTTGGCGTAGACGAAGCGGTTGAGGGCCCATTGGAGGGCCTGCCAGCCGAGCAGCACGCAGAGGGCGGTGCCCCCGACGGCGGCCACCGTGGCCGTCACGAGCCGGATCCGCGCGGCCCGGGCGGTGCGCGAGCGCATCTTCACCTCGAGCACGCTTTCCCGGTCGTTTTTCCGGTTCTTGCCTTTGCGTTTGAACAGACCCATGTCGTGTCGCCTCCGGTTCCTTGACTGCGTTCCCGCGGTGACTAGCCGGACCGCCCCGGGCCGGCGGGGAGGGAGGCGCGAGCCAGCGCCAGATTCACCATCCGCTCGCACAACCCCGCAAAATCCAGACCGGCCGCCGCGGCGGCCTTGGGCAGGAGACTGGTCTCGGTCATGCCCGGAAGCGTGTTCACCTCCAGCACCACCGGTTCCCCGCCGTCCCGGACCATGATGTCCACCCGCGCATAGTCCCGTCCGCCCACCGCAGCGAAAGCGTCCATGGCCGCGCGCTGGAGTCGTTCGGTGACCGCCGCGTCGAAAGGGGCCGGGCAGAGGTACTCGGTCGCGCCGCTGGTGTATTTGCTCCGGTAATCGTAGGCGCCGCTGCGGGGCCGGACTTCAACCACGGGCAGGGCGCGGCCCTCAAGAATCCCGACGGTGACTTCCCGGCCGACGATCCGTTCCTCCACCAGCACCCGCGCGTCATGGGCCAGGCTCGATTGGAGGGCGGCGGGCCATTCCGCGGGGTCGCCGACGAAATGCAGGCCGACGCTCGATCCCTGGCAGACCGGTTTCAGGACCACCGGCGGATTCCACCCTGTGGGCCAGGGCGCGGCGGGATCGGTGATCACGACGTGGGGGGCGGTGGGAACACCGGCCTGCACCAGGCGTTCCTTCGTCGCGACCTTGTCGAAGGCCACCCGGCTCGCCTCCACACCACAGCCGGTGTAGGGCACGCCCCGATGTTCCAGTTCGGCCTGCACGGTGCCGTCCTCGCCGTAGGTGCCGTGCAGCGCCAGGAAGGCGACTTCCGTCCCTTCGGACAGCGACCAGTCTCCGACCGGATCCACCTCGGCGACATCGTGTCCGCGGGAGCGGAGCGCTCCGGCGACGGCGGCGCCGGAGCGGAGGGACACTTCGCGCTCGGCGGAGGGTCCTCCGAGCAGCACGGCGATACGCAGACGTCGGTTCATGGTCCAGGTTCCCTGCTCCGTCATTCGCCGATGATCTCCACCTCGGTCTCCAGTTCGATCCCCCGTTCCTCGCGGGCCCGGCGTTGGATCAGATCGATCAGGGCGAGCACATCGGCGGCGGTGGCGCCGCCTTCGTTGACGATGAAATTGCCATGCACCTCGGAGACGGCGGCGCCGCCGATGCGCGTGCCTTTCAGTCCCAGTTCGTCGACCAGCCGGCCGGCGGGGAGGGTGGCGGGATTCTTGAAGATGCAACCGGCGCTGGGTGCGGCCGGCTGGCTGGCCCAGCGGCGGCGGTTCAGTTCGTCCATCTTCGCCTCGACCTCCTCGCGCGAACGGGGTTCCCCGACGAACACGGCGCCGAGGGCGATGTGGTCCCGGAACAGTTCGCACCGGCGATAGACGGCGGGCACTTCGCGGGCGGGCCGTTCGATCACGCCCCCTTCGGGCGTCATGAACCGCACCGTCTCCAGCTTCTCGAAGGTCATCGCGCTCCAGGCCCCGGCATTCATGCGCAGGGCGCCGCCAACGCTTCCGGGAATTCCACCCAGGAACTCCAGACCGGCGAGACCGAGTCGGCGGGCTTCCGCGGAGACGGCGTTCAACCGGGCCCCTGCCCCGCAGCGAAGCCGCGGGGGATCGGCGTCGATCCGGGAGAAAGCGGGGCGCGACAGCACGAGTATCGCGCCGCGCACGCCGCCGTCGCGCACCAGCAGGTTCGAACCCCGGCCGAGCACGCGCCAGGGCACGGCGCAGCGGCGGGCCTCCTCCAGCACCACGCCGAGGTCGGATTCGTCGGCCGGTTCCACCAGCAGATCCGCGGCGCCGCCAACCCGGAGGGTGGTGCGCTTGGCCAGGGGTTCGTGGCGACGGATCACCGAATCCGGGCCCAGCCGGCCGGCCAGGGCCGCGGCCAGGGCGTCCACCCGACTGTCAGTCGGGCGGCTGGTCTCGGGAGGATTCTGGGCCGGGCTCGTGTTCATGCCGGCAGGGCTCGTTCGGCCATGGCGCCGCGGGCGGGCGTTCCCCCGGCCCCGGGAATCCCGGCGAGTCCGAGAAGATCCTCGGCCAGGATCGTGTCGGCATCCGGCCGGTGCCAGTCGGCCAGGCCGGCCCGAAGCCCGTCGCGAAACGGTTGATCGCGGAGCAGCCGAAGAATGGCGGGCACCAGTTCGCCGGGAACGGCCCGGTCCTGATCCAGCACCAGCGCGGCACCGCTCCGCTGCAATGCCAGCGCGTTCGCGTCCTGGTGACGGTCGGTGGCGAACGGGTAGGGAATGAGCAGCGCGGGGATTCGGACCGCGGCGATCTCGGCGGCGGACGAGGCGCCGGCGCGGGTGACCACGGCGTCGGCCGCGCCCAGGGCGAGGTCCATTTCGGTGAGGAACGCGCGGACCACGGCGCGCCGTCCCGAGGTTTCGTAGGCGGCCCGGACCCGGGCTTCGTCGCGGGGACCGGTCAGGTGCAGGAACTGCAGGTTCGGCATTTCGCGGGCCAGCCCGGGCAAGGCGGCGATCAGGGCGTCATTGATTCCGGAGGCACCCTGGCTGCCGCCGGTGACGAGCAGCACGGGACGTTTGGAATCGAGGCCGAGGGCCATCCGGCAGGCGGCGGCGTCGGCGCCGCCGAAGTCCCGGCGCACCGGCATGCCCACGACGCGCACCTCGCGGGTGGGGAGCCTGGAGCCGGCTTCGGGGAAGTAGACATAGACGCGGCGGGCGATGCGGGCGAGCCAGCGGTTGGCGCGGCCCGGGATGGCATTGCCTTCGTGGAGGTAGACGGGGCAACCCCGTCGTCGGGCGGCGAGGGCGGGTGGAGCGCTGGTGAATCCGCCCATGGCGAGCAGGGCGAGGGGCGGGTGGGCCCTGAATTCGGCGGTCACGGACCGGTAGGAGCGCCAGTTGGCGGCCAGGAACGAGGCGGCCCTGCCCCAGGAAAAGCCCAGTGCCGGCAGGGTGACCACAGAGAACGGGTGATCGCCGGAAAGCGCACGTTGATCGACCTCCTTGGCGGAGACAATGAGCGTCACGGAGGCGCCGCGCTCGAACAGTCGTTCGCCCACGGCCATGCCGGGGAACAGGTGACCGCCGGTGCCGCCGCAGGCGATGGCGAAGTGGGGGGAGCTGGAGGGGGCCGGGTTCACGCGTTCTGGAGACCCGAGGCTTCACGATCCTCCGAATCGGGGAGGAATTCCCGCGCTTCCTCCCGGGGCGAACGCAGGGCCACATTGATCAGCAGTCCCACCAGCGTGAGCATGCACACCAGGCAGGTGCCGCCGTAGCTGACGAAGGGCAGCGCCAACCCCTTGTTCGGCACCGAATCCGTGGTGACGGCGATATTGATGACCGCCTGGAATCCCACCACGAGACCGACCCCGCAGGCGATCATCGAGCCGTACATGTCCCCGGCGCGACGCGCGATGGCGAGCGCGGCGGCCGAGAAGGCCAGGTACGCCAGCAGCATCGGGAGCGTGACCCGCAACCCCAGTTCCTCGCCAATCACCGAAAAGATGAAATCCGTCTGCTGTTCCGGCACGAACCCCGCCTTCTGCACCCCGTTCCCCAGCCCCAGACCCAGCGGACCGCCGGAACCGATGGCGATCTTCGACTGGGTCGACTGGTGCGCGATCGTCTCCCCGTAGTTGTCGGGGTGCAGGAACGCATCCACACGCCGCCAGCGCACCGGGTCGAGCCGGAGGTAGGAACCCAGCACCGCCGCCCCGATGAGGGCCAGCGGCACGAGATGCCGAAGCCGGGTGCCGGCGGCGAACAGCATTGAGGCGGAGAGCAATGCCAGAAGCGCGGTGGTCCCGAGATCCTTGCCCATCAGCACCAACCCCAGCATCACCGCGATCCCCGCGCCGGGAATGGCGAGGCCGTAGACAAACTCCGGCATGCGCCGCTTGAAGGCGTGCGCGTAGGCGGCGATGCCGAGAATGAGCGCCACCTTGGACAATTCGGAGGGCTGAAAGGTGAATCCGCCGATCTGAACCCAGCGCCAGGCGCCGTTGACCAGACGCCCGAGGGGCGGCGTCCGGGCCATCACCAGCAGGACTGCCGTCACCGCGAGAGCCACCCAGGCCAGCCAGCGCAACCGCCGGTAATCAAATCGCGCCGCCACCAGGAACGCCACCAACCCCACCACCAGCCACTGGCACTGCTGGTAGTAGAACGACAACCCCAGTTTATGGTGCATCCCGATGCTGTGAAGCATCGTCAGTCCCAGGGTCACCAGCAGGCCGGTGACGAGGGTGATGGTTCCGACGGCCAGGCGCATGGGAGTGGAAAAGGAGTGTCGGGGCCGGACCCGTGTCCGCGCCCCGACGAGGTCATGGGAATCAGATCGATCCGCCGGTCCGGGCCGGGGCGGAACCGGCGGCCGAGGCCGAGGGCGCCTTGGCCGGAATGGTGAGCTTTTGCTTCGGCACGATCCGGTCGCTCTTGAGGTTGTTCGCCGACTTCAACTGCTTCACCGAGATGCCGAACTTCTTGGCGATCCGGGCGAGCGTATCCCCCTGCTTCACCAGGTAGGACTCCCCGGCGGTGGTGACCGCAGGGGTCGTCGCGCCATCCGTTGCGGGAGCGGCGCCGCCCGAGGGCGAGCCGGCCGCCGCGGTCGCGGCCGGAGCCGGCGGCGGGATGGTCAGCTTGTCGCCCACCTTGAGGCTCTTCGGTTTGGCCGAAGGATTGGCCTCGAGAATGGCCGCCTCGGTGACGTGATACTTCTTGGCGAGGTCGGCGATCCGATCATTCGGTTTGATCACGTGCTCGGTGCCCGCGGCGGTTGTTCCACCGCCCGCGGCGGGGAGGCTGGACGCGGTGGGCAGCGCCCCGATGCCGCCCGGACTGGAGGCGATGGGGGAGGCCGGCATGCCGCCGCCGAGAGAAGGCTGGGCGGGTTGGATGGGCGAGGCCGGGGGCGGGGAACCACCACCCAGCGTTCCGCCTCCGAGGGTTCCGCCGCCCCCTCCCAGGGTCGTGCCAGGCGCGGGGGCCATCCCCGCTCCCGCAGCGGGCGAGCCTCCGCCGCTCAACCCACCGGGTGTTCCGGCCCCGCCGCCGGCCCCTGCCCCGCCTCCGGCGACGGTGTCACCGGGGAACGTGGTGAACGTGGACGAATCCGTCAGCGGCGGCAGCGAACTGACCGAGTTCGTCGGGGTGGTGGTGCGCGGGGGACGCTTGTCGCAGCCCTGGAGGAGCAGGCCGCCTATGACGACGACGTGGAGCGCAAGGATGGTGAGAACGGTGATGCGCACGCGCGACTTCGGCGACGAAGCCTCTTCGAGGGCGCCCTGGGACTGGGGTTGGAGCGGACTGGGTGTGCTCATGACGGACAGCGTTTCGGATGTTGAAAGTTTGAGTTGGGATCGTTGCGTGAGTTCGGCGCGGGGGACGGCCCATCAGGACGTCGACGACTCCGGCCGGGTTGGGGGCAAGGGAGAGTGGGAAAGGGACGGTGATTCCGGGTTTGGGGCTGGCTCGAGGCCCGGGGCCGGGTTCTCCGTGGACTCCGTCGGTGAGGACGGGGTCGAGCGGGTGCCGAAGGCCTCCCGGAAGATGGGGCCACCGGCCGGAAAACCCTTGGATAGATCACGGCTCGGACAGGCGGGCGAAAAGAGAATCACGTCACCGGGTTCTGCCTGCGCCATCGCCCTGTCGGTCGCATCTAACAATGACGCGACGGGGCTGCAAGGAGCAAAAAGGCTCCAGGCGGCGCGCATTGAGCCGGAGGCCTCCCCGAACACAAAGGCCTGCCGGACGCGCGGCGAGAGCACCGGGCCGAGATCGTAGAACTGCCGCCCCCCGCTGTCCCCGCCCGCGATCAGCCAGATGAACGGTCGTTCGGGCGACGAGGGAGCCAGGGTGACCAGCGCGCGCACCAGGGCGTCGAGATTCGCGGACCGGCTGTCATCGATCCACCGGACTCCTCCGGTTTCCCCGAGACATTCCATCCGGCCCGGCCCGGGCTCGAAGGTGGCAAGCGCCGGCAGCATCTGTTCCAGCGTCAGACGAAGCACCCGGCCCACGGCGAGGGACGCCAGGGCGTCCTCGGCGAAATGCGGCCCGCGCATCCGTCCTTTGGCAAGATCCCAAAGCGGACCACTCCAACCCTCCATGCGACTGATCAGAAGTCCGCGTTCCTCGCTGAGATCCGCCTGTCGGCTGGAGGAACTGAAGGTGATCAATTTGCCCGGGAGCTCGACGCCGACCGTCATCAGATGGGCCAGCGCTTCGCTCTGGACGATCGCCCAATCGAAGGCCTGCTGGGCGGCGAACAGACGGGCCAGGCGCCGGACGTAGTCGTCCCAGGAAGCCTCGGTCCCCGGGTGATCCGAGGGGGCATTGAGGAGCACTCCCACCACGGGTCGGAAGAACTTGAAGTGCTCGAGCTCGGCAGGGGCCACCGCGTGGACCAGGAAATCCAGGTCCCGGCTCGCCTCGACCCAGCCGCAGGCGGGTTGATCCTCGAAATCCGCGATCTCGACCCGCCGCCCGGAGCCGCGAAGGAGATGGGAGATAAGCCGGACGGTGGTGGACTTCCCGCTCGCGCCGGTCACGGCGACGTGCAGGCAGAGACTGCATTGGAAGGCCAGTTCCCGTTCCCCGAGCACCGGAACACCGGCGTTGGCGGCCGAGACGGCCACGGCGGGCGAGGTGCGGCAGCCGGCGCTGACGACGACCAGATCCAGAGCATCGGGTCCGGAGCCTCCGGGGAGGCTGGCGGCCGATTCGGGCACGCGCAGCACGCGTGCACCGCGCGCCCTGGCGAGCGAAGCGGCGGCCTCGGCGCTGGGGTCGTCCCCCACCACCGCCACCCGTTTTCCTTCAAGATCGATCATCGTGACAACGGGCGCCTCAGCGCAGCTTGATCGTGCTCAGCGCCACCAGGGCGCAGAGGATCGAAAGAATGTAGAAGCGGATGGTGACCTTGGACTCGTACCAGCCCTGCTTCATGAAGTGGTAGTGGAGCGGCGACATGAGGAACACGCGACGCCCCGTCCCGTAGCGGCGCCGGGTGTACTTGAACCAGGTCCGCTGAATCATCACCGAGGCCGCCTCCGCGACGAAGACTCCGCCGGCCAGGAGCAGAACGAAGGGATGATGGATCAGAACCGCCACGATTCCGAGCGCCCCGCCGAGGGCCAGTGCCCCGGTGTCCCCCATGAACACTTCCGCCGGATGACAGTTGAACCAGAGAAAGCCCAGCGAGGCCCCGATCAGGGCCGAGACAAACACCACCAGCTCCCCGGCGCCATCGACGTAGGGCAGCAGCAACTGCGCGGCGAAGTGCCGGTTGCTGGCCAGATACGCGAACACCAGGAGCACCGAGGAGGTGATCGCCGTGCAACCGATCGCCAGGCCATCGAGACCGTCGGTCAGGTTCACCGCGTTGGAGAAGCCAACGATCGTCGCCATGGCCAACGCCACCCCCAGGATCGGCACCCCGACCAGGATCGGGGTTTTCATGAAGGGCAGCGTGATGTCCGAAACCAGCGATCGCGTGCCTTCGTTCCACCAGAGATAAAGCCCGATGAAACCCGCGAGCAGGGTCTGGACGGTCAGCTTCAACCGTTCCGTGGCCCCGGCCTCCCGCGACTGCTTCGCGATCTTCGCGTAATCGTCGTAGAAACCCAACCCCGCCAGCACCAGGACCGAAAGCAGGGTCAGTTGCAGGGAGGTGTTCCAGCGCCCCCAAAGCACCGCCGAGAGATCCAGCACCAGCACGATCAACAGCCCCCCCATCGTGGGCACCCCCTGCTTGCGCGTCGGATCCTTCGCCGCCCCATGCTGCACACCCGGGTCCACGTACTTCTGCCCAAAATTCCAGCGGACCAGCTCCCGGATGAAGCGGCGTCCCAGGAACACCGACAACAACAGCGACGTCAGCGCCGCCCCGGCACTGCGGAACGTGACGTAGTCGAAGACCCGGAGCGGGCCGGTCCATTCCGCCCAATCCGTACCCTCCGCCACGCGGCGCAACCAGACGCTGAGATAGTAGAGCATGGTTCACGCCGCGTTCTGCAGGCAGGGTTGTTCGCGCAGCATCTTGCCCAGGCGCTCGAGCCGGGCCGCCCGCGAGCCCTTGATCAGGAGGCAGTCGCCGGGTCGCAGAAAATCACGCAGCGCCGCGGCGGCGGTTTCGAGGGAATCCACGGCGACCGACTGGGTGAGGCCCGCCTCGGAGGCCGCGTCCACGGTGACCGCGGCCGCTTCACCGATGCCGATGAGACGGTTGACCCCGAGTTCAGCGGCGCGCCGGCCCACGGCGGCGTGGGTGCGGGCGGTGTGGATGCCGAGCTCGGCCATTCCGCCCACCACCATCACCCGACGTCCCGGGCAGGGAAACGCCTTCAGGGTCTCAAGGGCGGCCAGCGCCGAATCCAGGTTCGCGTTGTAGCAGTCCTCGATCACCTCGATGCCCTCATACTGCCAGCGGTTCATCCGCCAGCGCGCGGGCTGGCAACTGGCGAGTCCGCGCCGCAATTCCTCGCGTCCCAGCCCGAACTCCGCAGCGGCGGCGAGCGCGAGCATGGCGTTGGAGACCTGGTGCCGACCGAGCAGGTTCACGCGGTATTCTCCGCTCAACTCCGGACTCGGCGCCCGCACCGAAAACGTGCAGCCGTCCAGATCCGTGGAGACCCCGAGGAGCCGCCAGTCGGAGCGCGGTCCGTTGCCGATGCGCACCACCCGGGCGCGCGCGCGGGCCACGATGGGCTCGGCCCAGGGAGCGTCCCCCGGCATCACCAGGACGCCATCGGGCGGCAGGAATTCCGCAATGGATCCCTCCTCCTCGATCACCCCGGCCAGACTGCCGAAATGTTCCAGGTGCTCCTCGCCGATGTGCGTCAGCACACCGATCCGGGGCTGGGTCAGGCGGAGCAGCGGAGCCAGTTCCCCGGGATGATTGGTTCCCACCTCAACCACGGCCGCGACGTGCCGGGACTCCAGTTCGAACAGGGTCCGGGGCACCCCGATGTCGTTGTTGTAGCTTTCCCGGCTGCGCAGGGTCTCGAAGCAGCCGGCCAGCACGGTGCCGAGGACTTCCTTGGTGGTGGTCTTGCCGTTGGACCCGGCGACCGCAACCACCGGGACGCGGAATCCCCCCCGGTAACGGGCGGCCATGCGTCCCAGCGCGGAGCGCGTCTGGTTCACCACCAGCAGGGGCAGGCCCGGAAAACGATGGGCCTCGGTCCGGTCAACCACGGCGGCCACCGCCCCGCGTCGGATGGCTTCAGGAACGAACTCATGGCCGTCGAATCGCTCCCCTTTGACGGCGACGAAGAGGTCCCCGGACTTCAGCTCGCGTGAATCCGTGCAGACGCAACGCACCCGGGTCTCCGGCGCCGCGAAAAGCAGCTCGGCCTGACAGGCCTCCGTGAAGAATCCCAGATCGCGTGTGTCCATGGTCGTTGCTCGATGAAATGAAGGTCAGTGCCGGTTTCGGACGGCGGTCAATCCAGGCCGGACCCGATCGTCGGCGGTCTCGTCGTCCCCCCGGGGCAGGTCGGGTTGGATGCCCAGGTAATCCGCGGCACGCCAGGCGATGTTCCGGAAGGCCGGTCCAGCCACCTTGCCACCGTAGTAGCCCAGACGCGGATTGGGATCCTCCACCACCACGGCGATGCACAGCTCAGGGGATTCCGCGGGAAAGAAACCGACGAAACTCGAGTGGTACCGTTCCTCCCGGTACGGGGCGATCCTGGCGGTGCCGGTTTTGCCGGCCACGGAGTACCGCTCCATTTTCACCAGGGACCCGGTGCCGTCCTCGACGACTTCCCGGAGCGCGCGGCGGACCTTGGCGGCCGTTTCGGGGCGGCACACGCGGCGGACGGCCTCGGGTTCGGGTCGGGCCAGCAGTTCCCCTTCGTGGTTCACGATCCGGTCGATGATCTGCGGCCGCATCAGGATGCCTCCGTTGGCGAGGGCGCTCATGGCCATGGTCAACTGAAGCGGGGTCACCGAAACCGTGTAGCCCATGCCGATGCGTGACAGGTCGGTCCAGGTCCAGCGGTTGGTCGCCTGAAGGATGCCCCGCTCCTCCAGCGGAAGCCGGATGCCGGTGCGCTGCCCGAACCCGAAACGGAAGAGGTAGTCGGCATACCGCGATTTTCCCAGCATCTGGGTGAGCTGAAAGGTCCCGATGTTGGAGGACTCGGCGATCACCCGCTGCACCGGGGAGTACCGTTCCTTCATGACGTGCGAATCCCTCAGCTGGATGGTCTCGTTTCCGATCTGACCCACCCACCGGCCGCGCTCCCCGCAGTCCACGACATCGGTGAGTTCCACACAGCGCTGATCCAGCGCTGCGGTCGCGGCCACCAGCTTGAAGGTGGAACCTGGTTCAAAGGTGTGGGACACCGCCCAGTTGCGCCGAATCGCCGGGTTGTCGGAGTCGAGGGGCGGACGGTTGGGATCGTAGGAGGGATGGCTGGCCATGGCCAGGACCCGACCGGTGGCGGGCTGCACGGCGACGACGCACCCGCCCTTGGCCTGAAACTGCTTCACCGCCGCCTCGAGTTCCTCCTCGCAGATCAGCTGCAACCTCGCCTCCAGCGTCAGCACGATGTGCTTTCCGTGTTCCGGTTCGATCACCAATTCCCGGAAGCGCCGAAGCTCGCCCCCCTTGCGGGTGCGTTCCGTGTCGATCCGGCCGTCGATGCCCTGCAACTGCTCGTTGAGGAAAGCCTCCATGCCTTCGAGTCCGTGCCCGTCGGCATCGGTGAAGCCGAGCACGGACCCCGCCAGAGAGCGGTTGGGATAGACGCGAATTTCGTCCTCCTCGCTGGCGACGTAGATGCTGCGCCGCAGCAGTCCGATATCCCGCTTGCGATCGGGGCCCAGCCCGAAGGTGGCGTTGGTGAAGGCGCGTCGGATCAGCTGCCACTCCTCGTCCGGCACTTTCCGCCGCAAGGTCACGTAGCGATTGGTCATGGGACGGCCACTGCCGTCGATGAGCACTTCGCCCAGCGCGTTGGTGCGCAGGCGGGGCTGAAGGGCGTGGGCGAGCTGGAGTTCGTTCGTGCCGAGCAGCGCCGCCGCGACCCGGGCCACGGCGGCGAAGTGGGCTCCGATGAGCGAGGGGTCGGCACAGATCGTTCTCGACGGAAGACTGCGGGCAAGGACCTCACCCCGAACATCGAGAATGTCGCCCCGGTGTCCCTTGAGGGGAATTCGCAGCGAATGACTGCGCTCCGCCTTTTCCCTCAGCTCCTCGTGGCGCACCACCTGGAGGTCGACGAGACGGTAGCCGAGTGCGAGGAAGGCGAGGAGGAGCAGGAGGCCCATCCAGAGCATTCGCGCACGCTGCCGGGAGAGTTCCATGGGGGGCCCTAGGGGAAACGCCTCGGGCCGGCGCCGGAGGCCGGATGGAGTGCGAGGGAGCCGCGGTCGAGGGAGCCGCGGTCGAGGAGGCTGGGGGGGGGCCGTGCGGCGATGGACTGGACCAGGCCCTCCCCCCCCGGAGGTTCGGGGAGAACCACGCGGGCATCCTCGCCGGGCATCACCAGGTCGAGCCGCATCTCGCGGATGCGGGTGTTCAGCCCGGAGGAGGAGGTGAGCGTCTCGTAATCGTTCTGCAGTTTGCGATTGAGCCGGCGCATCTCCTGCAGCCGGTAATCGAGGCGGCTGATCTCGGAGTAGAGCCGGTTCTCCTCGCTCTTGAGCCGGATCCGCCCCAGGGCCGCCACGGCCACCGCGAGGCAGACGAGGAGCGCCGAATTCATCGTCGAGGCGTATCCCGCGTTTCCTGCGGCGCCCGACTTTCTGGTCGATTCACGAGCCATGAACGATCCTTTCCAAGACCCGCAACTGGGCGGAGCGGGCACGCGGGTTTCGCGTCAGCTCGCTTTCGCGGGCGGTCAGCGCCCGACGCACAACCCACCGCATCTCGGGAAGACGCGGCCGCCTGAGTTCCGGAATGTCCACCTCACCGTCGAAATCATATTCGCGCGACCGCTCGTTGCCGAAGCGCTTCACCAGGCGGGCCTCCAGCGAATGAAACGTGATCACCGCCAGTCGGCCGCCGTGCCTGAGCACCCGCATCGCCGCCCACAATCCCCGCTCCAGCTGGCCCAGCTCGTCGTTGACGTGCATGCGAATCGCCTGAAAGGCACGGGTGGCCGGATGCAGCCGCGCGCCGTGTCGCGGCAGCAGGCGCTCGATGAGCGCCGCCAATTGTCCCGTGGTCGTCAGCGGCTGCACTTTTCTTTCCTGTTCAATCCGTCGCGCCAGAAACCGCGCCCGCGGTTCCTCGCCGTACTCCGAAAAAATCCGTTCCAACTCGTCCACCGGCGCCGAGTTCACCACGTCGGCCGCCGTCAGCGCCTGCTTCGTGCTCATCCGCATGTCGAGCGGTCCGTCATGCCGGAAGCTGAAGCCACGACCCGGCTCATCCAATTGGGGGGAACTCACCCCCAGATCGAACACCACCCCGTCGCAACTTCCTTCCGCACGCCACTCGCCCAAACGGTCGAAGGGCCCTTCCCTCAGTTCAAACCGACCTGGAAATTCTTCCAATCGTGCCGCCGCCGCCTTCAGCGCGGCTCCATCGCGATCGATACCGAGCAGCCAACCCTCCGGTCCACTCGCCGCGAGAATCGCCGCCGCGTGCCCAGCCCCACCGATGGTGCCGTCCACGTACACCCCACCCGTCCGCGGTTTCAACGCCTCCAACACCTCGGTCAACAGGACCGGGCTGTGCATAAAGGAGTTCACGAACGCTCTTCACGATTTACGGAACACGTTGCCAAGCCGCTTCCAGCGCTCCGACCCCTGCCCCCACCACAGGCGCAGCAACCGGGCGCGACAGGCGGCACTCAGCCGGGCCGGGCGTCCCGACGCCCCGGAACCCACCGACACCACCTCCACATCCGCCGTCATCAAATCGTTCCTCGCCACCTTGACCCGCTCAAAGCTCATCTCGGTCTGCACCGGCCGTGTTCCCCGACGCCGGTTGCCCGGCCGGACCAGCGACCCGAGCACCTGCTCCACCCAGACCGGGAGGCGCCAATGCCGCTTCCCTTCCCTGTCACCCGCCCCGGTGACCTTCGCCACCGGGGCGGGGGGCGGCCTCGACAACGAGCGCTCCACCGAAATCTTCTCCTGCTGCGTTTTCGCCTGCTGACTCCGCCTCTCCTTCTCCAGCCCGACCCCCGGCTCCGTCCCGGACTCAGCCGCCGTCGATGCCGGCGCGGGGGCTTGCCCGGACGGTTTCGCGAAGAGATTCGGCGCAGGACTTGGCGACGCCGCAGCAAACCCAGGAAATCCGGAGGCCAAATCCGCTCCGGGCGAACGTCTCCCCCGCGCCTCCGCTTCGAAATCAGGGACAGCCACCGCAGCGACCTCCGCAGTCATCCCCGTGGAGGAGCCGGGTCGGGTCGGGTCGGATCCAATCGGGTCGGACGCGGGTGTGACGGGGGATTCCGCGAAGGGTTCCAGTCCGACGACCACGGCCGGCCGCACCTTGAGCCCCAGGGGCCCGGAGAACACGGGCATCACGCCGGCTTCGGCGGGACGATAGCGCCCCGAGTTGTCTCCGGCGGGAATGAAGGCCCGACCGATGGGAAGAAGATTGCGCAGGCTCATGGCGGGGGTGGGTGCTAGAGCATCTGATAAGCTTCGGGCGCGCGCTCCTCGTCGCCCGGTTGCAGTTGCGCGTAGCGTTCGGGATTCCAGATCTCGAACCAGTCCAGCATGCCCGCCAGCACGGCGCGGTCCTTCACATCCACCGACTTCGCGAGGTTTTCCGGCAGAACGATGCGACCGGCGCTGTCGGTTTCCACCGACGACGTGCGCGTGGACAGCAGCCGGCGGAGGGAATCCGCCCGGTCGTCCATCACCTTCATTTGCCGCAGGTCCCGCACCATGTTTCGAAATCGCTCCGGGGTTACCGCCATCACGCACGCCGGCCGCCAGAGGCGCTTGGGCATGGGCAACAGCAACAGCTGCATACCTTCCCGACCGCGCCGCCAATCGCTCGGTATCTGCAGACGCCGCTTCTCATCCACCCGGTTCTCGAACTCCGAGACAAACAGGAAATCAGCTTCGTCGTTCTGGCTTATGGGTTCCGGCGCCGGCATCTCGCTTCAGGGATTGGGCCCTCGCCCCGTTCTCCCCCACACACCCCCTCTTTGCCACACTTCCCCCCACCAGATCAACCGAGAAAAGCGGCACCCGGAGACCTCTTATTCCCCGATCGCCGCCTGTTTTGTGAACAACCTGTGGATAAGCACGAAACCCTCAACGCTTTTCCGCTCCCCGCGATTTCTGCTTTTTTTCGACTTTCTTCATCGCTACAGAAGGCCCGTGCTCACGTCGGACTTCGATTATTCACTGCCCGAAAATCTCATCGCGCAACATCCAAATCCAGCCCGATCTGCCTCCCGCCTGCTCGTCCTCCACCGCTCCTCCCGCCAAACCCAACTCACTTCCATCCCCAACCTTCCCTCCCTGCTTCGACCCGGCGATCTGCTGGTTCTCAACAATTCGAGAGTCATTCCGGCACGCCTCCGGGGTCACAAGCTCGACGGAGGGGGGAAGATTGAAATCCTCCTCCTCGAACCCGCCGAAACCGGCGGCTGGTGGACCCTCCTGCGCCCCGGCAAACGGGTCCGCCCCGGGTCCCGCGTCGATTTCACCCCCCGTTCCCCCGGCTCGGAACCCGCTCTGCCAGGGGTGGTCGCCGAGAAGAATGCCGACGGCCATTGCCGCATTGAGTTCCTGGCGGGCGGGGACGTTATCGATTTCGCCTGCCGCCATGGCGAAATGCCCCTGCCCCCCTATATCCGACGGCCCAGTCCCGAACCCGGGGATTCCGAGCGTTACCAGACGGTGTACGCCCGCGAACCCGGCTCCGCAGCGGCGCCCACCGCCGGACTTCACTTTGATGCCGGACTCCTGGACCAACTCCGGGCCCGGGGAATCGAAACCTGCGAAGTAACACTCCATGTGGGCGTGGGAACCTTCGCTCCGGTGAAAACCGACCGGCCCGATGACCACTCCATGCATAGCGAACGCTATGAGGTGCCCGTGCTCACCGCCGAAAAGGTCAACGCCACCCGAAAGGCCGGCGGCCGGGTCATCGCCATCGGCACCACCTCCCTCCGCACGCTCGAAAGCGTCGCCCGTCAGCACGACGGACGCCTGGCACCCGGCCCCGGACGAACCCGCCTGTTTCTTCATCCGCCAGCCGATTTCCTGATCACCGACGGCCTGCTGACCAATTTTCACCTTCCACGGTCGACGCTCCTCATGCTGGTCTCCGCCTTCGCCGCCCCCGGGTCCGAATCCGGTCGTGACCTGGTGCTGTCGGCGTACCGCCAGGCGGTGGCGGAACAATTCCGATTCTTCAGCTATGGCGACGCGATGTTGCTGCTCTGAGCGACGCCGTCTCGCCGGCAACCCCTCCGTGCCGGCAGCCTGACGGGTGTCCGGGCGTCCGCCCCGCCCCCTCGCACCCACGCACCCACGCACCCCCGCACACACCACGGCCACAACCACGATGCCCCCCCACGATCGCCCCTTCGTCCTGGTCAACATGGCCATGTCCGCCGACGGCAAGATCGCCACGACCGACCGGTCGGTGACCTCCTTCGGCAGCCCGGTGGATCACGACAACCTGTATCGGCTTCGGGCCACGGCCGACGCGATCCTGTGCGGTGCCCGCACCGCGGGGACGCCGGGAGTCACCCTGGATTCCGGGGAGGCCCGGTTCGTGCGTCGGCGGGTTCGTCAGGGCCTGGCCCCGCAACCCTTGCGCGTGATTGCTTCGGGGCGGGCTGGACTGAATCCCGCGGCGGAGCTTTTCGATGGCAGCTCCCCTCCCCCGGTGGTGCTGGTCACCGAAAGTGCGCCGCGAAAAGCCGTTCAAACTCTGCGCGATCGCGGGGCGGAGATCGCGGTGTTTGGACGTCGCGAACTCGATCTCGGTGCCGCGCTGCAATGGTTGCATCGGGAGCGTGGGATAAGGCGGTTGGTGGGTGAGGGCGGCGCCGAATTGAACGATGCTCTGTTCCGGGCCGGTCTTGTGGACGAACTCCATCTCACCCTGTGCCCGTGCCTGATCGGTGGTCGGAGTGCGCCGACTGTCGCCGATGGCGCGGGGGTGACCCGACTTTCCGAGGCGACCCGGTTTCACCTGGAGCGGGTGCGTCGGGTGGGGGAGGAGTTGTTTCTGGTTTTCCGAGTCCTGCGTGAGGGAACCACCCCCGCGACTCCCCCCAAATCCCCGGAGAAGGAACCACGAAGGGCGCGAAGGCCACGCAGGAAGGCCGATCAGGAAGCAGCCTGAACCGATGCGCCTGGAGCGCCTCCCGGAATTTTCCTACCCCGAATTTCCTTCGTGCCCTTCGTGCGCTTCGTGGTGCCACCCCGAGTCCCGACGGTCCGCGACGCGGGCATCGGGACCGCCACTCGCGCCTCGCGCCATTCCGGAAGGCCCGGTTAACGTGGTCGGACCGCACCGGGTGCGGATGAACCTCGAACCCTGCCGACCATGCTGCCGCGCCCTGCCCTAGTCCTTCTTGCCGCCCTCGCCCTGCCCTTCGGTTCCCTGGCTGCGGAACTTCGTATTCCGGCCTTCACCGCCTACACCCTGCCGGATGCGGAAGGAGCGCGGATCTCGGAACGCGGCGGCGTCACGCGTTGGAAGAACCCGGCCCTCTCGGTGAACTGGTATGGTCAGTTCAAAAATGCGGGAACCCTCCAGGCCCGGGTCACGCTCCGCCTCCCCGCCGGGGCGGAATCCCGCCTCAAGCTCGGCGTGGCAGGTCAGTCCCGGGAAGTCACCGTCAAGGGAACCTCCCCGGAAACGCCGCTGGTGGCGGATTTCGGGGAGTTCCGCCTCGACGCCACCGGCTACCAGCGCTTCGCCCTGGAATGCCTGAATCCCGCCGAAGGCGCGTGCGGTGATCTGGAGTCGCTGACGCTCGACGGACCGGCGGTGGAAGGGGCGCATTTCAATCTCAAGGAACGCCGGAACGCGGCTTCCGTGCATCTTTCGTACCCGGTTCCCCAAGGCACCAACGTGGCGGCGTTCTACTGCGAGGTCACGGCGGTCGAGGATCCGACCGCCACCTTCTACATGGCCTGCGGCTGGCATCGCGGCTATTTCGGCATGCAGGTCAACAGCCCGACCGAACGCCGGATCATCTTCAGCGTCTGGGATAGCGGCGGCGAAGCGGTCGACCGCAAGAAGGTCTCCGATGAAAACCGCGTCCGGCTGATGGGCAAGGGTGAGGGGGTTTACAGCGGCGATTTCGGCAACGAAGGCACGGGCGGCCACAGCCATCTCAAGTTCAATTGGAAGACAGGGGAAACCCAGCGCTTCCTGGTCACGGCCCGGCCCGTGGACGGCACCTTCACGATCTTTTCCGGCCACTACTTCCGGCCTGATCTGGGCCAATGGATGCTCATCTCCTCCTGGAAGGCGCCCAAGGAAGGCGGCTGGCTCAAGCGTCCGCACAGCTTCAGCGAGAATTTCTGGGGCAGCAACGGGCACCTCGTTCGCAAGGCGCTCTATGGCAATCAATGGATCCAGACGGACACCGGAGCCTGGATCGAACTGGTGACCGCGACCTTCAGCCACGACCCGACCGGGAAAGCGGATCGGCTGGATCGCTTCATGGGAGTGGAGAACGGTCGCTTCTTCCTCAGCCACGGCGGATTCGTGCCCGGCTTCACCGCCTTCGGGGAACCGTTCCACCGCCCCGCCCTCGGAACGCCGCCCGCCGGAATTCCCCCGTCGCTCCTCGGAACCACCGCACCCTGACGCGGACGGGCGCATCCGCAGTTTGATGGACCCTGCCGGGATCCCGACTACTCTCAGCGCGCGTGCAGGTGGAACTCATCAACACCGGTTCCGAGCTGATGCTCGGCCGGGTTCTCAACACCCATCAACAGTGGCTGTGCCGTCGTCTGGCGGACCTCGGTCTCCCGGTCGCCCGCCAGGTCGCCGTCCCCGACACCGGCCCCGCGATCCTCGACAGCGTTGCCGAGGCGCTCACCCGCGCCGATCTGGTGATTACCACGGGAGGATTGGGGCCGACCTCGGATGACATCACCCGCGATCTGCTCGCCAACCTGCTCGGACTCCGGCTGGTCGAGGACGCGGAGGCGCTTGAGAACATCCGCCGCTTTTTCGCCGCCCGGGGCCGCGCCATGCCCTCGAAGGTCCAGGTGCAGGCCCTGGTTCCGGAAGGTTCCACGGTCCTCCAGAACGCCCATGGCACGGCACCCGGCCTGGCCATCGAGGTCCCGGCGGGCCGGTTCCGCGAAGCAAAGTCCCTGCTCATCCTGCTTCCCGGACCACCGCGCGAACTCCGGCCGATGTTCGATCACCAGGTCGTTCCCCTGATCCGCCCGTTCCAACCCAATGCCGGGGCGTTTCATTGCCTGACGCTCCGGACCTGCGGCATCGGCGAATCGATGGTGGAGGAACGGCTCGCTCCGCAACTGCCCGCCTTCTTCGCGCGCGGTCTCGAAATCGGGTACTGCGCCCGCACGGGAGAGGTGGACGTCCGCCTCACCGCCCTGGGCACGGAAGGGGCGGCCGTGGTCCGGGAGGCGGAAGCGATGGTTCGCGAAACTCTCGGGAACCACCTCTACGGAAGCGGCGACGACCTGCTTGAAGCGGTCGTCCTTGAGCTCGCGCGCAACCGGGGCGCGACGCTCGCCATCGCCGAATCCTGCACCGGAGGTTTCGTGGCCCACCGCCTGACCAACGTCCCTGGCGCCTCCTCGGTGCTCTGGGGCGGCTGGGTGGTCTACGATAACCTCGCGAAACAACGGCTCCTGGGAGTGCGCCCCGAAACCCTCGCCGAGCATGGGGCGGTCAGCGAAGCCTGCGCCCGCGAACTCGCCGAGGGCGCCCTCGCCACTTCCAAGGCCACCCATGCCCTGGCCCTGACCGGCATCGCCGGGCCTTCGGGCGGAACCCCGGACAAACCTGTCGGCACCGTCTTCCTCGCGCTGGCCTCGGCGGATGCCCCGACCCTGGTGCGCCGACAGTTGAACCCCTTCGACCGCGAGACCTTCAAGTACGTGGCCTCGCAGCAGGCGCTGGAGATGCTTCGACGCCGGCTCCTGGGGCTGAGTTGAGCGGAGGCTCGAAGCGGGACCGCCTCCCGCGCTGGGGGACTGCCTGGGGGCCTCTTATCGCGGACAGCAAAAAGCCCACGGGATGAGCCGTGGGCTTCTCGATGACCGGGCGATGGAGCGCCCGGAAAACGGATGAATCGGAGAGGAGCGGCGGACTAGGCGCCGTCGTCACCGATCGCTTCGACGGGGCAGCCTTCCTTGGCTTCCTTGCACTGGGCTTCTTCCTCGGCGTTCTCCGCCTGCTTGTAGACGAAGGAGTAACCTCCGTCGTCGTTGCGCTTGAAGTTGTTCGGCGCGGTCTCACGGCAGAGGTCGCAGTCGATGCACTGATTGTCGACGTAGAACTTCCCGCCCGTGTTCTCGGCGTACTTATTTGCAATGTCTGCCATAGGTAAGAATCGTTGAAGGCACGGTGGCGACCGAGGAAAACGAATTCAAGCCCGAAACCCGCCGGAAGCAGATTCCCCCCGTCACCGGGCTTGCCTTCCTCTCCGCGCCTTGCTTGAAACCCCACGGCATCCGACCCGCCCATCCGCCATGAGCCCCTCCCTCCGCGCCTTGCGCGCTCTGCTGCAGACGTTGTCCACCTTCCTTCTGATCCTCGTCGCCTGGGCAGTCTCCAGTCGCGCGGCGGATCCCAGCCCGCTCCCGCCCACCGACCTCCCCGGACTCCGCTACACCAACAGCTTCTTTCCCGGGACCTCCTACCGTCCCGCCATCCCCACGCCCGACGTGCTGCTGGGTTTTCCCGCCGCGGAACGGGCCGCCACCGCCGCCGAGATCGAACGCTGTCTCCACGCCTGGACCAACGCCGCCCCCGACCGCACGCGACTCGTCGAATACGCCCGTTCCCACGAAAACCGGCCGCTGCACTATCTCGTCCTCGCCTCCCCCGCCAACCTCGCCCGCCTCGACGCCATCCAGTCCGATCTCGCCCGACTGGCCGATCCCCGGACCCTCCCCGAATCCGAAGCCGCAGCGCTGATCGAACGGTTGCCCGGGGTGGTCTGGCTGGGGCACACCATTCACGGCGACGAAACCGAGGGTTCGGATGCCGCGCTGGTGCTCGCCCACCATCTGCTCGCCGCGGAGGATCCTGCCGTCGCCTCGCTTTTCGAGCGGTTGATCGTGGTGATCGATCCGCTGATGAATCCCGATGGACGCGATCGCTTTCTCAAGATGATCGCGGAACACCGCGGCCAGACGCCCAACGTGGATGAGCAGTCGCTGCTGCACTCCGGCTACTGGCCCTGGGGCCGGGGCAACCACTACCTCTTCGACCTCAACCGCGATCTGCTCTTCGCCGAGCATCCCGAAACCCGGGGCCGCATCCGCGCCGTGTCGGCCTGGAACCCGGTGGTGTTCGTGGATGCCCACGGCATGGGCGCCCAGGATACCCACCTCTTTTCGCCGCCTCGCGAACCCATCAACCCGAACATCCCGCTCCACCGCCGCATCTGGGCCGAACTGTTCGCCGCCGATCAGGCTGCCGCCTTCGATCGACGGGGCCTGGTTTATTACTCGGGCGAATGGAACGAGGACTGGTATCCCGGCTACGCCGACGGCTGGGCCTGTTACCGGGGCGCGATCGGGATTCTGTACGAACAGGCGCGCATTGCGGCCGATGGTGTCCGCCGGCCCGAAGGCCGCATCCTGAGCTACCGCGAATCCGTGCTGCACCACGTCGTGGGCGCGGTGGCCAATCTCACCACCGCCTCGACGCATGTGCGCAAGTTGCTCGCGGGTTTTCATGCCACGCGACGGGAGGCGGTCGATCCCGCCGGCCGGTTCGCGCAGCGCACCTTCGCGGTGCCTCCCTCCGCCAACCAATCCCGCTGGCGCGAGTTCGCGGATCTTTTGCGGCTCCAGGGATTCGAACTGCACACCAACCGCACGGCATTCAACGTGACCGGCGCCGTGGACCAGCTCGGCACCGCGCAGCCCGACCTCGCGCTGCCGGCGGGAACTCTGTTGATCCCGAACCGCCAACCACTCGCCCACCTGCTCGCCGCCTTTCTCGAATTCGATCCCCGCATGCCCGACCGGGCGGTCGAAGAGGAACGGCGGGAATTGCTCCGACGCGGTTCCAGCCGGATCTACGACATCACGGCCTGGAACCTGACCATGGCCTACGGCCTGCCCGCCTACACCCTGCCCACCGACCTCCCCACCAATACCGCTCCCTACACTCCCAGCACACCGCCAACCCCGACAGCCCCAGCCCTCGTCCACACCCAACCTCCCGTGGCGTGGATCTTCGACGGCGCCGATGACCGCTCCCTCGCCGCCGCCGCGCGCCTTCTCGAACAGGGGGTCCAGGTTCGCGCGGCCGATGCGTCCTTCGTCCTCGACCACCGCACCTTCGCCCGGGGCTCCATTCTCATCACCCGCCTGGACAACCGCACTTTCACCGGCGACCTGCCGCCGCTGCTCACCCGGACGGCGGGTGAACTCGAGTTGGACCTGCATGCCATCACTTCGGGTCTCGGTGCCGGTGAACTCCCCGACCTGGGCGGCGGACATTTTCTCCGACTCGAACCCCCGCGCATCGCCACCCTGGGACGGGACGGGTCCAGCTTCACCGATTACGGCTCCGTCTGGTTCACCCTCGATCGCCGCCTTGGCATCCGGCATTCCCAACTCGACGGCCGTCGTGGCGCCGACTTCGCGCGGTACAACGTGGTGATCCTCCCCGAGCGGTCGCCGTCCGAAACCGCGGAACTGGTCGGGCCGCTCAAGGAATGGGTCCAGTCCGGAGGCACCCTGATCGCCATCGGCTCCTCCACCACGCCGTTCCTGTCGGAGAAAGCCGAGTTCAGCCGCGTGCGCGCGCTGCCTGACGTACTCAACCGCCTGCCCGACTTCGAAATGGCCATCCTTCGCGAATGGCAGGGCCGCTTCGGAGCCGTACCCGACCCGACCAACCTCTGGACCAGCGCCCCGCCGCTCCGACTCGAATACCCGTGGCAGCTCGCGGAAGGCACGCCCGCCGACGAAAAGGAACTGAAGAAACGCGACGCCTGGCAGTCGCTGTTCATGCCGGAAGGCTCCTTCTTCGCCACCCGTGTGGACACCAATCACTGGCTCACGGCCGGTTGTCCCGAACCGCTCCCGGTCCTGGCCGGCCGCATCCCGATCCTCATGGCGGGCGAGGGCGCGGAGGCCCCCATCCGCTTCGGGTTGCTCAGCAAGGCGCTGGCGGATCGGTCTGATCCGTCCGATCGGACGGATCGGTCGGATCGGTCTGATCGGTCGGATCAGACCAATCAGACCGATCGGGTGCAGGCTCCCGCGCCCAAGGCCCTGCGGGTGGGATGGGCGGCGTTGCCGCCGGAAGCGCGCCTGCAACTGCGCATGAGCGGACTGGTCTGGCCCGAGGCCACCCATCGCTTCGCGCACTCCGCCTGGGTCACCCGCGAAAGCCTGGGGCGTGGGCAGATCATCCTCTTCGCCTCCTCCCCCACCTTCCGCGCCGGAGCCCGGGGAACCGCACGGGTCTTCCTCAACGCTGTCGTGCTCGGCCCCGGCCTCGGCGCCAGCACCCCGCTCCGGCCCTGACGCCGGAGAACCTGTCCCAGCGCCTGGGTCGAAGCATTCGCTTCGATCCCCTGACGGAGAAGATCCTCGATGATCCGGAGGCGCGGCGGTGGGCCCGGCCCGAGTACCGTCGGCCGTGGAAATTTCCGTCGCAGTACCTGGGAGGAGGGGGCCAACAAAATGGCCCCCTGAGAAATCGTCCCCCTGAAAAGCAAACCGCCACCGGGCGTTGGGACGCGTCGGTGGCGGGGGGATTGAGATTACGATTACGATTAAGATTAAGATTAAGATTAAGACGGAGACGACGACGACGACGGGTTATTGGCCCTTCACGCCGGTCACGCAGGTCCAGAGGAAGCGGGCGAAGCGGCGGAGGAACGGCTGCGGTTCCTCCAGCGGCTGAAGGTCGGGAACGGACGGACCGACGACCTGGGGAAAGCGGATCTTGGAGCGAACCAGCAGCGTGCCGAGGCAGAAGTCAGCCAGGGGGAGCACCACGTTGAAGTTCTTGTGCATGTAACGGTGGTGCAGGATGTGGTGGCCGTTCAGGCGGAAAAACACACCGGACCGCTCAAGCGCCCGCTTGCGGGGGAGGTGCATGCACCAGTGCAGGTATTCGTAAGTGCCGTAGTAGGCGGCGAAGGTGAACCCGGCGCCCGCGAGGATCGCCCAGTTGGAGGCCGCCCAGGCCCAGACCACGAAGGGAGCGCAGCACAGGGAAACCAGCACCGGCCCATTCCACCAGGCCATCGGGATCGTGTGCTTGTCCTTCTCGTTGAGCAGGTGGTAGCTCTCATCAGCCCGGAAGATCTGATGATGAATCATCGCATGCGTCTTGAAGGGATACGTGATCGGCCCAAGCGGCCGGTGCATGATGAAACGATGGAGCGTCCATTCGAAGAAGGACGCAAAGACAACAGCAGGGATCACCGCAACAGCGGCCCAGTAAACAAATTCGATCATCGGTAGGTATTGGAATGCCCCGCCATCGCGGCTCAGCGCGGCGAGAAAGGGACTTTAACGGCAAGCCTTCTGCTCAGGCAATGGGTGATTTTTGCGAGTCGAGGAGCAATCCATGGCCAGCCGGCCAGGGTCCCCTCGGCCCCCGGCCCACCCCGGGCGGGACCCGTCGCCGGTCCCAGGCACCGGGTCCCTTCCCCTCCATCGCCTGGTTAATCACTTCCCCGCCAAGCCCTTCACGAATCGCTCCATCCGATCCAACCCCTTCTCGATGTTGGCCAGGCTGGTGGCGTAGCTGATCCGGAGGTAGTCGTCCGCCCCGAACGCAATCCCGGGGACCGCCGCCACCTTCTCGCTTTCCAGCAGGCGCGAGCAGAAATCCGCGCTGCGCAAACCGGTCTTGCTGATGTTCGGGAACAGGTAAAAGGCGCCCTTGCTGTTCACGCAACTGATGCCCGGCATGGCGTTCAACCGCTGCCAGGCGTAGGTCCGGCGCTTGGCGTATTCCGCCAGCCACTTGGGCAGGTGTTCCTGCGACCCCGTCAAGGCCGCCACCGCCCCCTTCTGAGCAAAGCTGGTCGGGTTGCTGGTGCTGTGACTCTGGACGGCGTCGATCGCCTTCGCGATCGGCTCGGGGGCCGCCAGGAAGCCCAGCCGCCAACCGGTCATGCTCCAGGCCTTCGCAAAGCCATGCACGATGATGGTGTGATCCTGGTACACCGGACCGAAGCTCGCCACCGACTTGTGCACCGCTCCGTCATAGAGCAGGTGCTCATAGATCTCGTCGCTCATGATCAGGATCCCATGCTCGATGCACAGATCCCCCAGCGCCTTGATCTCGTCCGGGGTGTACACGCTGCCCGTCGGGTTGCTCGGCGAATTGAGCACGAACAACCGCGTCCGCGGCGTGATGGCCGCCTTCAACTGGGCCGGCGTGACCTTGAACTCGGTGAGGTCCGTGGTCTCCAGGATCACCGGCTTCGCCCCGGCCAGCTTCACCATCTCCGGGTAGCTGAGCCAGTACGGCGACGGGATCAGCACTTCGTCCCCCTCCTGGCAGGTGGCCAGGATGACGTTGTAGCAGGAGTGCTTGCCGCCACAGGAGACGATGATCTGGCTCGGCTTGTAATCGAGCCCGTTCTCCCGCTTGAACTTGTCGGCGATCGCCTGGCGCAGCTCCGGAATGCCGCTCGAGGGCGTGTACTTCGTGAATCCCGCCGCCAGCGCGTCCGCCGCGGCTTTCTTGATGTGGTCCGGCGTGTCGAAGTCAGGCTCGCCCGCCCCGAACCCCACCACATCCTCGCCGGCGGCCTTCATGGCCTTGGCCTTGGCGTCGATGGCGAGGGTCAGAGACGGTGAAAGGGATGCGGCTCGTTGCGCGATGGGATGCTTCATGGGCATGGATTTCCGAAACGGACGGGCAGGTTAGGCAGGTCCGGCCCCACCGCAAGGCCGTTGTGCTCCGAACGACACCAGCGCCAGACCAGCCGGCGGCACGTTGCGGGCGTGACACGAACCCTTTCCCCCAGCCTTAACCCCTCCACCCAAAGAATCTCGCCCTCCGCGGATTCCATCACCACGCGACGACGTCGCTCCCACGCCGGCACCCGCTGGTTGGTGAAAAGGTCCTGGAGCTTTGCGCTTCCCTTCAGGCCGATCGGACGGAAGCGGTCGCCCGCACGCCAGTGCCGCAATCGCACCGCGGTCCCCACCGACGCCGCATCCATGATCTCCCGGCCCATTCCCGTTCCCTGCTCTTCCAAGCCTGCCCCGAAAGCGCTGTCGTTCTCGCGCAACTCCCAGTCGAACCGCACGCCAGCGAACACCCGCGCACCCGAGGTTCCTTCGAAGACAAGAGCCGCCTCGGCCGGGGAGAATTCCTGGTCGACCGCACCGTTCCCGGTGATGGCCACCCGACCCGAGGCATCGCAAATCACCCGACGCGCGGGATCCACCTGGATCGGATGGAGCGGCCGGGTGCGGAGGGTTTCGATGAGCTCGAATCCAGGCTCCAGCCTTTGCGCGATCAACTGCTGGCGAATGACCTCCCGCTGGATCGCCGTCGACAGTTCCCCGAAGCCGCGCTCGGCCTCGCCCCGCAGCCAGGTGTCCGCCAATTCCCCGATCACCAACGCCTGGTCGCGCAACAGGGTCTGCTCGCGCAGAAGCACCCGCTCGAGCGCGGGCTGATACTGCGCACGCAGCAAGGGAACGAGCTCGTGCCGGATCCGGTTCCGGGGAACCGCGGGGTCCCGGTTGCTCGCGTCCACCCGCCATTCCCAACCGCACGCCACAGCCACCTCCTCCAGTCGCGCCCGGGAAAACCCCAGCAACGGCCGGACCAGCGACACTCCAGAATCGGCCGGCGACACTTCGCGCTCCGCCATCCCCGAAAGCCCTTCCCCGCCAGCGCCACGCAACAGGCGCAGGAGAAAGAGTTCCACCTGATCGTCCTCGTGATGCCCCAGTGCGATCCGGTCACACCCATGCTCCAGCGCGGCCCGGGCGAGAAACGCGTGACGAAACCGGCGCGCGGCGGATTCCGGCGATTCCCCCGGTTCCCGCCCGGCGGCAACGTCCGCACTGCCGAGGGCGAACGGCAGGCCGTGGCGTGCGGCGAGATCGGCGACGAACCGTTCGTCGGCGTCAGCGTCGACCCCGCGAAGGCGATGATTGAAGTGCGCCACCACCAACCGCCAGCCGTGCCTTGGCGCCACGGACGCCAAGGCCCCCAGCAGGACGCGGGAATCCAGTCCGCCCGACACCGCCACCAGACAGGCGCAGCGCTCCGGCAGAAGCGCGGATGTCGTCGAAGCGCGCTCGAACTCGACCAGGAATGGAGGCGGAGGCGTCACGTCGATCGGCGGACGCGGCGCGGCAACCCCGCGGACGTTGGTTCAGACCGAGTAGGTCGAACTCGAGACCCGGCCGCCGGTGCCGGTCCAGTTGGTGTGGAAAAACTCGCCGCGCGGTTTGTCGATGCGCTCGTAGGTGTGGGCGCCGAAGTAATCGCGCTGGGCCTGGAGCAGGTTCGCGGGCAGGCGGGCGCTGCGGTAGCCGTCGAAGAAGGCCAGAGCCGTGGAGAACGCGGGCACCGGGATGCCGCGCTTCACCGCGTTGCTGATGACGTTCCGCCAGCCCTTCTGGCAGCGCTTCATCTCCGCCCGGAAGTAGTCGTCGAG
>CAYZAE010000048.1:31160-39223 GCA_964476125.1 uncultured Verrucomicrobiota bacterium | reverse complement strand
GATTTTGGACAGGATGGACAGGATTCACAGGATGGTCCGGATCCAGTCTCTTCCTCAGCATCCTGTCGATCCTGTTCATCCTGTCCGAATGATTTCTTCCCGGCCGGAGACTTCAGTCGTTCGTGATCCTGGTCAGGGTTTTGGCGTTTACAGAGGACTGGCATGAGGAAGTGACTCTTCCCGAACCGTTGCGTTGATCCAACCGCCTCGGCCTCGGGCATCCGAGGTTGCGGTTGTCGCCGGCGGTGGATCATGCTGATAGTTGGGCTTCCGAACCATTGTTCTTGCTCGTCCCACATTGTGATAGTCATAGCAGCATACGACCACACATGGCCTGTCCAATTTCAGGCAGAGGCTGACCGTATTCGCCTTGCGTTCGGCCATCATGCGATTCGGGTGGAGCATGTTGGGTCCACCTCTGTACCTGGCTTGGCAGCGAAGCCCGTTATTGACATTCAAGTTTCGGTTGCTTCGCTGGCGGCATGTGATCTCTATCACGCTTGGCTTTCTGGCCTGGGATATACGCACTTTCCGATTGGCACCTTTGACCTCGTTTACCCGTTCTTCAAACGTCCAGCGGCGTGGCCCAGCAGTCATCACGTGCATCTTTGCGCTACTGGGTCCACGCAAGAGCGCGATCATCTTGCTTTTCGTGACTACCTGCGTTGCAACCCTGCTGCGGCAGATGAGTACGCTGCCCTAAAACGTAGCCTCGCCAGATTCCACGACGGACTCACCATGGAATCACAAGAAAAGTACTCACTTTCGAAGACGGATTTTATCGCGTCGGCATTGATGCGGGCCGCGGGGCAGAGTGCAGGTAAGGCTTACCGCATTGTAGCTTAACCGTTGCGTCGATCCAACCGCCTGGGGCCTCGTGGCTCCGGGGTTGCGGTTGTCGCCGACGGTGGATCGCGCTGGTCGTGCGGATTCACGCGAGTAGTTCGGTACCCAAAGTTGACATGTTGGAGTCCGGTATCGCTATTTCTGCTAAGGTTCTCATGTGTTGCTCTGTTTGTTTGCGGAGTAAGTGATTCTCTGAAGCTCAGAGAAATCCCTTAAGCCACTCCTTCGCATTACCGAATTCCCCTAAACAAATGAGGATGAAACCAATGAAAATTGCGACGTGCGTCGCAGCCTTTCTTCTTTTGACTGCGGCCAGTCCGACGGCAGGCCTGGCGCAATCCCCGCAGGTTGGCGGGTATACGAAGGCTTCGGTGAGCCACAAGGAGGTGGTGGCCGCTGCGGCCTTCGCGATCAAGGCTCAGCAGAAAGCGATGCAGGACAAGCAGCAGCCCGCCTTGCCGAAGCTGGAACTGGTGAAGATCCTGCGCGCCGAGCAACAGGTGGTCGCTGGCGTCAATTATCGGCTCAGGATGAGGGTGACGTTGAATGGAAAGGAAAAGACGGCGGAGACCGTCGTGTGGTGGCAATCCTGGCGTAAGCCGGATCCTTACCAACTGACTTCATGGACGTGGAAGTAGCGGCGGCACAGACATTGAGACGGATGCATGACCAGTTTTCAGCCCGCTCAATGGTTTCTCGATTCAGTTGCCTCGGGCTTTGTGGTTGCGGGCTCGCGGTCGCGGCCGGAGGTGGATGAGCGCCCGGCAGCACAACCTCAGAGGCGCGGAGGAAAGGCGGGGGAGGGGGCACCACCGAGGACACAGAGAGCACAGAGAGATTCTTTTCACCCGGATCGAGTCCCGGTTCCTCTGGGTTCCCTGGGCTCTCTGTGGTGAAAGCAATGGGGCTGTGGTGAACACAACAGGCCGAGTGGAGGGCTTCGCGCGATTGCCCTGGGGGCTGGGCTAGGGGAGCATCGGGGCACGTGGAAGACCTGATCCTGCTCGAGGACGATCACCTCCTGGCGGTGCGCAAACCGTCCGGGATCAACACGCATTCCGCGGGTCCGTTTGCCGGGGAGGGGATCTACGAGTGGCTGCGTCGCCGCGAACCCCGCTGGGCGGAACTCGCGATCATCCAGCGTCTCGACAAGGAAACCTCCGGCGTCCTGCTCTTTTCGAAGTCACGTCGGGGCAACGTGTCGCTCACCAAGCAGTTCTCCCGTCGCCGCGTTTCGAAGGTCTACGAACTGCTTACCGACCGCAAACCGCCGGAGCGGGAGATGACCGTGCGTTCCCGCATCCGGAAGGGGTACGGCCGGTTCGAGAGTTTGGGCGAGGGGATGGCGGATGATCCTGACGAAGGCCTGGAGGCGGAGACCCATTTCACGGTGTTGGAGGAGGCGGGGGAGTCGGGTTGGTGGCGGGTGCGGGCGGAGCCGCGGACGGGACGGACCCATCAGATCCGGATTCACGCGGCCGACTCGGGGTTCCCGATTCTGGGGGACGCCCTTTATGGGGGGACGCCGCACCGACGGCTTTGTCTGCATGCCTGTTCGCTGGCGCTGCGCCATCCCGCGACCAACGAGGAGATGGTGGTGGAAAGCCCGGCGGATTTCGGGCGCGAAGCGGGACTGGCGTTGCGTGCCGCGGTGGTGGATCCGGCGCTGACCGACGCCTTCCGGGTGGTGCACGGAGCGGCCGATGGTCGGCCCGGATGGTACGTGGAACGGCTGGGGGATTTCCTGCTCGCGAGCACGGGCGAGGCGGGGAGTGACGGGGGGATCCCGGAATGGCTGGAGAAACTGGCATCGGGCTCCGGGGCGAAAGGCCTGGCGCTGCGGCGCCTGGAACGACATGTCCGCGGGGCCGCCCCGGAATCGGTGGGGCCGCGGCATGTCTGGGGCGAAGCGCCTCCGGAGGAGTTCGCGGTGCGTGAGAATGGCGTCCGGTTTTTGCTCCGATTCGGGGAGGGTTATTCCTGCGGACTGTTCCTGGATCAACGGGACAATCGCCGGAGACTGTTGCGGAACTGGGTGGGCCCGGGATTTCCCGTGTGCGAAGGGGACACCGGACTGGCCGGGGCGGAGGTTCTGAACGTGTTCGCCTACACCTGCGGATTTTCCGTGGCTGCCGCCGGGGCGGGGGCGCGGGTGACCAGTCTCGATCTGTCGCGGAAGTATCTCGATTGGGGACGTCGCAACTTCCAGGCGAACGGACTCGATCCGGCCGCGCACGATTTCATTTTCGGCGATGCCTTCGATTGGATGAAACGGCTGGGCAAGAAGGGGCGGCAGTTCGACGCGGTGTTGCTGGATCCGCCAACTTTTTCGCAGTCGAAGGAGAGCGGGGTGTTCCGGGCGGAGAACGACTACGGCGATCTGGTGTCGGCGGCGGCCCGGTTGCTGAAGGACGGCGGGGTGCTGTTTGCATCCACCAACGCGGCCCGGCTCGAGCCTGGAGCGTTCCTGGATCAGGTGCATGAAGGGCTGGGAATCGGGGGGTGCGAGGGGGTTGCGGAGTTGTTCATCCCGCAGCCGCCGGACTTTCCTACCTGCCGCGAGGAACCGGGTTACCTGAAGACGGTTTGGGTTCGGGTCCGACGAAGGTAGGGCGACTGCTCCGCGGGCGCCTGGAGTTCGGCCATTTTCACGCGTCGCTCCGCGACGCACCCGAAATTCGCACCGGGTCCAGGGGCTGAAGCCCCTGGCTACTCTCCTTCAGTCGCTCCGCGACTTCTGAAGAATGGGCACTCCTCGCCCCCCGCTCGCCGGGCGACGCGCGGGGATTAGGGAGAGGGTGACGGGGTGGGGGGCTTGCCGGGCGGCGCGCTCGGAGATCGCGCCCTACCGAAGCTCGATTTTCCGGACGCGGAAGTATCGCGCGGCTCCGGTTTCTGTCGCGACGGGCTCCCGAAAGGTGACCCGCGGTTCCTGGGCGGTGATGTCGGGTTGGGTGCTCCGCCACGGGAAGTTCGCTGACCAATCTTCCCGGAATTCGAGCCGGTAGCGTTGCCCGGGAATCGCGAGCCAGGAGATCTCGACATTGGGAATGCCCGCCACTGACACCCCGCGGACGGAGAGTTCGATGCGTTGCGGTGTGGGCTCGGCATTGGATGTGCCGGGAGTTGGTCGCACGAGTGCTGCGAGGTTTTCCCGGGAACCGTCCGGCCATCGCCCTTCGCTCACGTCCGGCGTTTGCGGCCCGAACCGGACGGCATCCACGACGCGCAGCCAGGGATCCGAGAGCAGGAGAGCTGATCCGGAGCGATCGAGTCGGAAGGACGTGTGGAGTCCGGTTCCCGGGCCGGTCTGCCCGGGTTCTCCATCGGCCCAGACAAGGAGAAGTCCCCCTGGAGGCAGGACGAAGCCGGCGGGGATCAGGAAGCGTTGGGGGTCGGCCGGATCATCGCTGAGGGTGAAACCGGTGAGGTCCACGGAGCGATCCCCGGCGTTGAGAATCTCAAACCAATCCTCGAAATCACCGTCCGCGGGGTCGGCGATCGTGGACTGGTTGGAGGCCATCCATTCGTTCAAGCGAAGCAGTGGCGGGGCGGAGGAGGATCCGGAATAAACCACCGTGAGGGTGTCGGAAGCTCCCGGGACCGGGGCATTCCTGCGATCCAGCCCGGTGACCTGCAGGACATTGGTGCCGGGACGGAGTGTGAGTTGAATCGTCCAGTTGGAGACGGTGGTCCAGGTCGGTTCGCGCACGGTTCCGTTGAGGGCGATCCATCGGACGCCAACCGGGGCCGTGCCCTTGAGATCGAGGGATTCCTGGTCGGTGGTGAAATCCATTCCGGACTGGGTGGTGATGGTGAACGGGGCGCGGACGCTGTTGAGCTGCCTTTGGAGAAACGAACGTCGCTGAGTGATCCAGGATTTGATTCCTGTGGGGGAGGCGAGTGCCACGCCGTGCGAACGGAACGCCGCGTAGCGGGCGTCCAGCCGTTGATCGATCCGGGTTCCCGTTCCCACGCGGAAGAAGGTGTCGAGGGATTCCTGGAGAGCGGCCCAGTAACGCCGGACGAACGCTGGTGTCCGGTACATCCGCTGGATCGCCGGGTCGCCGACCTCGAACAGCGGTGCTTCGGGCGGGTCGTTGAACACTCCGAGCCCGACGTCGAAGTCCCAGCTCATGAGCTTCCAGCGGTCGTGTTCCGGTTTGTAGAGGAAGGTGTTTTTCGCGTTTGGATTCCCGAAGGCATCCCAGAACGAGGCGAGATCGTTCATGGCGAAGGTCCGCATCCAGTGGTCGACATCGACGACTGACTCGACGGTGGTGAGGTAGCTGGAGGTGGCGTTGGCGGCGTTGACGAGGCCGAAGAGGTCGGTGAAGTCGTTGGCGGATCCGCGCACCGCCCTGGGCCGCCAGTTCCAGCGATATCGCGCGGTTTTGAGGGGGCCGCTGGTAGGGAACCGCTGGAGCGTGTTGAGAATGCAGGGATCGATCCGGTTGCCGGAGTTGTCGAACTCGTTCCAGCAATCGGTTTTCCAGAGGGACCCCTGGTCATCGTCGCCGAACCACGCGGAGACCGTGTCCCGGCCGGGCTGTTCGACGTCGTCGTAGATCGTGCCGCGACGCACGCCGTTGACCACGACGTGCACGTAGCGCCGGTGCATGTTGGGCAGGTCGAGTTGTTCGAGGAACCAATACATCAGCTGCTCCCGCTGGTTGGTGTCGTCGCGGATCGGCCAGTCGAGGGTCAGATGCGTGGCGCCGAGGAAGGGTTCGTCCTCGGGCAGGCTGAGGTTGTAACCGCACAGGCTCCCCGTGGGCGTGGTGTAGGTGGGGGCGGTGTAGGAACTGCCGCTGTAATGGGCTCCGGCGCCGTGGATGATCCGGCCGGTGTCGGAGACGAAGGTCACCGGCAGATCCTCGTTGCTCATCTTTTCGCGGGCCGCCCAGCGGTCGTGGGCGGCGCGTGTCATCCAGATCCGGTAGGTGCCGAAACCCGACGGCGTCGCGGGCTCGCCGAAGCGGACGAGCGCCTCGCGATCGGGGGCGTCGGCGGGATAGGTGGCGGTGAGGGGGCCGCCGAGCGTTGAGGGCGCTCCGTCGGTGGCCGTGATCCGGTAGGCCACGAGTGTGCCTGTGGATCGTCCCGGGAATTCGCCGGTGAACAGTCCGTCCCCGGCGATTTCATCGGCCCCCGAGCCGTCGTCGGTCATGGGTACCCGGGTCAGCTGGGTCTGGGGATCCAGGCGATAGAGCAGTTGTGCGTCGGTCAGTCCGTCGATGTCCCGGATCCGCGCGGTCACTCGCACGGGCTGACCGGCCCTGGGCAGCAGCGGATCGTGCCGCACTTCCGTGATGGCCGGACCGAGGTTGGGGCGGGTTCGGGAATTCGGAGCGGCCGGAGTGCCGGTGGAACGAGGAAGGTCCAGTCGTCCGGCCGCTTCGAGCGAGCCGTTGTTCAGTCGAAGGAGAATCTCCGGATGCCCCCGGAGCCATCGCACCCGGGCCCGGATCGTGACGGTGGTTCCGTTGGCGATGGGGGAGGTGAGGACGTTGCGGACACGGTTGGCGACGTGATCGCCCCGGTCCGTGGCGATCAGGCGAAAGCTCGCGCCGTCGTCGAAACCCTCGCTGGATTCCAGCCGGCTGGGGCGGTGGGTGCCTTGGGCGAACCATCCCGCACTTCCGTTGCGAAAGGTTGAATTGGCGATCCGATTGACGCCGTTAACCAGCACCTCCACGTCGTCGAGCAGCGCCTCGCCGGCTCCGAGCAGCATGACCTGCAATTGGTTCGCCTGGGGCACCCCGGAGTGGGCCAGACCGAGCACGCCGGACGATTCCAGGGTTGTCCACGAAGCCCGCATCGATTCATCGCTGTCGGCCCAGGACGCCGCATCCCGGGGATCCTCGCGAAGCGTCACCAACTCCAGGCTGCTGCCCCCGCCGTCCGACCAGCGTCCCCACCGGCCGCCGTCCCGGTAGGTCACTTCTTCGACCACGATCATGGGGCGGTCCGCACCCGCACCGAGGTCAGCCGGAATTCCCGCGGGCTCCGGATCGGCCGGTCGGGCCAGGGCCAGACGTTCGCCAGCATCCGAGAGATTGCCGCGGTAGGGTCCATGGATGCGGTGGGCGGGAATGTTGGGGTGAAGTTCGAGGAACCGCGCGCGATCCGGCACCACCACGGCGTAGTCCCCGGCGGCCAGCGCCGCGTCTTGAGGAAACGTAAAGTCCACGCCATCCACGAACCGCCAGCCCGACAGGGAAACCGCAGTGTTCCCTGGATTGTGCAGTTCGAGGAATTCGTCGTCGTCGCGTTCGCTGGGCGGGTGGTAGTGGATTTCATGGATCACCACGGGTGCGGCGGCCTGGGGTGCGTTGGAGGTGCCCGGGGTCGGGCGGTTCAACCGGCGCCAGGAGCGTGGGTCCGCGGGGTCCCTGCCGAGCGCGGTTCCGGTGTCCCGGGCTCGGAGCCGCACCGCGTCGATCACGGCTGCGCCGTCGGGTTCGAGGAGTGCGAGACGGCCGGTACCGGAGGCGAGCGAGGCAGGGAGATTCTCGATCACCGTGAATCCGCGGGGCGCCACCGTGGTGCCTGGGGGAAGACGAATGGAAGTGCCGCTCTGGACCTCCTTCAGTTGGAGGTTGGAAAGGTCGAGGGCGGTGAGGCCCCGGTTGAACAGCTCGACGAACGCGCGGTCGCCGGGCCTCGGGTGCGGGTGAAGTTCGTTGAGTTGAACTGCCGCGAACGCGTTGGCAGGGATTGGCTCCGGTTCGCCCGGAGATCCGCCGATCCGGGCGCTGGCCGACCACGCGTGCGGATCGCCTTCGCCGAGGCTGGGTCGGGCGAGGACGAGGGAGTGGCCGGTGCCGAAGGCGGCGGCGGGCCAGGGATCGCGATCGGCGTAGCGCACTTCGAGAACGAGGGCACCGGAGCGCTTGCGAAGGCGCACGGTGCCTTCGTTGTTTACGGACGGGGCACGGAATCCGCCCAGGACGCGGAGGGATCCGTGGAGTGCTTGCAGGTCGGCCGGGGCGGCGGCCACCACGAGACGGGCGTTGCCTTCGAGAACGGTGTTGGAGGGAAAGGTGAAGTCGAAGCTGCCGCTCAGCTGCCAGCCGCCCAGGTCCTCGAAGAACGGGTTGGAGTTGTAGAGTTCGACGAAGGCGGTCTGGCGTCCGTCGGTGCGGGGAGCGGGTTGGGCCTGGATTTCGGTGAGAACGATGCCGGTCCGGCGGCTGGAGGGGCCGGGGGGTTCG
>CAYZAE010000048.1:6178-31150 GCA_964476125.1 uncultured Verrucomicrobiota bacterium | reverse complement strand
GGTGTGCTGGGGGGGGGGGGGGGGGGGGGGGGGGGGGGGGGGGGGCCGGGCGGGGGGGGGGGGCAGCAAGAACGAGGGCCATCAGCAGGTGGGCAACGAATCGTCTCGGCATCCGTACCCAGTGAAATCGCAATCCTGCGCCGATGTCGAGGGGGGGAAGGATTGCGGCACAATCGTGGCGCGGTGGGGATTTCGGCACTAGCTTGCGGCCGTGCATCCGTACGATCACCCCACTTTTCGGATGGCCTGCGAACAGTTTGAACTGGCCGCGGACTTTCTCGAAATCCCGTCCGGCCACCGCGACCGCGTCAAACTGCCGAAGCGCGCGGTGACCGTGGCGGTGCCGATCCACCGGGATGACGGCTCGACGGAGGTCTTTTTCGGCTACCGGGTCCAGCACCACCTCACCTTGGGACCGACGAAGGGCGGGGTGCGGTATCACCCCGACGTCGCGTTGGGCGAGGTGGCGGCGCTGGCCATGTGGATGAGCTGGAAGTGTGCGCTGGCCGGTCTTCCGTACGGCGGGGCCAAGGGCGGGGTGGCCTGTGATCCCCGCAAACTGTCGCTGAAAGAGCTCGAACGCATCACCCGCCGGTACACCCAGGAGATCATCCCCTTCATCGGACCCCAGATCGACATTCCGGCGCCGGACCTCGGCACGGGGGAACAGGTCATGGCCTGGATGATGGACACCTACTCGAATCACGTGGGCCATTCGGTGCCCGGCGTGGTTACGGGCAAGCCGGTCTTGCTCGGCGGTTCCGTGGGACGTCGCGAAGCCACGGGTCGCGGCGTGGCTTTCCTGGCCAACCGGGCCATGGACACCCTCGGCCTGGAGGCCCGGAACATGACGGCGACCATCCAGGGCTTCGGCAACGTCGGCCGCGTCACCGCCCAATGCCTGGCCCGCCATGGCACCCGCATCGTGGGCGTCAGCGATGTGAATGGCGGTGTTTACAACCCGCGCGGACTCGACTTCGAGAAGCTCGAGCAGCACTTCGACCGCGAGCACACCGTGGTCGGCTTCGACGGCGGCGATCCGGTGTCGAACGAGGACCTGCTGATCCAGCCGTGTGATGTTCTGGTTCCGGCGGCCATGGAACGCCAGATCACCGAGGCGAATGTCGCGCGGATCCAGTGTCGGATTCTCGCCGAGGGCGCCAATGGTCCGACCACGCCGGGGGCCGATTTGATTCTCAACAGGCGCCCGGAAATTTTTGTGATCCCGGACATCCTCTGCAATGCGGGGGGTGTGATTGTCAGTTACTTCGAGTGGGTCCAGGACCTTCAGAGCTTCTTCTGGGGGGAGACTGAAGTGACCGACCGCCTTTACCGGTTGCTGGAGGGGGCCTTTGTCCAGACCACGCGTTTCGCGAAGGAACGCAAGGTCCCGATGCGCATGGCCGCTCTGTCGCTGGGCATCGAGCGGGTGTGGAAAGGCAAACTCCTCCGCGGATTGTTCCCCTGAAAACCATGAAGATCTCGGTCGTCGTTCCTGCGTTCAACGAGGAGAAACTGCTGCCACGGATGCTTGAAGCGCTCCGCGACGCCGTCGGGGCGTTCGCCGAGCGCGGGTGGGAATCCGAAACCATTGTCTGCGACAACAATTCCACCGACCGCACCGCAGCCATCGCGCGTGAGCATGGGGCCCGGGTGGTGGCGGAGCCGATCAACCAGATTGGGCGCGCCCGCAATTCCGGAGCCGCGGCGGCCACGGGCGACTGGCTGCTGTTTCTGGATGCCGATTCCCTGCCCACCCGTGAACTCCTGGCGGAGGCGGCGGACCGGGTGGCGGCGGGGGATGTCATCTTCGTGGGGGCGTGCGTGGCCCTGGATGGCGAAGTGCGGCCGATTGCCCGGATGTTTCTGAACGGTTGGAACACCCTGAGCCGGACCCTGCGTTGGATGGCGGGATCGTTCGTGCTGGTGGAGACCTCGGCGTTCCGGGAGATCGGTGGATTCAGCCTCCAGCTCTATGCGGGGGAGGAACTGGATTTGAGCCGCCGGTTGAAGGCGTTGGCGAAGCGCCGGGGACGGAAGGTGGCGATCCTGCGGAAGCACGCGCTCAAGAGTTCCGCGCGCCGGGTGACCATGTATTCCCAGTGGGAGATCCTGCGGTTCTTTCTCCGGGCTGTGTGGCGTCCGCGGGCGACGCCCACCAGTCGCGAAGCCTGCGGCATGTGGTACGACGGACGCCGGTGATGGATTTGGATTTGCCGCAGCGAACGCGATGGGGTGGTGTCGGTGCCGTGCGAGCGGGTCCCCTGGTGGTGAGAGAACTCCGGGAGCAATCCCGGCGTCCGGCCACGCATTGGCTGCGGATGGCGGGGGTGTTGTTCGTGGCGCTGGTGACCGTGTATGTGGCGGTCAGTGCAGCGCGCCAGGCGGCCTTCGTGATGGGCGTGGGTTTCACCGGCCGGATGCCGCCGGGCGAAGCGGGCGGGTTCGTCGAGGCCCTGGCGCGGTTCTTCGAGAATCGGGGCAACGTGGTGTTCAGCACCATGAATCTCTTTCTCCTGGCGGCGGTCTGGGGTGTGGCGCCGTTGTCCTGCGCGGATGCCCTCAGTCGCGAGCGGCGTGAGGGAACGCTGGGGTTGCTCTTCCTGACTCCCTTGAGAGCGGGCGATGTCGTGTTTGCCAAGCTGGTGGCTCACGCGCTGCGTGCCGGTGGGGTGCTGCTGGGCGCCCTGCCGATGCTGATGATTCCGGTCATGATGGGCGGGGTCTCCTGGCTGGATGCGGTGCGTGCGGTGTTGCTCGACACCGGGGCCCTGGTTCTGGCGCTGACGGCGGGACTGCTGGCTTCGACGTGGTGGCAGGGGCCGCGGGCGGTGGTTTTTGGGGCGATTGGTATTTCCCTCGGGGCGGCTTTGGCGTGGCTGGTGGGGTGGGCCCTGGTCGAGGCGCTCATCCGCTCGGTCCTGTCGGGGTCGGTGGATCCCTTTGCCGCGATGGGGACGGCGGTGCTCAACCGGCTGGAGTGGGTCCGGTGGAATGCCACGAGCCTGGTCTCGAATCCTTCCTGGTTCTGGGCGGGGCGTGGTTCCGGCATGCGCCGGGCGAAGGATCTTTGGCCGGCGGTCGGGCTGTTGTTGTTCGCCTTGTTGGTGGCCTGGGGCGTGTTCCGGTTCGCGGCGGCGTCGGTGGTCCGCCATCAGCGGGAGGGCCGGGGTGGGGGGCTGGGGGAGCGGATTTCGGAGTGGGTGGGACGTCCGCGCTGGCTGACGCGCTGGTTGGTTTGGGCGCAGCGCAAGGCGCTGGAGCGCGAGCCGATGTTGTGGACGGAGTTTCGCAGTTGGCGGTTGCGGGTGGGGGTTTGGCTGATGTTGCTGGTGACGGTGCCGGTGTTGTCGCAGTGGGTGTTGTTCGCGACGAGGTGGGCCCCTCCGAGTCCTTATGGGCCGCCCCTGATCGTGATTTCCGTGCTGCTTGCCCTGGCGGCTTCGTCCTGTTTTCAGACTGAACGACGGACGGGCGTCCTGGAACTTCTGTTGACCGCCCCGAGGGGGGAGATGCGCGTGATTCGGGGCAAGGCGTGGGCGCTGGTGTTGCATGCGGCGCCGGCGGCGATCCTGGTGATTCTGGTGCAGGGATTCTACGCGAGCCTGGCCGGGCGAACGCCGTTTCGTTTTGTGGAGTGGTTCGATCTGATGCTCGCCGTTCCGGTCCCGGTGGCAGCGCGGATCGGGTTGATTGTTGCGGCCGGCCTGTATTTTTCGCTCCGCCTGAGGACCCACCTGGCGGCGTTTGTGTCGACGCTGCTGGTGTTGGGGTTGGTGGAGATCGGGCGGGAGGGGTTCGTGCGCTGGAGGATGCTGTCCGGATTCGCCGTGTCGACGGCCAATTCCCGGGGTGTTGAGTTTGGTCTTGGTTTTGGGGGGGTGATGTTGGCGATGTTGGAAGGTCTGCTTGCGCTTGGATTCCTGTTCCTACTACATCGTGACCTGTCCCGGCGGTTGTTCGTTGGACGATGAACGTGTCCGGGGCTGTGAGTGGGACTGCCAACTGCCGTGAAACTATTTCCAGTTGCGGAGCGAGAATTGCGGGTCGCGGCCCGTCGGCGGGGCACGTACTGGGTCCGGTTTGGATTCGCGGCGATGGCCATTGGCATCGCGGCGGTCATTCTGCTGGGCACCCTGCGACAGACCCCGATGCAGCAGGCCCAGATCCTGTTTGCCATCCTGTCGATGCTGGCCTTTTTGTACGCCTTGTTTGCCGGGGCGCTGGCGACGTCGGATTGCGTGAGTGAGGAGAAGCGGGAGGGCACCCTGGGGCTGCTATTTCTGACCAGCCTTCGGGGGTACGACGTGGTGGTGGGCAAGGTGATGGCGAGTTCCCTGCGGGCGGTGAGTGGCCTGGTGGCGTTGATTCCGATTCTGGCGGTGCCGTTGTTGATGGGGTCGATTGGTGGCGATTTGGTGCGCAACACGGCGTTGGTGTTGGTCAACACCATGTTTTTGTCCCTTTCGGTGGGTGTTCTCGTGAGTGTGCTGGCCCGGGATCCCCGCCATGCTGTGGGTGGAGCGATCTTCGGCATGATTTTCCTGATCGGCCTCATCCCTCTGGGCCGCTGGATTTTCATTGAGTACGTGTTGATCGACGCCCTGCACCTGGTGACCCGCGGGGCCGGTGAGTCCGAGGCGCTGGCCTGGCTGCTTTATTCGAATCCCTTCATGCTCTTTTCCTGGAGCGGCCAGAATTTCATGCCTGCGGCGGCGGCCCAGAAGTTTTGGGTCGCCCTGGGGGTGCAGCATGCCATCGCGTGGGGTTGTCTGGTGCTGGCCTGCGTTCTTGTTCCGCGTTCCTGGCGTGATCGGACGGAGGTGCGGACCCGGCGTTCCCGGACGGCGCCGGTTTCCGGCGTCGTTGCGGAGGGAGTGGCGGAACCGGTCCGGGCGCAGGCGCGGGGAGGGTCGGATGAGGATCGGGGAGTGCTCTTGGACGAGTTGCCGTTTGGCTGGATTGTGACGCGGGATCGGCGGGCGCGGTGGTTTACCTGGGCGGGGTTGGGGGTGGTGGCCGGGGTTTGGCTGTGGGGGTATTTCGAGGTGAAGGAGGACTGGCTCCAGGCGGTGGTGGGGTTGACCACGCTCTTCGTGGCTGGGGGGTGGTTGAAGGTGCGTCTGGCGGCCTCCGCGTGCCGGCATTTGCACGAGAACCGACGATCGGGCGCTCTTGAGCTGGTGCTTTGCACGGCGCAGACGCCGGACACGGTCCTTCGCGGGTACCTGGACGGACTGCGGCGCATCCTGCTTTCGCCCCTGGCGACGGTGTTGGCGGCGCGGGGGTTGCTGGTGGTGGCGCGGGCGGGGCAGGAGCGGGGGGCGAGTGATCTCGGTGAACTCGCGATGACCTTCGTGGTGGGGGCTGGGCTGTTGCTGCTCGACCTTTGGACCCTGGCCTGGACCGGGATGTGGAACGGGATGCGATCGGCCCGGCATGTCCGGGCGTGGACCCTGACGCTGGGGCAGGTGCTTTTCCTGCCGTGGGCGTTGTTCGTGCTGAGCGCGGTGTTGGTCACCGTGGCGATCGAGGTGCTGGATCTGGCGCCGACCTTTGATCCTGGATACGGGGGCATGCTGATCTGGTGGGTTGGCATTGCTGTGGGGGTGGACGCGCTTTTCCTGATCATTTCCCGGACCAGCCTGCGAAGGCGGTTTCGTGATCTGGCGGTGGAGCACTACGGGCCGCTGCCGGCTGCGGGGGGTGTGGCCGGAAAACCTTCGTAATCCTCGGAGAGATTCTGGCATAAGGACGGTCTGCCCGCGCCGGATCGCGATGTTCGACGGTTCCGCGGCGTGAACGAAACCAACCCCCTGCGATGTTCTGGCGTAAGGAGACGAAGGAACCTGAGCGTTGGTATCTGCTGCCGGCGATGCAGCATGGCGCGCGGAAGAAGTTCATCCAGCGGCTTACGGCGGCGGTGATCGTGGGCCTTCTGACGGCCGGGGTGCTGGCTGCGGCGATTTATTACGCCAACCGGATCTGACCCGGACCCCGACACCTTTCCACGGCGCACGATGCTGCGAGGTCTCCCAGTCCGGTTTCTGAGGTTCCTGCCGGTGGTGGAGCGCGAGCTGTTGCTGGCTTCGCGCGGAAAAGCCGCCTACCGCTGGCGCACTTCGGTGGTCGGGCTGGGGCTGGCAGTCATGGCCATCCTTTCGGCCTCCCTGACCGCCCAGGGTGCCGCGGCGTCCTCCATGGGGCAGGCCATGTTCGCGGGACTCACCGCCCTGGCCAGTTTGTACGCCTTTGTGGCCGGGGCCACGGTCACGGCGGACACTGTCAGCCGGGAGAAGCGTGAGGGCACGCTGGGGCTGCTGTTCCTGACGGATCTCCGGGGAATCGATGTCGTGTTGGGCAAGCTGGCGGCGAGTTCGATCAACACGTTGTACGGGTTGATGGGGCTGGCGCCGCTGCTGGCCATTCCGGTCATGCTGGGCGGGGTGACGATTGTCGCCGGGGTTCTGGCCACGCTTTCGGTGCTGAACCTGCTGTTCGTCTGCCTGGCCATTGGGCTGGCGGTGTCGTCGGTCAGCTGGGACGAACGCCGGGCGGCGTTTGCCGCCCTGATCACCTGTGTTTCGATTCTCTTCCTGCCGTTCCTTGGGGTCTGGTTTCTGGGGATCCTGTCCCTGCGCCCCACCGTCCTGCTGTGCGCGATCAGCCCGATTGCGCCCGTGGTGGCGTCGCTGGTGCCCACCGACATCGCGGATGCCGCGCGTGGCCTGCTGGGGACCTGGGGGCCGATTCAACTTACTCCCACCCTGATACCGCTTCTTCTCCTGGTGCCTTCCCATGTCCTGGGCTGGGTGTTGCTGCTGGTGGCGGGTCGGCTGGCGGGTGGCGTGTGGCAATCCCGTCGGGCGGCTCCGGTGCGGCGGACCTTTGATGAAGTGGTGTTCACCCCGCGCCGTCCCGAGACCCGGGCGGTGGCGCGGCGGCGATTGCTGGAGGTTCATCCGCTGGTTTGGCTCCTTGAGCGCCATCCGGGCAAGCGGTTCTATGCGGACGGACTGGTGATCGCGATTCTGTTCATCTGGGCCAACGGTTACCGATCCTATGGAACGGACATGTTTGGGGGGCCGACCTGGTTTTTGATCGTGCCGATCGCGGTGCTGATCCATTTGGTTTTCGCGGCGTGGGTGGTGGCTGAAGCCTCGATCCGCTGGATCCAGGACCGGCGTTCCGGCGCCTTGGAACTTCTGCTGTGTTCGGGGCTGTCGGATGCCACCATTGTGGGCGGCTACCGGCTCGTGCTCCGCAGGTTGTTCCTTCGGGCGATCCTGCTGCTCGCCGGAGCCGAGGTGTTTGTGGCCTTTTACGGGTTTGCCGACTTCGCGGATGAGGGGGCCATGAATGGTCGATGGATGCTGCTGGCCCTCGCGGCGGCGCTGATCCTCGACACCCATGGGCTCTCCTGGATCGCGCTCCGTCTGGCGGCGAACATCGCCACCGTGAACCGGGTGGGAGCGAGCGCGCTGGCGATCGTTCCTGGAATGCCGCTCGGACTCACGATCCTGACCCTGACGGCCTGGACCTCCACCTTTGGCGCCGGTCAGCCGCTCCCGTTTCGTGCCGGTCTGGCGGTCTGGATCGTCTGGGTGGCGCTGGTGAATCTGGTGTTCGGCGGATGGTTCTGCCGGCGTTGGGTGCTTCGCGAACTGCGGTCCTCGGCCTCGCGGATTCATCCGAAGGCCGAGGTCGCCTCGGCTTGAGCCGGAGCCGGAGCCGGAGTCGGAGTCGGAGTCGGAGTCGGAGTCGGAGTCGGAGTCGGAGCCCGGGAATCAGTGGTCGCAGGGACAGCCGCCTTCGCGGAACGCGAACAGCGTGCTCCGGGTCCGGACATAGAGCGTGTCGCCCCCGATGGCCGGGGTGGCCAGGACTTCTTCGCCGAGCGGGTTTCTCGCCAGCACCTCAAGCGTGTCGGAGGCCCGGAAGACCACGGCCGTGCCGGGTTGGGAGATCGCCAGAACCTTGCCCTTGGCCGCGATCGGGGAGGCGTAGTAGTCGCCCACCGCCCCCAGCCGTTCCTCCTGAAATCGAAAGGCGCCGGTGGCGGCATCCAGACAGGAGGCCAGTCCGCCGTTGCGCACGAGATAAAGACGGTCGTTGAGGGGCAGGGGTGTCGGGACGTACGGCAGCCCGCGGGTCTGCCGCCAGTTCACGTGAGTGGTGGTGACGTCGCCTCCGCCGTCGGGCCGGATGGCCATGGCCACGTTCTCGGAGCGGTCGAAGATTCCGGCGATGGTGGTGTATTCCTCCTTCGACAGCCGTCCGTCGCGATTGGCGTCGATGTAGGCGAAGTGCTGGCGTGCGGGGCCTGCGGGCGCGTCTTCGCGGGCGATCTGTCCGTCGTGATCCGGGTCGCCGGTGGCGATCAGGGTTTCCCACACGGGCATCCGGGACACTCCGGAACCGGAGGTCCAGCCCGCCACCAGAACCACGCCGTGGCCAGGAACCGGCGAGGCCACCATTTCATTGGGGAACCCGCGCACGCTCCAGCGTTCGGAGCCGTCGCCGAGACCGTACGCCACCAGACGCAGACTGCCGGCCACCACCACGCTGTCGGGGTCGGACGGCGGCCAGGGCAGGGGGGTGGAGAAGCCCCGGCGGAATTCGGGACGGGCCACCTTCCAGACGACGGCTCCGGTCTGCTTGTTGAGCGCGAGCAGGTAGGAATCCGTGTCCTGGTCGCAGAGCTGGAGGACGAGGGAGCCGGCGAGGACCGGGGAACTGCTGGCGCCATGACCGGTGACCGGCGTGGGGAGTGGATGCCGCCAGAGTTCCCGGCCCGCGGGGTCATGGGCGATCAGTCCGAACGGGGCGAAGTAGGACACCAGCCGTTCGCCGTCGGTGGCCGAGGTGGCGGTGGCCGGATGGCTGAGACGCGAACCGGACTCGATGCGGCCGGGTTCGATTTCAGAGCGCCAGCGGATGCCAGCGGTCGATCGATCGATGGCCAGCACCAGCAGGCGGTTGGTTTCGAACCCGGTCAGACAGACCAGGTCTCCCATCAGCACGGGGGAGGAGTGCCCGCTGGGGACCGGGACTTTCCAGGCCACGTTGGTCTGGGGACCGAAGTGCACCGGGAAATCGCCCTCCACCGAAACGCCGGTGCGGTGGGGTCCACGAAACCCGGGCCATTCCGATTCGGTGCCGGCCGGGGCTTGGAGGGTGGTCAGAGCGAGCGCGAGGCTCAGTCCACGGACGAAGGATTGCGGCCGGGCGGAGGGCGGGGAGGGCATGGAGGCGGTGGGCCGGAGCACTGGATCCTTCTGACATCTGCGGTTCCGAGGTGCAAGTTTCCGGCCGGGTTCCCGATCCCCGCGTCGTGGCCAATCGGAAATCCGGATGGAACCACGAAGGCACGAAGGTCACGAAGGGGATGCGGGGAGGGTGGCGCGCTTGGAAATCGCGCCCTGCCGATTCTTCAGGGCTTCTCGGCGGTTCGGTAGAAGCGCACCGGGCCGGCGGGGGCGGGATCCTGGAGTTGCACCTGGCCGTTGATGAGCCGCGGGGTGGCGGGGACGACCGTCCAGTTGGTGGCGGGCCGGGTGGGGGACTCGGAGGCGAGCAGGGACATTTTACCGGCGCGGCTTTCGGGGATGGGGGTTCCGTCGGCGTTGCGCACGGTGACGGTGGGCAGGCCATCGACGAAGCGGACCAGCGGGGTCAGTTGCGTGGGTGGGGGTGGGGTGGGCGGGGTGGGAGCGGCGATGCGCCAGGCGGCGATTTCGGTGGTGCTGCGGGCGTAGAGCACGCCGTCGTTGAGGGCCGGGCTGTTCCAGGTCTTGCCGTTCACCACTTTCAGCTTCTGGAGTTCGCGGTAGGCGGTGGGATCGAAGGCGACGAGCACGGCTTCTCCGTCGGCGGTCAGGGCGAGCAGGGAGTTCCCGGCCTTGAGCACGCTGCCGTAGCCGATGGGGCCGGAGCCGACGATGTCCATGCGCCAGGATTCGGTGCCGGCCTCGGTGTTGATGCAGCGGAGGCTGGTGGCGTCCTGTCCGGCGACGCTGTAGAGGTGCCCCTGGTGGGCGACGCCGGTGGCCCAATGGTTCATGTTGAAGCTCCGGCGCTTCCAGACCTGGGTGGCGGCGAGCGTGGAGCCGTTGGCGGTGATGCGGGCGACGCCGGATCCTGAGGAATAAGCGGCGGATCCGTAGACCAGGTTGCCGTCGACCACCGGGGAGGCGGCGGTGGAGGTGCTGTAGGGGAGGGAGAAACGCCAGAGCAGATCCCCGGAGTCGGGGCGGAGGGAGACCAGGCCGGATTGAGTGTAGAAGATGATCTGCGGCACCCCGGCCAGAGTGGCGGCGATGGGGCTGGCCTGGGTCATGCGTTCGGCGTGCCTGCGCCAGGCGGTGGTGCCGTCGGATTTCCGGATCGCGGTGAGTGCCGCGGAGCCGGTGTTGGCGTTCACGTAGACGAAGTCGCCGATCACGAGCGGGGAGGCGGCGTTCTGCCAGGCGATGACGGGGGCCCCGAGTTCGGCGGGGAAATCGCGCATCCAGATTTGCCGGCCGGTGGCGGCCTCCAGGCAGTGGAGCCGAAGGTAGGTGGTGAAGACGTAGACGCGGTCTCCATCGATGACGGGGGTGGAGCGCGGTCCGTCGTCGCTGCCGACCCCGCCATTCGGATAATCGGCGAGGTCCAGGTTGACGGCCCAGAGTTCATTGCCGGTGGTGGCGTCGAGGGCGATGGCGAACTCGCGATCCTCGCCGCCCACACGACGTCGGCCCTGGGTGTAGGCGCGTCCGGCGGAGATGCTGAGGGAACTGAGGGCGGGGCTGGCGGATTTGCGCCAGAGAAGCTTCGGCGGGGTGACGTTCCAGTCGGTGCGGAACGGGCCGTCATAGACCCCGTCGTGGGTGGGGCCCCGGTAGTGGGTCCAATCGGCGGCCGGGCTGGGGAGGGAGGGGGAGAGGAGCAGGGCGACCGAGGCGAGAAGGGTGGCACGTGGGAAGCTTCCGGTTCGGGAGACGGTGCGGTCCTTGTTCACGGCCGATAATGAAGCCCGGTCCGCGAGGGACGTCAAAGCGCGAGATGTCGTTGGCCATGGAGCCGCATCGAATGAAGGGGCTCCTGGTCCCGCCGGTGATTTAGACCGTCTTTTCTTACTTCAACCAACCCCGCGAGTGGTTGCGGGCGTACGGGGCACGCGGACACGCCCCGCGCGGGGAGGCCGCAACCTCGTTCGAGGTTGTCACATGCCGGGTGTGGCAGGAACCCAGGGTAGGCCCGCCGGTGGGCGGGCCTACCCTGGGCTTCACGCCGCAACGCCGTTGGCGTTGAGTCCGGGTGTCCGCCTTTCCTCCGCGCCTCAGCGCCTCCGCGCGAGAACCATCCCGACGTCGGCACGCCCCGAACAGCGGCCATCGCCCCAAGCCCAAGCCCAAGCCCAAGCCGGAACCCGTCCCACGGTTTCTTTTTCTCGCGCTGAGGCGCAGAGGCGCAGAGGAAAGACGCGGAGGGCAGGGGCATCGGGTTCGGCGCGGAGGGTGTGGAGTAATGCGTTCTCGGGCTGGGCCCAGGTGGACGCAGTCCCCCCCCCGGGCTGGAGGGCGGAATCCCGTGGCGGTTGTATCGGGTCCGACGTTGAGTCGAGAGCGAAGGGTCTGCGGTTACTACGGAGACTGCTGTCGGTGTTGGCAGTTGCACACGGATTGGGATCCCGGCCACAATGCGCGCGTACCTTATGCGCGTCATCATTGTTGACGACGAGCCGCTCGCCCGCGACCGGCTACGTGCGTTGCTGTCGAAGGAATCCGATGTCCAGATCGTGGCCGAGTGTGGCGACGGTCGGGAAGCCGTGACCTCCATCAAACGGGAGAATCCCGACGTGGTGTTCCTGGACATCCAGATGCCTGAACTCGACGGCTTTGGAGTGCTGGCCCAGCTGAAGGGCGGGAAGATGCCGCAGGTCGTCTTCGTGACCGCGTTCGACGAATTCGCGGTGAAGGCCTTCGAGGTTCATGCCCTGGATTATCTGTTGAAGCCCTTCGACAAGGAGCGTCTGAAGTCCGCGGTGTCCCGCGCCCGCGACCTGCTCAAGACGCCGGACCAAACCGCGCTCACGGAGAAGCTGTCCGCGCTGCTGGACACCCTGAACCAACAGCAGCAGCAGCCGGCGGCCGCAGCTGGAGCCGCGGCGGCAGGGGCGGCGCCCAGCAACGAGCGCATCGCGGTGAAACTGGACGGACGCGTCATATTCGTCCGGCCCGGCGACATCGACTGGATCGAGGCCCAGGACAACTACGTGAAGCTGCACGTGGCCCGCGAGGCGCATCTGGTCCGCGACACCCTTTCCAACTTCGAGAATCGTTTGGACACGAAGCGGTTCATCCGGATTGCCCGATCCACCATCGTGAACATCGACCGGGTGCGTGAGATGCAGCCGATGTTCCACGGAGAGTACGTGGTCATCCTGCACGATGGCACCAAGCTCACCATGAGCCGGGGCTATCGCGACACGCTCCAGCAGTATTTGGGTGGAGTGAAGTAGGGGGAGGGTGGGGAGATGGGAGTCGGGAGATGGGAGTGGGGAGTGGGGAGATGGATCGGGGTTCGGCGGTGCGGTGAGGGGGAGGCCTGAGGACTGGCCGGGTTGCGGGGCGCCGGGTTTTCCAGTCGATGCGGGCGTCGCCGCTGGTGGGGGCGCTCTGGCGCAGAACCTCGAGAACGGCCTGTTGCTCTGCGGTGCCGTATTCCGTGCCGTGTTTTGATCTTTGATCTGAAGATCGAACCGGGGCTTCGGCGTGCTCAGGTGCCGCGGCTCTGCTGGATGTCCCGGATCAAGGAAAGGGCGGCGTCCAGGTCCAACATTGGGGTGCGGAGCAGGGAGCGGGCCCTGGTGTTGATCATCGAGGCGTCCCTGGGCCGGTTGGCACGGCCCGGAAGAGTCGTGGGATCGATGGGCACGATCCGCTCCGGAGGGAATCCATGGAACACGGCGATGCGTCGGGCGAGATCGAGACGGTTCACACGCTCGTTTCCCCCCAGGTGCAGCAGTCCGTTCGGCCGGCGATCCCCTGCCAGTTCGAGCAGCGCCCGGGCGAGGGTGATGACGTCGATCGGTGTGCGCACTTCGTTGGCCGGCACGGTGACCTCCTTACCGGCGCGAAGGGCGGCGAGCATGCGTGAGAGGAACGAGTTGCCGGTCCCGAACAGGGGCAGTCCCACCACCACGGCGAGTCGGGCCACGACGGAAACCGGTCCCAGGTCGAGCGCGAGTTGTTCGGCTTCGACTTTGGTCCGGGCGTAATGGTTTACCGGTCCCGGCGGATCCTCCTCGCGATAGGGGGCGTGTTCGCCGTCGAAGACGGTGTCGGTCGAGCAATGGACCAGCCGGGTCTCCGTGCTGCGGCAGTACCCGGCGAGGGTGCGCGTCAGCCCGACGTTGACGGCGGTGGCGAGGTCGGGCCTGGCCTCACAGAGATCGATGTCGGCGACGGCCGCCGTATGGATCACGGCGGAGGGTTGGATGTGCCGCAGCAGGCCGTGCCAGGCCTCTGGTTCGAGGGAATCCAGGGTGTGCCACTGCCATCGGGGATCGGTGGAGGGCGGTTGCCGTCGGGAAACGGCGTGGATTTCCCAGGAATCCCCGGCTTCGGCGAGCACGTTGCCGGCGACGAAGCCATTGGCGCCGGTGACGAGCAGGACGGGACGTTCGGGCATGGCGCGGCGGGCGGGGCGTGGATTGTTGGCGGGCCGGCGACGTCAGGCGTTCGGGCGTTGCTGGGCCTTGTAGCGGGCCACGTAGCCCTGGATATGGGCGAGCATGCCGCCGGCGGCGTCGATTTCGCGGAAGTGCTGGGAGATGCGTGCCTGATCCAGGTTCGTTTCGCGCACCGCCTTGACTTCGGAGGTCAGGGAAGACAGCAGCCGGGTGACATCGCCGAGCGCATCGAAGATCACCGAGATCTTCTGCTCCTCGGGGAGGAGGATTTGCGTGGCGTATTCGACCCAGGTGCCGTCCTGGCGGAGCAGGTAAAGGTTCTCCTTCTGCTGCGGGTCGGTGGGCTCGATGAACGACTGCGTCACTACGAACGGGCCCTTGCCGGGGCGGGCGGCGTCCAGGTTGAGCACAGTCACCTGATTCGGATCATTGGTCAGAGGCATATTTGGGGAGTAGGGAGTGGGGAGTGGGGAGTGGGGAGTGCGTCGTGCGTCGTGCGTCGTAGGGAGAGGGGAGTAGGGAGTGGGGAGGTGCGGTCAGGGGGTGGGGGACCAGCCGCCGCCGAGGGCGCGGTAGAGTTGGACGACGGCGAGCAGTTCGTTGCGGCGGGCGACGGCGAGGGAGAGGTCGGCGCCGAACAGTTCCTGTTCGTTGTAGAGCACCTCGAGGTAGCTGGTGACGCCGCCCTGATAGCGGACCAGGGCCAGGTCGCGGGCCTCGCGGTGGGCCCGGGCGCGTTCCTCCTGGCGTGCCCGGAATTCCTGGGTCCGCTGGACCGAGATCAGGGCATCGGAAACCTCATGGAAGGCGCTTTGGACGGTCCGCTGATAACCGAAGAGGGCTTCGTCGAAGCGGGCCTGCTGGTACTTCAGATTTCCGCGCAGCCGGCCGCCGGTGAAGAGCGGGAGGGTGACGGCGGGCCCGAACTGCCAGGTGCGCGCGGGGGCGGTGAAGAGATCGGAGAGCGCGACGCTCTGGAAGCCGAAGCGACCGGTGAGCGTCACCTGGGGATAGAATGCGGCCCGCGCCTGGCCGACCTCGCCGTGAGCCGCGATCAGGGCCTGTTCCGAGACCCGGATGTCGGGCCGTCGCTGGAGCAGGTCCGAGGTCAGGCCGGCCGGCACTTCGCGCCGGGGAGTTTTGGATTCCAGTCCGACGCCGCGCACGACGGGGCCGGGGTTGCGTCCCAGCAGCAGATTGAACTCGTTTTCCTTGCGTTCGATCCGGCCGGAGATGTCGGCGATGGAGGCTTCGGCGGTGGCGACCAGGATCCGGGCCTGGTGCACGTCCTGGAGCGAGGCGACGCCGCCGGATTCGCGGGCTTCGGTGAGTGTGAAGGAGTCGTTGCGCGCGGCGAGCGTGTTGCGGGCGATGATCAGTTCCAGGTCGAGTTCGAGCAGTTCGAGGTAGGCGATGGCGACCTGGGCGACGAGGGTCTGGAGCACGGCGTGGCGGGCTTCGCGGCTGGCGAGCAGGCGGGCGCGGGCGGCGTCGTTGGCGTGGCGGATGCGCCCCCAGAGATCCAGTTCGTAGGAGGAAAGCGCGGCAAAGACGTCCCCGAATTCGCGCTGCGTTTCGACCCCGGGTGGAATGGGGTTGGGACCGCGTTCGGAGCCGCGGGTGGTCAGGAGGTCGCCCCCGGCGGCGAGGGTGGGGAAGAATTCGGAGCGGGCGACGCGGGCGACGGCTTCTGCCTGGAGCACGCGGGTGGCGGCGATCCGGGCGTCCCAGTTGTTGGTGAGCGCCTCGGTGAGGTAATTCTGAAGCTGGGGATCCCCGATGGCCTCGGACCAGGCCAGGTTGGCGAAGGAGTTGGTGCCTGGGGTTCCCTGCTGCGTGATGTCGGTGGCGGCGGCGCGGAAGGCGTCGGGCGTGGCGGTTGGGGGGCGTTTGTAGTCGGGGCCGACCTTGCAGGCGGAGAGCCCGGAGACGAGCAGGAGCGTGCCTGCGGCGAGACGCGCGGCGCAGGCCAGGGCTCGTGGCGCGGGTGGTTTCGCGGTGGCGGTGGGAGTCGGGGAGGCGTTCATCAGTGCGCTCCTCCGGTGGCGGGGGTGGGGGTCGGGTGGGGAGTCGGTGTGGGTTTGGGGGGTGCACCGCCGAACCGTTCGGAGATCGACTGGATGAACACGTAGCAGACGGGGATGAGGAAGAGTCCGAGCACGGTGGCGATGGTCATGCCGAAGACCACGCCGGTGCCCATGGTGCTGCGGGCGGCGGCGCCGGAGCCGGAGGCGAGCATGAGTGGGACGCAGCCGAGGATGAACGCGAACGACGTCATCAGGATGGGGCGCAGCCGGAGTTTGGCGCCTTCGATGGCGGCTTCGAGGATGGGTTGGCCCTCTTCGCGTCGCATCTTGGCGAACTCGACGATCAGGATGGCGTTCTTGGCGGCCAGACCGATGAGCATCACGAGGCCGATCTGGGCGTAGACATTCAGTTCGAAATGGCGGACCAGCAGACCGACCAGCGTGCCGAGAATGACGGTCGGGGTGGCGAGCAGCACGGAGAACGGGAGTGACCAGCTTTCGTATTGCGCGGCGAGCAGCAGGAAGACGAACACCAGGGCCATGCCGAAGATCACGGGGGCTTCGCCTTCCGATTTCTTTTCCTGGAGCGTGAGCCCGGACCATTCGTGGCCGATTTCGGGCGGGAGCGTTTTCATGACCTCCTCGATGGCGGTGAGCGCCTGGGAGGAGCTGTAGCCGGGGGCGGGGGAGCCGGTGATTTCAGCGGCGAGTTGGAGATTGAAGCGGGTGGTGAAATTGGGACCGGAGATCTGTCCGACCTGCACCAGCGTGCTGAGCGGGACCATGTGTCCCTGGTTGTTGCGCACGTAGAATTTTCCGATGTCGTCGGGCTGGCTGGTGAAGCGCGGTTCCGCCTGGAGGAACACCTTGAACACCCGGCCGAAGCGGACGAAGTCGTTGACGTACAGACCGCTGAGATAGGCCTGCATCGTCTGGAACACGCTGTCGACGGGCACCCCCAGGGTGCGGGCTTTTTCCCGGTCGAGATCCACCTTCACCTGCGGGGTGGCGGGCTGGAAGGTGACGTTGAGCCGTCCGATTTCGGGCCGTTTGGCGGCGGCAGTGGTGAACTGCTGGATATGACTGGCGAGTTGGTCGACGGACCCGCCGGCGCGGTCCTGAAGCTGCATGGAGAATCCGGAGACGCTGCCGTAGCCGGGGAGTGGCGGGGGCCCGAAGGCGAAGGCGCGGGCGCCGGGGATGGCAAAGAATTTCCGGTTCCAGCCCTGGGCGATGTCGGCGGCGGACAGTCCGGCGCCTTTGCGTTCCTTCCAATCCTTGAGCCCGATGAACATCAGGGCGGCGTTCGGGGTGGATTGGCCGCTGAGGATGCTTTGGCCGGCGAGGGCGAGGGCGGCGCGGACCCCGGGGGTGCCGAGCACGATGCGCTCGACCTGTTTCAGCACGGCATCGGAGCGTTGCAGCGAGGCGCCTGCGGGGAGTTCGACGGCGACGAACAGGTAGCCTTTGTCTTCGTCGGGGATGAACCCTCCGGGCACGACGCGGGCGAGCAGGGCGATGCCGGCGCCGACGGCGACCAGGAGGAGCATGGAGCGGGTGGCCTTGCGGGCGAGACCGCCGACGATGGAGCCGTAGCCGGCGGTGAGCCGGTCGAAGACCTTGTTGAAGCCCTTGAAGAACGCGGCGATGGGGCCGCGGCCGGGGGTGGGTTTGCGCAGCAGCAGGGCGGACAGTGCGGGGCTGAGGGTGAGGGCGTTGATGGCGGAGAAGATGACGGACACCGCGATGGTGATGGCGAACTGCTGGTAGAGCCTGCCGGTGACGCCGCTCATGAAGGCGACGGGGACGAACACCGCGCAGAGGATGAGGGCGATGGCGACGACGGGGCCGGAGACCTCCTTCATGGCCTGGCGCGTGGCTTCCACGGGCGACATGCCGTGTTCGAGGTGATGTTGGACCGCCTCCACCACGACGATGGCGTCGTCGACGACGATCCCGATGGCCAGCACGAGCCCGAACATGGTGAGCGTGTTGACTGTGAACCCGAGCATCGGGAAGGCGATGAACACGCCCAGCAGCGACACCGGGACGGTGAGCATGGGGATGATCGTGGCGCGGAAACTCTGGAGGAAGATGTAGACCACGATGAGCACGAGCACCACGGCTTCGACGAGCGTGTGCACGATCTCCTCCATGGAGGCGACGATGGGCAGGGTGGAATCCAGCACCACCTCGTAGGCCATGTCCGGGGGAAACCGTTGTTGGGCGGTGTCGAGGATTTCGCGGACCTTGGCGGCGGTGCCGAGGGCGTTGGCGCCGGGGGCGAGGTAGACGCCGAGCGCGGCGGAGGGCGCCTGGTTGAGGCGCGCCCGCATGGCGTAGGTCTGGGCGCCCAGTTCCACGCGGCCGATGTCGCGCACCTTCACCTGCGAGCCGTTGGCGCCCGTGCGCACGATGATGTCCTCGAACTCCCCGGGTTCGCTGAGCAGACCCTGGGCGCGGATGTTGTATTGCTTCTCCTGGCCGGGCAGGGCGGGTTCGGCGCCGAGGGTGCCGGCGGGGGATTGGGCGTTTTGTTCCCGGATGGAGCTGGCGACGTCCTGCGGGGTGATCCCGAGCGCGGCGAGCTTGTCGGCCTGGAGCCAGACCCGCATGGAATAGTCCTGCGCGGTGAAATTCTTCACATCCCCGACCCCTGGCACGCGCTTGATGGCATCGACGAGGTTGATGTCGGCGTAATTGCCCAGGAAGACGGCGTCGTAGGTTCCCTTGGGGGAGGAGAGCCCGATGGCCATGAGGATGTCGGGGCTGGATCGGTTGACCACGATCCCCTCGCGTTTGACGGCGTCGGGCAGTTGGGCTTCGGCCTGGCCGACGCGGTTCTGGGTGTTGACCTGCATGATGTCGACGTCGGTGCCGACATCGAAGGTCACGTTGAGGGTCATCTTTCCGTCGTTGGCGTTGACGGATTGCAGGTAGAGCAGTTTGTCGACGCCATTGACCTTGGATTCGATGGGGGTGGCGACGGACTGCATCACGGCCTCGGCGGCGGCGCCGCGGTAGTTGGCGGTGACCTGGATCAGGGTGGGACTGACGAGGGGGTACTCGGCGATGGGCAGTCGGCTGAGGGAGACCACGCCGACGATCACGGTGAGGATGGAGATCACCATGGCCACGATGGGCCGGCGGATGAAGAAGTCGGCCATGGCGCTATTCCTTGGCGGTCGTTTTCGCCTTGGCGCCTTCGCCCGACGCGGCACCGGTGCCGGTGTTGCCGGTGTTGCCGCTGGCGGCCGCCTTGGCGCGGGCGGCGAATTGTTCGGCGGTCAGGGCCGTCACCGGGGCGCCTTCGCGGACCTTGTTGAGTCCTTCGACGATGATTCGTTCGCCGGGTTGGAGACCTTCCTCGATGGCGCAGTTCGAACCCACCCGGGAACCGATTCTGACGGGTCGCTGGGAGGAGATGGAGGGGCTTTCGTTATCGCCGCCTGACAGCACCCAGACGAAGTTGCGGCCCTGCAATTCCTGGATGGCGCGCTGGGGGATGACGACGCTGGGTTTGGTGTTCTGGAGGGGAACCCGGACCCGGGCGAACATGCCGGGGCGGAGAAGTTTGTTGGTGTTCGCGAATTCCGCGCGGGCGCGGAGCGTGCCGGTGGTGGCGTCGACGGCGCGGTCGATGAACACCCATTTGCCGAGATCGGGCAGTTCGGTGCCGTCGGAGAGGATCAGAGTGGCCGGGATGTCGGCGATGCGGCGGCCGCTTTCGAGGGCCTTGCGTTCGGCCTTGAGGTAGTCGACCTCGCTGATCGCGCAGTAGAACCAGATTGGGTCGAGTTGGGAGATGGTGGCGAGCAGGGTGGGTTGGCCGCGGCCGACGAGACTGCCGACGGTGGCCTGGGCGGCGCCGATGAGGCCGGAGACCGGGGAGTGCAGCTGGCAGTAGCCGAGGTCGAGTTTGGCGGAGGCGACGCGGGCTTCGGCGGAGAGGACGGAGGCTTTGCCGACTTCGACGGCGGCGGAGGCGTTTTCGAGGTCCTGCTGGGGGATGGCGCGTTTTTCGGCGAGGGGGCGGAGACGGGCCACGTCGCGTTGGTATTTGTTCAGGGAGGCGCGGGCTTCGGCGAGAGTGCCTTCGGCGGCGGCGAGTTTTTCCTGGAACGGTTTGGCATCGAGGGTGAACAGCAGATCCCCATCCTTCACCTCCGCGCCATCGGCGAAGTGGATCTTCTCGACGAATCCCTCCACGCGCGCGCGGATCTCGACGTTCTGGGGGGAATCCAGCTGACCGATGGTTTCGACGTGGGCCTGGACGTTGGTGGCGGTGACGACGAGGGACTGGACGACCGGCGGGGGGATCTCGGGTGCCTTGGGTTTGCTGCAGCCCGTCATCGCCAGCAGGCCTGCGGCGATCAGGGCGGCGAAGCCGTGGAGGGGAGCCCTCGGGGGGATCGGGGAGGGATGCCGGGACCAGCCTTGGGATGGAAGCGGGTGGGATTCAGTCATGGTGGCCAGGGAGTCGTGGTCGGGGAGGCGCCGTGGTCCGGTGCCTGCAGTTCTTTGGTCGGGATCGGGATCGCGGGTCAGGGTGTCCGGGCCCGGTAGAAGAGCGTGCGGGATGCGGCAGGGCCGGCGGGGTCGTCGCTGGTGGCGGTGCCGCCGGCACCGACGGTGACGGCCGGGAGATCGGTCCATTGCCGGAGATCGGTGGAGCGCGAGAGGATGTAGCTGCCTGGGGAACCCTTGACGGTGATCCGCGGCGTGCCATTTGCGAGGCGTTCGATGGCGAGTTGGGGGGCTGTAGCCGGGCCTGTGGATCCCACGCTGACCACGACGGGGATGGAATCTTGGACGGATCCCAGATTGTCCGTGGCGCGGGCGATGAGGCGATGGCTTCCGTTGGCGGTCGGGGTCCAGGTGAAGCTGAACGGAGCCGTTCGATCCTCGCCGAGCAGATCATCGCCGTCATAGAAGGCGACCGAGGCCACGGTGCCGTCGGCATCGGTGGCATTGGCCTGGAAGGTGACGGGAGCGCCCGGGGTCAGATTGGCGCCGGGGGCGGGGGAGGTGATGGCGACGGTGGGCGGCGTGTTGTTGGCGTTGAAGGCGCCGCGGCGGTAAAGGACCCCGATGGAGGCGTCCTCCATCCAGAGGGTGGGATTGCCTTCGGCCCCGAGTCGATTGGCGGCCAGGGATTGACGGACGAGGGAGAATCCGGAGCCGAAGGCGTTCTGATCGCGTTGCGCATAGACCACCGCGCCTTCATCGCCAGTGAAGCAGGGGACGCCGTATCCGTTCTGGACCACGCCGACCTGGGCGGCGTCACCGGTGAAAAGGTCCAGGGTGAGGATCACGGAGTTGCCGGAGGCTTCCACGCCTGCATCGAAGACCAGGTAGCGGTTGCCGGCGCGGCCCATGTTGGGATTGCCGGTGTCGACCCCTTCGATGGGCGGCACGACGATGGAGATTTTTCCGGTTTCCAGGTGGAGGGCATAGATGCTCCAACGTTCCACCGTGGGCCCGGTGCCGAAGTGCAGTCGGGAGACCGCGTCATAGATGAGCACCTGGCTGTCGGTGCTGAAGGTCATGGAGTCGGCGTAGAGCACGGCATCGATCGGGATGCCGTCCAGCGCGGGAGCGAGCAGTTCGAAGGTGCGGGTGGTGCTCTTGGCGAGGTCAAGCACGGTGATCCGGTTGTCCGGTTGTCCGGTCAGAATGTCCCGAAATACAAAGGCTCCGAAGGTTCCGTCCGGGGCGAGCGCGACGGAGTGCACCTGACCGGAGAAACCCAGGCATCCGCCGGCCCGGGGATTGGCTGTCTGCGTGTAGCAGAGGTCGTTGTCCGCGCTCACGTAGAGAACCTCCGTGCCGTCGCCAGTCACGGCCGGGCGGGCAGGTCGGACGCCGGCGGCGAATTCGGCCCCGAACGCGCCGTCGCCGAGGGAGTTCTCCTGTCGGTAGAGCGAGACATCGCCGAAGAAGGCGTCGACGGAGACAAACAGGGTGGAGTCGGGCCCCTGGACGACGGGCACGGTCGGCGGGGGTGGGGTTTCGGGGGCGGAAAGGATTTCGGTGGCGTCGAAGGCTTCAGCGATCTTGCGGGCGTGGGTGGAATCCTTGCCGAAGAGCGCTTCGGCGGAGGCGATGGCGCCGAGCCGGGCGTCGATGAAGCGGGACTGGGGTTGGAGGTGCTGGGTGAGGGTGCGGAAGAAGATCTTTTCGGCGTCGCGCCGTCCGAGGGCGCCGGGGAGACCTTCGGCGGCCAGCCAGAAGCAGTGGTTGATGATGCTGCTGTTGATGTGCACGCCGCCGTGATCGTTCTGGTCGTCGTTCGGCATTTCGAAGAACTCGCTCATCTTCGACGGGTAGGGGCGGTTGAGTCCGCCGACGATCAGGCTGCCCGGTTGTTTGAAGTCGCGGAATGCCTCGCCGAGCCTGGTGCCCAGCTTCCAATCGGGCTGGCCGGCGACCCGGGCCTCGACCATTTCGCCGAAGATATCGGCGAACGCCTCGTTCATGGCGCCCGACTGGTTTTCGTAGACGAGACCGGCGGAGCTTTCGATGAGGCCGTGGGTGAGTTCGTGACCGACGATGTCGAGGGCCGCTGCGTAGGGACGGACATTGCCGAAGAGCATGATCTTCAGGTTGCCGTTCCAGGACGCGTTGTCGTACTCGCCGACGCGGACGACGGCGGTGATGTTGCCGCCGTTGCCGTCGAGGGAATTCCGCTGATGCTCGGCCAGGAAGTAGTCGTAGGTCTGGGAGAAGTTGAAGGCCGCGCTGACACCGTCGGCGATGGTCCAGGAAGCTGGATTGGCCGAAGTGATGAGGAACAGGTCGCTACCCTGGAGTTCCTTGATCTTTTTGTTCCGGGCGTCGGCGATGGTGATGGCGCCTTCGGGTTTGTTGACCGGATCTCCCCCGGCCTTGTACATGGTCTTGCTGGTATCGATGAGGAAGTGGTTGTTGTTGGCGGACCAGACGTTCAGGTCACGGGTCACGCCGTCGAGATCGACGCCTTTCCCGGCGACGTTGGCGTCGCAGGTGCGGTTCGACTTCGCGAGGATCCGACCGTCGAGGGCATCCACAAACACCAGCCAGGCGTGGGCGTAGTCGAGGTTGAGTTGGAAGCCCCAGGCCAGCCGGGGTTCGGCTCCGAGGGGGCCGTAGACGACGAGCTGGGGGACGTCGGTGTTGGCGGCCAGTCCCCCGTCGATTCCGGCGCGGGCCTGGAGGATGGCGTCCTCGGCACTGAGTTTTGGCCGGGTTTCGAGACCGGCGGGAGTGGTGTTGTAGGCGCCTTCGAGGATGGTGGCCTGGCCCTGGGCATTGACGTGGAGGGAGAGCGAAGCCGGCCAGACGCGCAGCCCGTTCCAGTGCTGTTGGAAACGGAAATGCCGGCCGCCGAGGCCATTGCTCTCGGTTCGGTCGAGAACGAACTCGCGGTCGGGATCCTCGACGCCGAGCAGGTCACGCCATTGGGTCAGCAGACCGCGGGCGGTGGCGGTGTCGCGTTGGAGGGTGTTGCCGCCGGCCAGCCGGGAGGGTTGGGGGGGGAACAGGGGACCGCGGGCGTGGCGGACGGTGCCGTTTTCGGAGCGCAGGTGGATCTCCAAGCCGTCCTTTGCTGGGGCGAGGAGGCGTTGAAGGGCGGCGCGCTGGCGGGCGGCACGATCGGCGGCGGCGGGTTGGGCGGCGGCGACAGGGCCCTGGGGTGCGCCGGGAGCGATGGCGGCATGGGGGGCGGGTGCGCCAACGACGTTCCCGCGGATCCCGAGTTGGGCGAGCTTTTCGGCGATGGCGCTGGCGCGGGGATCGGGGGTGGCCGCCGGGGAGACGGTGGAGGCGACCGGGCGGGATCGGAACCTTGAGTCATTGCCCAGCTTGAACCGGATCCGGTTCAGCGCGTCCTGGTCGGGGCTGGAGGCCGCCGCCGGGGAGCTGGATGAAGCGACAGGGCCGGGTGCGGAGGCGGCCTGACCGAGGCCGGTTGCGGCGAGCAGACAGGGCAGGGCCAACGCGAGGGCGAGCAGGCGGGAGCGGAGGTTGTTCATGGTCAAGCCTCGGGCAGGGTCCCGCCGCGTGGGATCCGGTGGACCTCGCCGATGCGCGAAACCTACCCGGGGGGACCGGGCGGGTCCAAGCCCTGCCGGCGCATGACCGAGTTGTCGCCGGGGAAAGGTGCTTTGGAGTGCTGCGACATGTCGCAGCTTTCGATTCGCCGACGCACCGCCCCATGATGTTGGAGCGCCGGCCTACGCCAGGTCCCGGACCCGCGGTGAATCCAAAGCGGTGACATGTCACCGCACTCCACGAGATCAGGCTTTGGCCCAGGCCTGGGCGACCTGGCGCTGTTCGCCGAGGCCTTCGACGCCGAGTTCAATGACATCGCCCGGCTTGAGGTAGATGGGGTTGGGCTTGAGACCCAGACCGACGCCGGGAGGCGTTCCTGTGCTGATGACATCCCCGGGGAGCAGGGTCATGAAGCGGCTGATATAACTCACCAGCTGCGGGACCTTGAAAATCATCTGGGCGGTCGTGCTTTGCTGTCGGGTGACGCCATTGACCTTGAGCCACATCGCGAGGCGGCCCGGGTCGCCGAGTTCGTCGGGGGTGGCAAGAAAGGGCCCGAGCGGGGCGAAGGTGTCGGCGCTCTTGCCCTTGACCCACTGGCCCCCGCGCTCCAGCTGCCAGGCCCGTTCGCTGTAATCGTTGTGCAGCGCGTAACCGGCCACGTGCGACTCGGCGTCGGCCTCCTCCACGTCGCGGGCGAGTCGGCCGATGACGATGGCGAGTTCGACCTCCCAGTCGGTTTTCTCGGACCCACGCGGGATGATCAGCGGATCGTTGGGGCCGGTGAGGGCGGTGGTGCTCTTGAAGAAGAGGATGGGTTCCTTGGGAATCTCGGCGCCGGATTCCCGGGCGTGATCGGCGTAATTGAGCCCCACGCAGATGATCTTGCTCGGGCGTCGGATGCAGGGACCGAGACGGACGGAACTGTCGACCACGGGGGCGCTGGCGCGGTGGTGGTCGAACCAGGCCGCGAGCCGTTCGAGGCCGTCGCCGCCGAGGAAGGCTTCGTCGTAGTCGGAACCGAACCCGGAGACGTCGATCCGCCGTCCGTCGGGCAGGAGGAGACCGGGTTTCTCGTGGTTGGGAGGGCCGAAGCGGATGAGTTTCATGAGGGGGTGGGTGTGTTGGCTGGGCCGTGATTTGAGGGGGGAAGGTTGAGGGAAGAGCCGCAAACGGTCGCGTGGAAAGTTTGCGGCGGGGGGGGGACGCTGGGGGGTGGGAGTGGGAGTGGGA
>CAYZAE010000048.1:4838-6078 GCA_964476125.1 uncultured Verrucomicrobiota bacterium | reverse complement strand
TAAGAATAAGAATAAGACGAAGGGTGGGGAACGCGTTGTTTCCGGCCTCGTTTTCCCAATCTTAATCTTAATCTTAATCTTAATCTTAATCCTAATCCTAATCCTCTCCCTCCGCCCCTCCCGTCCTGGCGATGCGCGAGCGGAACGCTCGGCCGGTTCGCCCGAAATGCCCCCCCCTGATAAGAAACCACGAAGTGCACGAAGGCCACGATGGAAGGTTCTTCGAAAGCAACCGGAACCGATGCGCTTGGGGCGCATCCTGCAAGTCTTCGATGCCGGATTCCCTTCGTGCCCTTCGAGCCTTCGTGGTGCAGTCCGCATTTCCGTCGGGTCGTCACGCGAGAATCGAGGTTCGCCTTGCCCCCGGCACGGGCGAAGGGCAGCGTCGCCAAACTCCGAAAAGGCCCATGCTGCTTTACCCCACTCCAATCCCGTCCCGATCTGGCGCGGCTCGGGCCTTCACGCTGATCGAACTGCTGGTGGTGATCGCGATCATTGCGATTCTGGCGAGCATGCTTCTGCCGGCCTTGAGCCAGGCGAAATCGAAGGCGCAGGGCATTCAGTGCCTGAGCAATCTCAAGCAGCTTCAGTTGGGCTGGCTGCTGTACGCTGACGATCACGAGGGGAACCTGGTGTTCAACGCGCTGAATCCGACCCTGTCGGGCTGGGTGAAGGGCATCCTCAGTTTCGACGCCAACAATCCGGACAACACCAACCGGCTTTATCTGACGGACCCGCGGCACGCGAAGCTCTCGCCGTACACCGCGGCGGCGGCGGGGGTGTACAAGTGCCCGGCCGATCGCAGCATGGCGCGGTTCGGGGCACGGAGCCTGCCGCGGGTGAGGAGCCTGTCGATGAGCCAGGCCATGAATTCGTCGGACGACTGGCTGAATGGTTCGCACGGGAAGCCGTACTACCCGAGCGGGGCGCGGTTCCGGATTTTCAAGAAGACCACGGACCTCGATGCCATGGGACCGTCGAGGGCGTTTGTGTTCATCGATGAATCCCCGGACAGCATCAATTACGGGGATTTCGCGGTGATTTATCGGGATGCCTCGGAGTTGGCGAAGACGCGGATCGTGGACATGCCGGCCAGCCTGCACAACGGGGCGGGGGGATTGTCGTTTGCGGATGGACATGCGGAGATTCACCGCTGGGTGGATGGGCGCACCAAGCCGAGGGCCCAGTACAATGCAAATGCGTGGCAGACCTGGGTGACGGATTGCCCGGGCAACCGGGA
>CAYZAE010000048.1:0-4738 GCA_964476125.1 uncultured Verrucomicrobiota bacterium | reverse complement strand
TTCGAGGTCGACGAATGCGAGGGGCAGCATTTTCTCGCGATGGGCCTGGTGAGCGGTCCGAACCTGGCGGAGGTGACGCGGGACGGTCCGATGGCGGTGCGGCGGGCGGCGGAGATCACGTTGAAGGTGGCGCGGGGAGTGCAGCACGCGCACGAGCAGGGGATTCTTCACCGGGATCTCAAGCCGGCCAACATCGTCCTGGACAGCCGGGACGAGCCGCATGTCACGGACTTCGGGCTGGCGCGTCAGTTCGACGTCGAGTCGTCGCTGACTCTGACCGGCCAGGTTTTGGGCACTCCGGCGTACATGGCTCCGGAGCAGGCGCGCAGCCTGGAGCGCATCGGGCCGGCGGTGGACATTTATTCGATGGGCGCGCTGTTGTTTCACCTGGTCACGGGCCGGGCGCCGTTCGTGGGGGAATCGCTTCCGGAACTTTTGCGTCATGTGGCGGAACAGGAACCTGTGTCTCCGAGGGCCTTGAATCCCGCGGTTCCACTCGATCTCGCGACGGTCTGCTTGAGGTGTCTCGCGAAGGATCCGACGCGCCGCTATGCGGCGGCGGACGCGTTGGCCGAGGATCTGGGGCGGTTTCTTTCCGGCCGTCCGACCCTGGCGCGGCCTGCGGGATGGCTGGAGCGGTCGCGTCGATGGTGCGTCCGGGAGCCCCTGGCCGCCTCGTTTGCGGCGACCGCGGTGGTTTTGTTGACGTTGGTGGCAGGAGTTTCCACGGCTTCCGCGGCTCGTGAAGCCCGGTATCGCCGGATCACGGAACGCGCGGAACGCGAGGCGCGTGAGCGATTGATCCAGTCTCTGGTCTCGGTGGCGCGTTTCGAGCGCATCAGCGGGATTCCGGGCGCTCGGGTCCGGGCGTTGGGAGCGATTCGCGATGCGCTCCGTCAAGGCGCCAAGGCCGTGGATAGGCCCATGATTCGGGACGAGGCGGCCAGCTGTCTGCTCATGAACGATCTGGATCTGATCCGGGAGCAGTCGATGGCCTATCCCACTCCGGGTTTTCTTCTGCTTCGGGAAGACCTGGAGTGCTTTGTCGCTTCCAACGGGCTGGTTCGACTGCGGCGGGCGGATGGCGCGTCCATGGAATTTCAGTCCAAGCCTCCCCTGCGGCTTCCGCTGGTGAGTCCGGATGGCGACTGGGTGGCTGTGTCCGAGGGCTGGAGCGGTTGGCGGGGAGAAACAGGATCCACCGGGGTGAACTCCCAGATCGCCAACGAGGCGCAAGCCGAACCCCTTTTTCCAGCGTCGGTCGCTGGCGACCTTTTGCCGGCCTGATGCGTTCGAATGCGGCGCCGCGTCCGATCCCGGGTCCCAATTCCGCATCGGTGACATTCCGCCGTTTTGGAAGCGCGTCGGTGCTGGGCCCGTTTGCCGGGGAGTTTGCCCAGATCTCCGACGATTCCCGGTGGGGGTTTGTCTATGGCGGCTCCGTGCCGGAAGGCAGAGTCATCGATCTCGCCACGGGAACCGCCACCGTGATCCCCGGAGCGGTCCATCTGGCGGCGTGCAGTCCGGATGGGAAATGGGCGGCGCTGGCGCAGGAACGGGGCGTTTCCCTGTGGCGCCTTCCTTCGCTGCAGTTGGAGCGATGGATTCCCGAAATGGCGACGGCGCGACCAGGGGGTGAGCTTTGTTTCAGTCCGGACGGGGCAAGCCTTGCGGCGGTACTGGTGGATGAAGAGGTGTTTTCCGTCCTTCGCCTCGCCTCGATTCCCGACGGGGTGGTTACCACCCCGGAACTGCCTCGGGACGCTGTGCCCAAGGAGTGGAGGTCGCCTGAACCGCCCGAGGAGGGGGGGCCGATCGAAACAGCACGGGATTTCCAGTGGCTGGCCTCGGGAGATTTTCTCGTCGGCTCCATGGTGGGACCGGTGGAGTTCGGCCTGAACGCGGGCTTCGTCCGACTTCTGTTTGCGAACGAAACCACCAACAGCTTCCGGGGCCTTTCGGGGGTCCAGAAGGTGTGCATCGATCCAGCGGAGAGGTTTGCGGCCGTGCTGAGCTCTTCCATGTCCAGGCCGTCGCGTGGACTGGAAATCTGGGATTGGCGGAGCCGGGTTCGCCTGGCGGGCTGGCCTGAGATCATCGGAGAGGAGGTGAGATGGGAGGGCGATTCGGTGGTTCTCCGGACCAAGGGACGGTTGGGGGACATTCCCACCGAGCATTGGTATCGGCCCCTGCATTCGGCTGCCTTGAGGCAGCACGCGCGCCGGATGGCAGCCTTCGAATCCTTGCGCATGACGGAGAGTGGGGAGGAATTCTGGATCTGGAAGACCCAGGAGGGCGAGATCCATCGCCAAGGCACCCAGGCGCCCACTTCCACCCGGCTCGGCCAAAGTCCGGGATTGTCCTATCCGATTTCCTGGTCCGCCTCGGCGCGAGTGGGCGTTCAAACCGCGGGCCAGGCACTCCGCAGAATACGGATTGAGAAGGATGCGACCGGGACGGAGGTCTGTCGGAGCGATGAACTGGGCCGGCGGGACAACGAACATTACCTGGCGTTTCCGAAGGTGACCGAGGACGGACGTTGGGTTGCCGCGGTCAGCGCTCCCCGAGGAGGACTGCCCCTGCAGGATCGACGTCGCTGGGTTCGGGTCCTTGAGGCCGACACGGGCAGGGTGGTGATGGAGCACGAGACGCGGGAGACCGGGGGGCTGGTGGAATGCGAATTCTCGGCGGATGCTGAGTGGCTTTTGGTCCAGGACGACGGCTTGCAGATATTGGAGCTACCTGGAGGCACCCCGAAGGTGAGGTTCCCGCGATTCCGGGATGGAGCGAAATTAAGCCGGGATCGGCGGTGGCTGGCCTGCTTTGGAGGGGGCATTCTCACCCTGATCCGAACCTCGGATTGGACGGAAGCGGGGCGGTGGCCGATTCCGAAGGACCTGAGAGGTGACGGGGCGGCGGATTTCTCCAGGGACGGCCGCTGGCTGGCGTTCACTTCCACCCGGCACCGGTTGGAGTTGTTGGATCTGACAACGCTGAATCGCCTCGTGTCCGTCGAGTTGCCGGGCAAACCCGAGTTTGGCCCGATCCGTTTCGGACCTGCGGGCCGGTGGATGTACCTCGAGGGCGATGAGGTCACCTTGAGCCTCGATTGGGAGGCCCTGCGCCCGGCGCTGCGCGAGCTTGGATTGGATTGGGAAAACCAGCCGGCTCCCGGGAATCCCTGACCGTGAGAGCGCCGTTTGAGAGCATCCGATCCTGGCAGGGAACTGGGATCGTTCGCTGAATGATTCCCGGCTCGTTTGGCAACGCGGATCGGGTGATGCTTGAATCATGGCTGACGAAGGCAATCCCCGGCCGTTGGGTGTGCAAGGTTCGGCATTTCCTCCGACGCGCTGGTCGATGGTTCTGCAGATCCGTGACACCGCGCGGCGGGAGGAGGCGCTGGAGGACATTTGCCGGACCTACTGGGGGCCGTTGTATGCCTATGTCCGGCGACTGCCCGAGGGACGCGAGCCGGAGGATGCGAAGGATCTCGTGCAGGGATTCATCCAACGCCTGTTGGAGCGAGATGACTTCGTGCGGTTGGCGCCGGAGAAAGGGAAGCTGCGGACCTTCCTGCTGACCGCGCTTCGCAATCACATCATCAAGCAGGCGCAGCATGACCGGGCGCAGAAGCGGGGATCGGGCCGGGCGACGGTTTCGATCGACATCGAGGAGGCCGAGCGCCTTTGCGGGCCGGACCTTGCCGAAGGGGTGCGGCCGGAGATCGCCTTTGATCGGAATTGGGGCCGGACGCTTTTGGCCCAGGCGATGCAGCGGTTGGGGGAGGAGTACCGGGCGATGCGCAAGCAGGCGCTTTTCGAGGAGCTCTCGGCCTGTCTGGACGGTGCGGCGGCCGGGGACTACGAGGCCGTCGGAGTGAAGCTGGGCATGAAGGCCAATGCGGTGGGCGTGGCAGTTTTCCGCATGAAGAAGCGGTTGCGTGAGCTGGTGCTGGCGGGGGCGGAGGAGACGGTGGGGGACCGGGTGCAGGCGGAAGCCGAGGTCGGAGAGCTCATGACCCTGCTGGCGGGGAGGTAGTGAGTGTCAGGACCTTCCTCGAATGCGGCTTACCCGGGTAATGAAGGCCAACCCCGGGCTGGAGGACGGAATCCCTCTGGGATTCTCCGAGAACTCGCCTCCCGCATGGCCCGCCGCCGCCGAGCGCCGGAAACATGGCCAAACTCCAGGCGTCGCTCCGCGACGCGATCGTAAATTCGTGCAAACCGTGGACTGAAGTCCACGGCTACCGTCGTTCTGTCGCTCCGCGACTCCTGAAAAGTGGTCAAACTCCGGACCGCCCGCTCAACGCGGGCGGGGTTGTCGCAGCGCGACAACCGCTACCATCAACTTCGGGATGCAACGCCCTCCCCACAAGGCGACCTTTGGGCGTGCCAGACGGCGGGGAGGGGTCGTAACGTGCCGTGGAATTCCACGAACGATGACTTGGTTCCTCCACGCCTTGTTGCGCCAGTTCCTGCGCAGGTTCCTGCCTGGAACCTTGGTTTGGGCGCTTGTCGCCGGGGGAGTGAGTTCGGATTTCCGGGCATCCCGGGGCGCCGAGATGACGGTTCGGGATTCGGATCGGGAGCATTGGGCGTATCGGCCGCTCACGAATCCGCCGTTGCCCAGCGTGGTTGGGGGCGTTCGAGTTCGCAACCTGGTGGATCGGTTCCTCCTGGCCCGATTGGAGACGAACCAGCTTGGTTTCGCGCGGCGGGCGGGGCCGGAGCGGTTG
>CAYZAE010000047.1:29888-39308 GCA_964476125.1 uncultured Verrucomicrobiota bacterium | reverse complement strand
GTCTGGCGTCTGGCGTCTGGGGTTCGGAGATCGGAGTTCGGAGATCGGGCGATCCACGACTTTCGACCTGCGACCTTCGCCCGGGAGGGAGCCCTGAATCGTGGGTCGTAAGTCGTAGGTCGTGGGTTGGCCCAATCTCCCTTCTCCCTTCTCCCTTCTCCCTTCTCCCAACTCCAGACGCCAGACCCCAGACCCCAGACGCTAGACCCCAGACGCCAGACCCCAGACGCTAGACGCCAGCCCCCAGACGCCCCCCTCCCCGCGGCACCAAAACCCGGAGCGCCCCCGGCACCACGCTCAACCGTGCCGGCAGCCAGCCCACGAACTCGCCATCCAACTGCAGCGGCACCGCTCCCTCCCCTTCGAGCACCAGCTCCGAACCGGCGTAGGACGCGCAACGGTCCCCCAGTTCCCAACGCCCGGTCAGATACGCCTTGAGGCATTGAAGTAAAACCCCCGGCGTCACCCGCTCCACCGCTCGCACATGGAGTTTGCCGCTGTCCAACGACCCATCCGCGAACACCGCGATTTCGCCGGCATAAAGGCGTCCGTTCCCGGCCAGCACCACCCTCCCGCGAAACCTGCGCTCCCCCAACCGACAAAGCACCTGGTCCTGGTAGCCTGTCAGCGCCCGAAAAGCCGCCCAGATGTAGGCCAGCTTCCCGAGACGCCGTTTGAGTCCGTAATCCACCTGTTGGACCGCCCGCGCATCCAGGCCCGCTCCCGCCACGATGGCAAAGTACGCGCTCACCGACGCCCCCTCCGCGTCCCGATACTCGGCCCGGCAGGCGTCCATGCTCCGCACCTCCGCGTCCCGCAACACCTCCCAGGCCCGCTCCAAATCGAGCGGCATGCCCAGTTCCAGGGCCAGCACGTTGGCGGTCCCCAACGGAATCACCCCCACCGCCGCCCGACTCCACCCCTCCGGAGCTTCCCTCATCCCGTTGATGACTTCGAAGGCCGTCCCGTCCCCGCCCGCGGCAAGAATCCGGGTCCCCCCTGATTCCACCGCTTCGCGGGCCAGTCGACGCGCCGACCCCGGCCCCGTGGTGGCTCTCACCTCCGCCCCCGCTGCGATCCGGTCCAGCACCGATCGAAAACGCCGCGCCCGTTCGCCACGGGCGGTGGGGTTGTAGATGATCCAGGGACGTTGAGAATCCTGGGGCGAGGACATACCTACCGGGTATGCCGGAACATCACCAGGAGGCCCCAGAGCAGGATCCCCAGAACCACCACCACGAAGATGATCCGGTTGCGGGCGATCCGACGTTCAAAGCGCAGGGGACGCAGGCCCTGGATGCCGCCGGCGGCCAGGTAATTGACAAGCTTCTCGTTGGCCGGCGGAGGATCCACGAAATGGGCCTTCAACCGGCGCCACCACTGCGACCAGACCGGGCGTCGCAACCCCAGCTGAACCGCTTCCCGGCCTGCGGGCTCGCCCGCCGATCGCGGATCCACCGGGCGGGGCGGCATGCGTTCGAAGACGGGATCGTGACTGGGCAGGGGCGCGGCGGCGGGAGCGCGCGAAGGCAGCGGCGCGGAAGGCTCGGCCGACGGACGCTGGGCCGAGCCCGGCGTCACGTTCTGGCTCAGGCGCGCGATCTCGGCCTCCAGCTCGGCGATGCGACGATTGAGGGTGTTCGCCCTCTGCGCGAGCGGATCGGCCTTCTTCTTGAACAATCCCATGGACGGTGCCCGACCTCGGGAAATGGTCTCTCCCTCAGCGTCGGCCCAGCACCAGGGCCATGCCGAGACCCGCCAAAAGGACGGCCAACGCCACCGGCCAGGTCAACGCCAGGCCCAGCCGGGCCAGTTGCGCCGGGCTGCGACCGTTCAGGAGCGCCCCGGGATCAAACCCACCCGCGGACGGCCCCCCCTGCCCCACCATGTCCGGCGAACTCACCGCCGCAGCGGTGAGCCGGGTCCACTTCGTCTGCGCTGAATTCCACTCCATCCGCGCATTTTCCAGGGTGGTGAGAGCCCGGGTCAGTTCCGTTTGGTAGGTGTCCGCCGTCCAGGCCTGTTCGTTGAGCGCGCTCACTTTGTCGAGGGCCGACTGCATATCCGCCAGGGTGCGCGCCATCTGCTCCGCGTCCCGTCGCGCCGCCTGCTCGGCCTCGGTCAGGATTCCGATGCCCCGGGTCAGGTGGGCCAGCATCTCCTCGCGACCCTGCTCGTATTCGTGCCGGCGCCTGCGCGATTCCTCCAGCTGGGTGCGCTCGCGTTCGAGGTCCTCCTGCTGCTGCTTCAGCCGGACCAGAGCTTCCTGAGCCGCCGTCACCTGGCGGTTGATGTCATCCCGCGAAGGCGGCCGCGCCCCTCCCGATCCCGCGAATCCCGAGGATCCCATCCCGGCGGACGTCCCTCCGGGATGCCCCGACTGGGTTGCCAGGGCCGCCGACGGCGACATCGCCGTTCGGCGTGCTCCCTCGAAGTCCGGATCCACGAAGTCGGAATGATCAAAATCGCCGGCCATGCGCGCATGCTAGGAAGTGAACCCCCGAAGTAAAGCGGCGCTTGGCAGAAGCGCGAGAATGCGATGCGTCCTGGGTTTCCGCCTCTACGCGAAACCAACCCCAACGCCCTCAGACCCCCTCCCGCCGCCTTCGCCCCCAGCGGGTTCCAATGGGGTCGCAGCTAAATTGTTGACTATTGAATTTGGAATCTCCGTTGTGCGACCCTGCCGGGGTCGCGACCCCTGGGCGCCTCTCACCGGAGGTCGGGCGAAGGCCCGACCTCCGGCCACTTTCTGGCATGCCTTCGGCATGCTCCTGAACCGTGGCCAAGCTCCCTGGCCATCCTCGGCATGTTCCCATCCTCATCGGCCTTTCCCCTACTCCCTACTCCCCACTCCCCACCTCCCCACTCCCCACCTCCCCGCGCCGCTTTCCCGTCCCGCGCTGCGTGTGCTACGATTTCCCGACGATATGACCGACGTGCGCCGAGTCCTGCCCCTGCTCCTGCTCCTTCTTGCCGGGGGACCGCTCGAGGCGTCGGTCGTCGAGACCGAGGAACAGGTGCAGTTCCAGTTCACCGGGACCTCAACCCCCCGCTGGCAATCGACCCGCACCTCCCTGCAACGGCTGTTTCGCGCCGCGGATGCCTGGCTGCCCCTGGGTTCCGACCGGGGCACGCGGCAGGCCTGGGGCTCCGATCGACTCGTCCTCGGGGTCCGCGAAGGCTTCCCGCTCCCCGACGAAACCCTGGCCCGCCTCGGCCTCAGAAAACGGCGCGAGGTCCGTCCCGGGGTCTGGATCCTTCAGGCCCCCGATGTCTGGTCGGCGGCCCGCGCCGCGCATCAACTGGCGGAGCTCCCCGGCATCGAAGTCGCCGTGCCCGTTCTTCGCCAGGCCGCGGGCCTTCAATCCGTGCTTGGTCCCCGACCGAACGACCCGTATTTCACCCGCCAATGGCATCTTGAGAACCGGGATACCCAGGGCACGCGACTCGGTCCCGACACCAACCCCCGGGCGGCCTGGCATTTCACCCGCGGCGCCGGCCTCACCATCGGCATTGCCGACATCGGCTTCGAGGTCACCCATCCGGACCTGGTCACCGCGGCCAACGGCCAACCGCACTTCGATTTCGTCCGGAATCAGGCCGTCGCCAATGTCTACGGCGCCCATGGCACCTGCGTCGCCGGACTGGCGGGAGCCACCGCGGACAACGGCATCGGCATCTCCGGGGTCGCCCCCGAGGCCCGCCTGGCCAACCTCGTGATCTTCGACAGCTCCGGGTTCATCGTGGATCAGGAGCGGCTGATGGACATGTACCAGTACCGGAACGACGAGATCCAGGTGCAGAACCACAGCTGGGGAAATTCCGAGATCTACCAACTCGGCATGAGCGCCATCGAATCGATCGGAGTCTCCAATGCCGTCACCCGCGGCCGTTCGGGCCGGGGTGTGGTCCTCGTGCGCGCCGCCAGCAACTACCGCATGGAAGGCGCCAATTCCAACGACGACGCCTCCGGCAACGACCCACGGTCCATCGCCGTCGCCGCCGTCCGCCGCGACGGCCGCACCGCCAGTTATTCCAATCCTGGCGCCAGTGTGCTCGTCGGCGCCCCCAGTGCGGATCAGGACGATCCCTTTTCCAAGACGGACACGTTGTTCACCACCGACCAGGTCGGGCGGAGCGGTTACAACGCATTCGGGACCGGCGACCTCGCCAACTACGCGTTCGGTTCCTCGGGCTTCGACGGCACCTCCGGCGCCACGCCGCAGATCTCCGGCATTGCCGCCCTCGTGCTCGCCGCCAACCCCGACCTCACCTACCGCGATGTCCAACAGATCCTGATCCACGCCTCGCGCTATCCCAACGACTCCGATCCGGCCATTCACCGCAACGGGAGCGGATTTCAGGTCGGCGACAACATGGGCTTCGGTGTGCCCGACGCCGGGGAAGCGGTTCGCCTGGCCCGCGCCTGGAGCAACCGGCCGCCGTTGCAGAAGCTTTCCTTTCCCGCCCAGGTCCAACTCAACGTGCCGGACGATGGTCTCCGGGTGATTGTCACGGGCACCAACAACATCGAACAAAGCATTCGATGCGCCCCCACCCTCGGACTCCACCCCGACGATCCCACGCCGAATTTCCCGCTGGTTTCGGTGGGGCGCGCCACCAACGAACTGGGAGTCGATCTCCGCGGCCGGATGCCGCTCATCGAACGGGGCGGCACCTTCTTCAAGGACAAGCTCGGGATCGTGGCCCGGGCCGGGGCGCCGTTCGCCGTCATTTTCAACAACGTCAACCGTGACGAGATCTTCCAGCCCGATGGCACGGATTACGTCCCGATTCCGGCCGTGTTGATCGGGGAAACCGAGGGACGAAACCTCCTCGCACGCCTTGAAGCCGGGGAACCGCTCCAGGCCCGGATCGAACTCAACCACGTCGAACACACCTTCCAGGTCACCAACACGCTGTCCTGCGAACACGTCGGCCTCCGGGTCCGGGCCAGCCACGACCGGCGCGGAGACCTCCGCATCACCCTCGTCTCCCCCACCGGAACCCGCAGCGTGCTCCAACGGTTGAACGACGATACGGAGCCAGGCCCCGACAACTGGACCTACTGGTCCGTGCAACACTTCTACGAACCGTCCGCCGGCACCTGGACCGCGACCTTCGCGGACGAATCGAACTCGGTCACCGGATCGATCCTCGAACTCGAACTGTTGATCCAGGGGGTGACCCTCGAGGATACCGATGCCGACGGCCTCGACGATGCCTGGGAGCAACGATGGTTCGGCTCCCTGGAATCGCGCCCCGCCACGGACCCGGATGCGGACGGTCTCTCGAATGTCCGGGAACAAACCCTCGGAACGAATCCCACCCGATCCGACCGGCCGCTCCGCATTGATCTCGGCCGCTACGACGGCTTGGGCACGCTGCGTCTCAGCTGGCCCGCCCTCGATGGCGTCACCTACCGGGTCATCGCCTCGCCGCTCGCCTCCTCCGAGTTCCCCTTCGAAATCGGTCAGGTCAAGGGCCGGTTTCCCGAGGGCGAATGGATCGTCTCCAACGACCTGTCCGGGGAGCAGTTCTTCTGGGTGGAACCGGTTTCGGCCGCGCCGTAGCGCGAGGGTGCCCTCGGTGAGACCGCCCGGGCGAAATCAGGTAGGGCGCGAACTCCGGGCGCGCCGCACTTTGGATTCGAGTTGAAGGCCTGCGCCCCCGGAGAGGCCGTCCCTGGAGTTTGGCCATTTTCAGTCGTCGCGGAGCGACCGTAGGATGGTAGCCGTGGGCAACGCCCACGGTTTGCGTGGTTCTTTGGGTTGGCGTCGCGGAGCGACGTACGACCGTGAATGAAGCAGGCAAACGATTCCGGCGTCGCGCCGCGACGCACCCGAAATCCGCACCAGGTCCAGGGGCTGAAGCCCCTGGCTACCATCGTCCCGTCGCTCCGCGACAGCTGGGCCATGGGCCAAAAGGGCCAAACTCCAGCGGCGTCCTCGGAGGGGCCCCCTACCCGTCAGGGCGCCGGAAATGAACGGCTCTCCAGAACCTCAACGTCGGACCGGCCTTCCGGCACGCGCAACACCAGCACCGAAGCCCCCGGCGTCCGCTCGATCAATCGCAGCCCCCGCTCCGGTCCCAGCACGCTGACCGCCGTCGACAGACTGTCCGTGGTCGTGGCATCGCGCGCGATCACGGTCACAAAACTCCGGTCCGTCAGCCCGATGCCGGTTCGCGGATCCAGGATGTGCGAGTACCTGCGCCCACCGATTTCGAGGCGCTGGAACAGGTCGCCGGAAGTCGACACCGCCGCCCGCCGCAACCAGGCGATCCGGGGCGGTGGCGCGTTGGTGGCATCGCTGCCGCCCACCTCCACCCGCCATCCCGGCTGTCCCGGGGGCGGATCGCCCGCCACGATGTCGCCCGCGGCCGCCACCAGGAACCGGTTCACCCCGCGTTCGCGGAGCACCCGGGCCGCTTCGTCCGCGGCGTATCCCTTGGCAATCCCACCGAAATCAAGCCGCATGCCCTCCGCCAGAAACGTCACCGTGCGCCGGCGCCGATCCAGTCGAAGCCGTTCCCAGCCCACCCGGGCTTTGGCCTCGGTGATCAGGGTTTCCGCCGGCAATGCCCCGTGGCGCCGGGCGCGACGCCAGAGATTCACCAACGGCCCGATCGTACAGTCGAAGGCCCCCTCCGTCGCCCGCGACACCGCCACCGAGCGGTCGAGCATGGTCCACAATTCGGGGCTGACGTGAACCGGCTGGCCGACCGGCGTGTCGTGGCAGGCGCGGTTCGCTTCGCTGTCGGGATCGTAGTCGCTCAGAATGGCGTTCAGCTGCGCGACCCGCTGGTAAACGGCCTCGGCCGACGCCGACGCGGAGTCCGCATCGGGTGCATAAAGGACGATGCGGAACGGAACCCCCATCTGGGGTCGGGTGAATTCATGCCTCTGAAGTCCCCCACCCTCCACGCGGCCCCGGCCGGCGCAACCCGCCGCCACGACCACGGCCAGCAGAAGCCCGAGCAAAAGCCCCAGGCCCGACCGCCATCCATGGACACAGGAAGTCATCGGATCAGGCCGGTTCCAGAACCAGTCGCCCGCGCAACTGCGACGTGTTCGCCGTGCCGGTGGTTCCCAGCTGATGGATCACTTCGCTGGCCCCGGCCATCGCCAGTTCCATTGCCTCCCGCACCGACGCCCCGGCCGCCAGGGCCGCGGTCAGGTTCGCGGTCACCGAATCCCCCGCGCCCACGATGTCGATGGGACCGCGGATGGGCAGCGACGGCACATGCTCGACCTCTCCGGTCCCCAGTGCCCCCACCACCCCGCGCTCCGAAAGCGTCACGAACACGGGACGGCCCTGGCGACGGGCGAGCTCGGAGGCCAGCCCCTTCACGCCGTCGACGCCTTCGGGAACCGGCTTGGCCAGGAGTGTGCCAAGCTCGGCGGCGTTCATCTTGAAGCCCACCGACGGCCAGCCCGCCAGCCCGCGCCGGCTGTCGGCGAGGATCAGGAGGTCCGGCCGTTCCTTCGCGAGTTCCCCCAGTGCCGATCGCACCCGGCCGGTCACCACCCCGGTGTCCGCCACATCGACCTGGTCCATGACGATGACCGCATCCGCGTCGCGCGCCACTTCCCGGAGGGCGGCGATCAGACGGTCCTCGAGGGAAACCGGCGTTGGCGTCCAATTCTTGCTGTCGAGCCGGTTCAATTCTTCGGGCGGCTTTCCCGGATGCATGACCAGCGGTTTGCAGTAGGTGAAGGTCCGTCGCTCGGCCGTGGCGATGAACCGCTCCGGATGAACCCCCTTCATCGCCCGCAGACAGCGCTGCAATTCGTAGCCCTCGCCGTCGTCCCCGCAGAAACCCAGGGTATGAATCGTCCCGATGCCGAGCGCGACCAGGTTGTTCAGGATCGTTCCGGCGGCCCCGGGCTGGCTGCGGACACGCACCACGTTGTGCACCACCAGGCCGGTCTCGATCGACACCTCCGCGCGTGCCGGATCGATCTCCAGATACCGGTCGAGACAGAAGTCCCCCAGCAACACCACCCGCAATCCCGCGTACCGGGACGTCAGCGCCTCGAATCGTTCAGCCCGCATGCGCGAATTGAACACCGCGACCGGAAGCCTTTCCAGACCCCAGTCGTGCCCCGCCGACACGGGACTTGTGACCGCTCCACGTTTGACCGATAAGACCGCCGCCGCTTCGGGCATTCATCATTCCATGTTCAGAATCCTCCAACGCATCTCCCTGACCCAGTGGATCCTGTTCTCGATGGTGGCGGGAATCGCCGTCGGCTACCTGTTCCCCCGGCAGTCCCAGGAACTGAAGCTGCTCTCGAACATCTTCCTGAAGATGATCAAGTGCATCCTGGTGCCGCTGGTCTTCGGCACCCTGGTGGTGGGCATCGCCAGCCACAGCGATGACATGAAGGCGGTCGGTCGCCTGGCGCTCAAGTCCATCTTCTACTTCGAGGTCGTCACCACCATCGCCCTCGTGATCGGCCTCGTCGCCGTGAACCTGGCCCGTCCCGGCGTCGGTCTCACCCTGCCTGCACCGGGAACAGCCACCGATAAAATCAACGCAACGCAGGTGACGCTCTCCGGCATCATCGAGCACATCGTGCCCAAGAGCTTCTTCGAGGCCGCCGCCGCGAACGACGTGCTCCAGGTGGTCTTCTTCGCGGTCATGTTCGGCGTCGCCCTCACCCAGGTGACCGGCAAACCCCGCGAGCACATGCTCAACTTCTGCGAGGGCCTCACCGAAACGATGTTCAAGTTCACCGGCCTCGTCATGAAGTTCGCCCCGCTCGGCATCGGCGCCGCCATGGCCTACACCGTCGGCCACTCCGGACTCTCCGTCCTCGTCAACCTCGGCAAACTCATCCTCACCCTCTACGCCGCCCTGATCGTCTTCTGCCTCGTGGTCCTCCTCCCCGTCATGCTCTGGGCCCGCATTCCCATTGTCCCCTTCTTCCGCTGCATCAAGGGCCCCGCCATCCTCGCCTTCACCACCACCTCCTCCGACGCCGCCCTCCCGGACGCCATGAAGCGGATGATGGAGTTCGGGGTGCCCAAGCGGATCGTCTCCTTCGTCATGCCGCTCGGGTATTCCTTCAACCTCGACGGCTCCACCCTCTACCTCGCCGTCGCCGGCGTGTTCGTCGCCCAGGCCGCCGGTGTCGACATGCCGCTGCAAACCCAGGTCGCCATGCTCATCACCCTCATGCTCACCAGCAAGGGCATGGCCGGTATCCCCAGAGCTTCCCAGGTGATCCTCGCCGGCACCCTCGTGACCTTCAACCTGCCCCTCGAAGGCATCGCCCTCATCATCGGCGTCGACGAACTCATGGACATGGCCCGCACCACCGTGAATCTCGTGGGCAATTGCCTCGCCACCGCCGTCATGGCCCGCTGGGAAGGCGAACTTAAACCCAACCTCGACGCCGGGAAAACCGCCTGA
>CAYZAE010000047.1:0-29788 GCA_964476125.1 uncultured Verrucomicrobiota bacterium | reverse complement strand
CACTCCCTACTGAATCAACCCCTGCTTCCGCAGCATCTCCTCCATGGCGCGGTCCATCATGAGCTCGGCCAGTTGCTGGGTGGCCTCGTCGAGTCCCTGGTTCGCCGCCTTCAACCGCGCGGTGTCCCCGGTCTTGGTGCGCGGTTCCTCGGTTTCAAGCGCCGACTCCACCGCCTTCAACGCGGACTCCACCCGGTCGCGGTACACGGGTTCGAGTTCCTCGCTGTGCTCGGCCAGGCCCTTCCGCGTCGCGGTGAGCGTCTCGCCGGCCTTCAACTTGGCCTCGATCCACTGGCGCGCCTTCAGATCGTCGTAGGCGTTCTCCACGGATTCCTCGATCATCTTCTGGACGTCCGCATCGCTGACATCGACCGCTGATTTCATTTCCACGACCCGCTGGTTGCCGGTCCGCACATCCCGCGCCAGCACGTGGAGAATGCCGTTGGCGTCGATCTCAAACTGGACGCCGACGCGTGGAACACCCTTGGGCGCCTGTTCGAACTCGAGGTCGAACCGGCCGAGGCTCCAGTTGTCCCGGGCCCGTTCGCGTTCGCCCTGGAGCACGTGGATGAGCATCGATTTCTGGTTGTCGACCGCCGTGGTGAACAGTTCCCCCGCCTTCACCGGGATGGTGGTGTTGCGGGGGATGATGACATTCATCAAACCGCCGAAGGTCTCGATGCCCAGCGAGAGCGGGGTGACATCGAGCAGAAGCAGATGGGTCATCCCCCCGGACAGGATCTCCGCCTGGATGGCCGCCCCGATCGCCACCGCTTCATCAGGGTTCACCCCGGTGTTCAAAGCCGGCCCCTGGGGTCCGTGATAGGCGTCCCCCAGCCGGATGTCTCCGCGCACTTCATCGAAGTCGGAACACTGGAACCACTCCGCCACCAGCGCGCGCACCAGCGGCATCCGGGTCTGGCCCCCGACCAGGATCACCTGATCGAGGTCTTTCGATTCCAATTTGGCATCCGACAGCGCGCGCAGGCAGTGGTTCTTGGTGCGCAGGAGGATGTCGCGGGTCAGGGCTTCCAATTCCGTCCGACTGAGCCGGTAACTGAAGCTGAACTCCGGGGTGAGGAAGGGGAGCGCAATCTCCACCTCGGTCTCCGAGCTCAACCGGATCTTGGCCTGCTCCGCGGTCTCGCGAAGGCGCGACAGCATCGGCAGGAGTTCGGGACGGGAAGTGCGGCCCTCCACCGTGTCCGCCAGATCCGGCCCCCCCGCCTCCCGGATCCTGCCGGCCAGGAATCCCACGATCCGGGTGTCGAGATCATCGCCGCCCAACCGCGTGTTGCCGTTCGTGGACAACACCTGGAACACACCCTTGTTCAGTTCCAGGATCGAAAGATCGAAGGTTCCCCCGCCCAGGTCGTACACCGCGATCCGGGAGCGGTCCTTCAGCTTGTCCAACCCGTAGGCCAGGGCCGCCGCGGTGGGTTCATTGACGATTCGTTCCACCGTCAGCCCGGCCAGTTCCCCCGCCCGGATGGTCGCGTTCCGCTGCGCGTCGTTGAAATAGGCCGGCACCGTGATCACCGCCCGCGTCACCGCCTCCCCCAGCGCCGCTTCGGCATCCGCCTTCAGTTTCTTCAGGACCTCCGCCGACACCTCCTCCGGCGTCCAAGCCCGGCCGTGGAGTTCGATCGACACCGTGCCCACGCCTTCCCCCCGAACCGGGTAGGTCACCAGCATCTCCTCCCGCGGAATGTCCGCCCCACGACGGCCCATGAACCGTTTCACCGAATAAACGGTCTCGGTCGGACGCACCGCCCGCACCCGGTTCGCCTTGTGCCCCACCACCGGCACCGCGCCAGGTCCGGGAAAATGAACCACCGACGGCGTCAACCGCTGTCCCTCGGCATCCGCAATGACATACGGAATGCCCGAGTCCACCGTCGCCACCAGGGAATTGGTCGTGCCGAGATCGATGCCCACTATTTTGCTCATGCCCGGGGCAGTGTTGAGGAGGTTCGACGGCACCGCAAGAAGCCCGAGGCGCTTCGATCCCCGCGTCACGGATCGGCGGAGAGCCGGATTGCACCACGAAGGCGCGAAGGGCACGAAGGGAAGGTCGTAAAGCAGAAGGCGCCGCCGGCTGAAGATCAGCCGAACGGCGCCAAATCGAGAACCGGAATGCTCCGGTGAACTATCCCCGCCTGTGACCGGGGAGGTAAGCGGCGGGGCGGGGGACGGACTAGCTGCCTGCCGCGACGTCGAGCCGCTCGAAGGGATTGTTGGCGAACCCGGGGCCTTTCCCTTGCTGAGGAGCAGCGGGGCCACCTGGATTCGTGGCCGCAGGTTTCGCCACCGGCTTGGGCGCCGGCGCAGGGGCTGCCGCGGAAGGGATGGAATCAGGAATTCCCCCGGCTTCGTCCGGCACCGCGACCGCGCCTTCCTCGGCGACCTCGGGGCCGCCCGGCGTTTTGGGCGGCAGAGTGCCGTCCTTGGGTTCATCCGGATGCTTCGCGCGCTTGGCGCGAGGCAGCGGGCTGATCATGACGTTGATGGAGCGCCCGGTGAGCTTGGCGTCAAAATCCTGGTGACCCCACGGGGAAATCTCCGCCAGAAACTTCTTCACCACGCCGAAACCGAATTCCGTGTGAGCCATCTCACGACCGCGGAAGCGGAGGGAAGCCTTGACCTTCATGTCCTCGCAGAGGAACCCGATGGCGTGGCTCACCTTGGTCTGGAAATCGTGCGGATCGATGTTCGCACTCAACTGGATCTCTTTGACCTTGTTGGCGTGCTGATGCTTCCGGCTCTCCTTCTGCCGCTTTTCCTGCTCGTACTTGTACTTGCCGTACTCGACGAGCCGACAGACCGGAGGGGTCGCATTCGGGGCGATCTCAACGAGATCCACGGCCTTCTGCCGGGAAAGATTCAGGGCGTCCGACAACGGCATGACACCCAATTGCTGACTGTCTTCGCCAATAACGCGCACCTCCCGTGCGCGAATCTTGCCGTTGATACGGAGCGAAGGCCCACTAGGGGCATGACGAGAAGGGAACGGTCGACTCAAGAAACCCTCACCTGTTTAGACGAGCGGCAGACCGCCGGGCGATTCCACTGGAATTCCATGCGTATGGGACACAACCGGCCGCGTATATAGGAGGCCCACCGCCATTAGGCAAGCGTAGATTTTCCAAACCTCGCCCGCTTGAGGCTTGGACCACCCCCGCTCCCCCGCCAAAATAGACCCATGTCCGCACCCTGGGCCGGAGTCTTCCCCGCCATCACCACCCAAATGCACCGCGACGGGTCCCTCGACCTCGCCGCCACCGCTCTCCACGCCGAAGCCCTCCTCAAGAGCGGCGTCAGCGGCCTCATCTTCCTCGGTTCCCTCGGCGAAAACCAATCCCTCACCCCCGCCGAAAAACGCGACGTCGCCGCCGCCATGATCGAGGCCGTCGACGGCCGGGTCCCCGTGCTCAGCGGCGTCGCCGAATCCAGCCTCCAGGAGGCCATCCGCTACGTTCAGGACCTCGAAAATCTCGGCATCGACGGCTTCATGCTCATGCCGCCGATGATCTACAAGTCCCCCGACCCGCGGGAATCGCTCCACCACTTCCGATCGGTCGCCAAGGCCACCGGCCTGCCGATCATGATCTACAACAACCCCCTCAGCTACGGCCACGACATCACCCCGGAACTGTTCGCCGAACTCGCCAGCCAACCCAACTTCGTCGCGCTCAAGGAAAGCTCCGGCAACCCCCGCCGCATCACCGACCTCCATAACACCGTCGGCAACCGCTACGCCCTGTTCACTGGCGTCGATGACCTCGCCCTCGAAAGCGCCATCCTGGGCATCGACGGCTGGGTCGCCGGCACCGGCATCGCGTTCCCCGCGGAAAACCAGTATTTCTGGGACCTCACCCGGAAGGGCGACTGGGACAAGGCCCGCACGATCTACCGCTGGTTTTCCCCACTCCTCCACCTCGATGTCCACCCCAAGTTCGTCCAGTACATCAAGCTGGCCGTTCAGGAGACCGGACTCGGCCAGGAATGGACCCGCGCCCCCCGCCTCCCGCTCACCGGGCCGGAACGTAAACAGGTGCTCCAGATCATTCACGACGGCATCGCCAACCGTCCCAAGGTGCCCAAGCGCGGCTGACCCAACCGCCAGGCATCCGCATCAGTCCCGGCGGCCGGACGCATTCCGTTCCCCGCCCCGCCGCTGGACGAGCACCCGGAAAGACTGCCCGAGGTGCGCGGGATGGATCAGGGTCTGCAACTGCCGCGATCGCGCCGTCAGCCATTCCGCCTCCCGCCCTCCGCGTTGCAGGATTCCAACGGCGATCTCTCCCAGCCAACGCCCCTGCGCCAGCAGGGCCTCCGTCTGCAAACCCACCGCTTCCCCGGCTTCGCGCACCCGGCCAAAATCAACGTGCCCGGTGAGATCCTGCTCCCCCGGACAGGCCAGGAGGTCGTCCACCCGCCGGTGACGATGATAGGCCCGCACCGTGCCCCCGGTTCGCTCGGGCCGGATGGCCTCGGCCCCACCTTCATGTCCGTAGTCCAGGGTCATGATCCTGCCCTCGCCCAGACTCGCCCCCGCGCGGGTCCACCAGTCGAGAGCCGACGGACTGTCCTCCACAACGAACCCGTCGGGCAGGACCGTCAACAATTCCTCCGGCCACGAATCCAATCCCGGGATATCACCCGGTTCACACCCCATCCGACAGGCCACGAGACGCCCGGCGTCGACGGTCACCCCCCATTCGAACCACCGGCGAGCCGCCGCATCCCAGCCGAAGCGGCGAATGGGAAAGGCATCGAGCAGCTCATTCGCGAAAATCACACCCTCCACCGGTTGCCGCAGGGTTTCCCAGGCGGAAACCCACTCCACTCTCCCCGCCCAGGGGGCCAGACGCTGCCTCTGTTCCTCCCGCCGGACCTCCAGAAACTCCACGATGCGATACCGCAGACGCTCGAAGATCCCCGGGTGAAAATCACGAACCGCGGTCAAAACATCGTCCGCCAGACGTCCATCATGCGCCCCGGCCTCGACCCACTCCACCCGCTCCCTCCCGGCGCACCACTCGGCGAACCGGCTCGCCAGCAGGAAACCAAACACCGGGCCCACACTGACACTGGTGTAAAAATCCCCCCCACGACCGATCGCCCGTCCAGCCGTCGCATAATACCCCACCCCCGGCGCATAAAGCGCCAGCTCCATGAACCGCGAAAATCGCAGGGGACCGCTCCCCGCGATCTCCTCCCGGATCACGCGCTCCGCCCCCATGGGGCCCTCCACCGCTTCAATCTCCTGCTCCATCCCTAAGTTCTCCCATCTCCCCACTCCGCACTCCGCACTCCCCACTCCTAAATTCTGCCCCTCGACTTGAGCAGCCGACCGGGCCAAGACTTCCGTTCCCGATGCGCCTTGACCAGCAGCTTGTCGACCTGGGTCTTGCGGAGAGCCGCGAAAAGGCGCAACGCGCGATCCTCGCGGGCCTGGTCCGCATCAACGGGCACGTCGCCGACAAGCCCGGACGCAAGATTCGAACCGACGACCGCCTTGAGATGGAGCGCGGCGAGCGCTACGTCAGCCGCGGTGGATTCAAACTCGAGGCCGCCCTGACGGGATTCCGCCTGGACGTCACCGGCCTGCGGGCCCTCGACGTCGGGGCTTCCACCGGCGGGTTCACCGACTGCCTGCTCCAGCACGGTGCCAAAAGCGTCGCCGCAGTCGATGTGGGACGCGGTCAGCTGGCCTGGAAACTGCGGCAGGATCCCCGCGTGCAGGTGCTGGAGGAAACCAATGCCCGGACGCTCTCGGCGCTCCGGTTCGGGGACGGATTCTCCCCGTTCGACATCGCCGCCATCGATTGTTCGTTCATCTCGCTCCGGCTGGTGCTCGCCCCGGTGTCGGCGCTGATCCGGGCCCGGGGCACGATCGTGGCCCTGGTGAAACCCCAGTTCGAGGCCGGCCGCGAAGAGGCCGATCGCGGGCGCGGCGTAATCTCCGATCCCTCCATCCACACCCGCGTCCTCGCGGAATTGCGCGCTTTCGTCGAGGGATTGCCCGGACTCCAATGGTCCGGCGAAATCGAATCCCCGCTCATCGGCCCGGCCGGCAACAAGGAATTCCTCGCCCTGCTTGAAAAGACTTCCTAAGCCCATCCGCCGGGTCGGCCTGGTGGCGAATACCGAAAAAGCCGGAAGCCGCCCCCTGGTGATCGAGGCCGCCCGGCTTCTCGCAGGTCACGGACTCGAGGTCCTCGCCGACACCTCCACCGTCCGGCTCTCCGGCCTGTCCCTGCCCCGCCAGCGCAACGTGCGGAAACTCGCCGAAGCCTGTGATCTGCTCCTGGTGTTCGGGGGCGACGGCACGATTCTCCGCGTCGCCCGCGAAATCGCGGGATCCCCCACCCCGCTCCTGGGCATCAACGTCGGCCGGCTCGGATTCCTGGCCCAGGTGACCTCCGAACGCCTCCCGGACGCCGTCCAGCAGATCGTCACCGGGGATTTCCGCGTCGAAGCGCGCCCGCTCATCGAGGCGTCGAGGCGCAGTTCCCCCAGATCGAAGCCGCTCCTGGCCCTCAACGACTTCGTTTTCACCCGCGGCGAGATCTCCCGCATGATCGAACTCGAGGTGGCGGTCGACGACGAGGAACTCACCCGGTACCGCTGCGACGGTCTGATCGTCGCCTCCCCCACCGGTTCCACCGCCTACTCCCTGGCCGCCGGAGGCGCGATCGTCAGCCCCACCGCCCGGGTGTTCACCCTGACCCCGATCTGCCCCCTCACGCTCTCCAACCGCTCGGTCGTGCTCGACCTCGATTCCACCATCGTGGTCCGCGTCTGCACCGGCCGCCTCCGCACCCATCTCACTGCCGACGGCCAGGTCGCCGTGGACCTCCGGGTCGGCGACCAGATCGCCATCCGCCGCGCGAAGCTGGAAGTCCTGCTCCTCCGCCTGGGCGGCAATTCCTTTTTCCAGACCCTCCGCCAAAAACTTCACTGGAGTGGATCCCACGCTTGAAGGCATGACGGCGGGCCGGACCGCCGATAGACTGCAACGCGCACCTCACTCTCACTCTCAACCGATCTCATGGTTCGCCTCAAAGACATCGCGGAACGGGCGGGCGTCTCGATCATGACCGTCTCCAAGGTCCTGCGCGACGCCCCGGATATCTCGGTCAACACCAAGATCCGCATCAAGGCGCTCTCCCAGGAGATGGGCTACGTGCCCCACGCCATGGCCGCCGGCCTGCGCACCCGCGCCACCCGGCTGCTCGGCATCGTCATCCCCGGAGTCGCCAACCCGGTCTACGCCCGGCTCGTCATGGCCCTCGAAGATCGCGCCTACGAACACGGATTCGAACTCTTCCTCGCCCACACCCTCGAACGCCCCGACCGCGAGGAATTCGTCATCCGCCGGCAACTCGCCCGCCGGATCGAAGGACTCTTCGTCATCCCCGTCCCCCGCCTCGGCGACCGCCCCCCCATCTACACCGAACTCTCCCGGCACGAAGTCCCCGTCGTGATCCTCGGCCCCGCTCCCGAGTTCTGCAACGGCTTCATCCGCGTCGCCGCCGACGAACTCGCCGCCAGTCGCGAAATCACCCAGCACCTGATCGGCCTCGGCCACCGCCGCATCGCCTTCCTCGGCGGCCCCAGCGCCTCCCCGTCCGCCCAACTCCGCTTCGAAGGCTACCGCCGCGCCCTCCGCGACGCCGGCATCGAGATCGATGACCGCCTCGTCTTCCAGGCCGGGTCCACCCTCGAAAACGGCTTCCAATCCGCCCTCGAACTCATCCGGGAAAGCCCCGGCGTCACCGCCATCCAGGCCGTCAACGACCTCATCGCCATCGGCGCCCTCAACGCCCTCGCCTCCCAGGGTATCCGCGTGCCCGAAGACGTCTCCGTCGCCGGCTTCGGCAACATCCTCACCGCCGAAAACGCCCGGGTCCCCCTCACCACCATCCGGGAACCCAAATTCCGTCTCGGCCTCGCCGCCATGGAGGTCATGCAGAAGCTCATCAAAAACGAACCGGTCGAATCCCGCCTGTTGCGCGCCGACATGATCATCCGCAACAGCACCGCCATTCCTGCGGTCAACACGATGCTGTGACGGCCGCCCCCAGGCCCCAGTCCCCAAGCCCCTTGAGCCACCACACTGATGGCCTCGGGGCGTGATCAACCCATGGAAATGGATCTCCGCTCGGAGCTTCTCGGCCTCGAGGAACGACTGAACCTCTCGTACACCACCCGATCTTCCTCGGAACTCATCGCCCTGCTCGCCGATGACTTTCGCGAGTTCGGATCCTCGGGCCGGATCTTCGACAAGGCTTCCATCCTTCTGGAACTGGAGGCGCAACCCGACTTTCGCATCCGCATTCTGGAGTTCGAGGCGCGGCCGGTGGCCACCGAGGCCGCTCTCACCACCTACCGCGCCGAGGTCCACAACCCGCGCTCCGGCAAAGTCTCATTCTCGCTCCGCAGCACGCTCTGGGTGAGGCGCCAGGGAGCCTGGAGGGCCATCTTTCACCAGGGAACACGCGCCGAGCCCCCTCCCGCACACGCCGCCCCTCCCGTCCAACCCGCTCCACCGACCGCCGGCTGACTTCCACCAAATTCCGGGATTGGAAACCACGAAGGGCGCGAGGGCCACGAAGGAAGGCCGTTCAAAAGCAACCCGAAGTGATGCGTTTGGAGCGCCTCCCGGAATTTTCCGACCCCGCATTTCCTTCGTGCCCTTCGTGCCTTCGTGGTGCCAATCCGCCTTTCCGTCGCCGGTGACGCGGGGATCGGCTCCCCCCCCGGGAACGGAAGGACGGTCCGTTCTATTGGGGAAGGGTCAGCGGCACAGGCGCCGGAGCTTCGCCTCCAAGACCGGGAATCGGCGGCGCCCCAATCCCGGCATCCCCGCCAGCCGCGGCATCCGCCTTCTTGTCCGCCATCAACCCCGATCGTTCCTTGATCACGGAGTCCACCGTCCACTTCGCCACCTTGTAAACCCAGTTGCCCAGGGCCTGCTCCTTCTTGAGCTTCTCCGTCAGCTTCTCCTGCGCTTCCTTCCAGGCCTTGTCCGCCTTCTCCTTGTCCTCCGGCTTCTCGTCCGCCGGCGCCGTGCGCTCCTTCGGCAGCTCCGCCGAAGCGGCGACCGTGATGAAGAAACTCTCCGGATCCGGCTGGGAACCCACCTTCACCTCGTAACTGAAACCCTCGAACGTCGACAGCTTCACCACCGTCGGATTCGCAAAGGCGTTCTTCACCGGCTCCGCATCCTTGGGATGCACATCGGTGAAACTCGGCGACGACAGAGCCCAGTTGAACCCGCTCATCTTGCTCTTGTCCGGGTTCTCCCCCTCCTTCGCATCCGCCAGCACCCAGTCGGCGGTCTCATTGGTGCGGCTGACGCTCCAGGAACCGGCCGCATTGGTGGAGACCAGGGCGATGGACTTCACCTTTTCGACCTTGAGGAAATCCTTGCTCAGCCAGGTCTCCACCTTGGGCTCCGCCTCGTTGAAGGTCTCGCTGGCCAGAAACACGGTCTCCTTGTCGGTCGGCACCGCGATCCAGCGGCCGACAGGATAGCCGCCGAACTGCCCGCCCGAATCGCGCATCTGCTTCTTGCCGAGATAAACCGTGCGCAGGGGCTTGCCGTCCTTGCCCTTCAACTCGATCACCGTGGCCGCGTTGGTGCCCGCATCCTTGGCGTCCGGCAGGGCCAGCCCCAGTCGCCCCCACTGCGAGGGACCCACCTTCTGGCTTTGCACCGCCTTCAGCTCCCACAGCTTCCGAACCAGGTCCGCGATCTCGGAAAAAGCCGCGGGATAACCGGCCCGTTCCTTCACCGTCCAGACTTCGCCCTTGGTCAGGTTCACCTCGCCCTCATGCGACTTGAGCGTGACCCCGGCGACATCGGCGGTCGGGAAATCCTGAAGGAGCTTCTCCCCCACCCCGGCATCGCGCCGGTCGAAATCCTTCTGGCGCGATTGATTGACGACGAGGGCCAGGCCTCCGAGCAAGAGGCCCACAACCACGAGGACTGTCAGTTGCTTCTGGTTCATTTGGCGGCCGTACGCTTGCGTTTGAACGAGGCGATGACCACGCCGGCCAGGGAAACGGCCAGCGGCATCGCAAGAATGTTGAACCACTTGGTCGACGTCTCCAGCGAGTCGACATCCTGACGCAGGTTTTTCCGGAGCTTCTTCAACTCCTTGTTGGTGTCCACCCGCTTCTGCTGGAAGGCCAGGATCTCCTTCTTCTGTTCCTCCGAAAGAATCGTCTGCTGCCGGGAATCGGTCTTGGCCCGCTGCAGTTCGTTGATCTTCTGCTGCGCATCCGACAGCACCTTCTCCAGCGACTTGATCTTGCTCTCGTATTCGAGCTCCGCCTTCGCCTGCATCTCACGCACCCGCGTGAACGGCCGGCTGAGCGTCGAACGACTCCGGATCCCGACCAGCGCCTTGTCGCCCCCCATCTGCTCCACCAGGTTCTGGAGGAACGTCAGGTTCGCCGCGAACGGGGACATGATCTTCTGCCCGAAAATCTCCTGCACCGTGGCGTAGAAGTTCTCGTAAAGCATGTCGGCGTCGCCCATCAGGACCACCACGCCGTTCTCCTTCGATTCCTTCAATCCGGCAGCGTCCGACTTCTTGTCGTCCTGCTTGTCGTCCTCCTTGGCCGCCGCCGCCGGCTTGCCATCAGGAAAAGCCGTCTTGAACTTGCCCGTAAGCCGGACCCCCAGCTTGTACTCGGTGTCCGACGCCTTGAATTCCTCGGTCGCCCCGAACTGCGCCATCATCTTGTCCGTCAACTGCGACTCCTTGCTGCTGTGGAACAGCACGGTCTGCTTCAAGCCATCCACCGGCGTGCCCGTGAAATGTCCGGAAAGCGGCATCAGAATCCTGCCCAACTGGGTCGTCGCCACGTCGTTGGTGTCCATCGCCGCGGAGGTCAGCGACAGGAACGAGGGATTGGGCTGCGGCTGGCCGGTGCGCGGATCCCGCAGCTCCGTCAGGAATCGCTTGTCCGAAACCACCTTGTTCAAATCGAACTCCAATCCCCACGCCTTGAGCAGCTTGTCGAGCGACGCCCCGCTGCCGGCCGCGGCCTGCAGGGGATTCTGCTGGTTGCCGCGCGAATCCAACACACTCATCGGATCCAGAAACGCCACCAGATTGCCGCCCCGCAACACAAACTGGTCGATGGCATACTGGGCCGATTCCGAGATCCCCTTGGGATACACGACCAACAGCACGTTCACATCGTCGTCAATCTTGTCCGCCGTCAGCGGAATCTCCTTCACCGCGAAATCCTGCTTCAGCTCGCTGACGAAGACCCAGGGTTCCTTGTTCTGACCGCCCCCTCGCATCATCGCCATCGGATCCATCTGCCCAAACACCGGAAGCCCGCTCATGATGCCCAGGCTGGGCTTCGACGGCCGCACCACCTGGGAGATGGCCCGGGTCAGGTCATACTCCAGCAACCGCTCACGCTGGGGCGCGATGAAGGGAATCGCCGACTTCGCATCGATGCAGCTGACCGCCATGCCGAAGTAGATCTTGTCCCCGCCCATCTGCAGCGCCTGGCCCTCCACACCGTCCAGCGTCGCTGAATCCTCCGCCTCCGAGTCCGGCTTGGGGTCAAGCTTCTTGATCTCGATCTTGCCCTTCGAATGCAGCCGGTACTCGGACAGCAGATCCTCCACCCGCTGGGCGTAGGTGCGCAGGCCGACATCCAGGTCCGCCGCGCTCTGGCTGAAGTAAAACCGGATCTGAACCGGGGTATCGAGCTTCGAGAGGATCTCCTTCGTGCCCGCGGAAAGCGTGTACACCCGGTCGGCCGTCAGATCCACCCGCGTGCTGACCCGCGAGAAGATCAGGTTCAGGGCGATCGCAATCGCCCCGAGAATGACCACGCCCGCGGTGGAGTAGAGAATCGTCTCCAACTGCTTCTGGTTCTTCATGGCTGCTCTCTCAACGTCGTTGGACTTTGCCCAGGATCATCATCAGTGGCCCGCCGCGCTCAACCCGCCCGGTGCGTGCGCAGGATCACCCCCGTGGTGAACAGGCAGAAACCCATCACCGATCCGAAATAAACCAGGCTCCGGAAGGCCACCACGCCCTTCCCGAACCCTTCGAAATGCGTCATCACACTCAGCGACGCCACCAGCTCCTTGATCTGCGGCAGGTCGAGGGTGTCGAACAACCGGGTCACCGGCGGCCATCCCGACAAAATCAGGAACAGGCAGATCACCACCGACAAAATGAAGCTGATCACCTGGTTCCGGGTCATCGCCGAAGTCATGCAGGTGATCGCCAGATACGCCCCGGCCATCAGGAAGCTCCCGAGATAACCACACAGGATCACCCCGTTGTCCGGCGACCCCAGATAATTGACCGTGAGCCACACCGGCAGCGTCAGCACCAACGCCAGCCCCAGGAAAAGCCAGCTCGCGAGAAACTTGCCCACAATCGCCTGCCAGGGCGCGATCGGCATCGTGAACAAAAGCTCCATCGTCCCAAGCCGGCGCTCCTCCGACCACAACCGCATGCCCGCCGCCGGCACCAGAAAGAGATACAACCACGGGTGCCAGATGAAGAAGGAAACCAGCGACGCCTCGCCCCGCTCGAAAAACCCACCCGCCATGAACGTGAAAAACCCGTTCATGAGCAGGAAAATCACAAGGAAGACATAAGCGACCGGCGACGAGAAGTACGACACCAGCTCGCGTTTGGCGATGGCCCGAATGTTACCCAGCGCTTGGTTCATGATGGTGATTCAACAGTGATTGGTTGTGGTCCCCGGGGGGCGCGCCCGCATCATACCGATGTCCCGCCACCCCCGCCGAAACCGCTCTGACCTCGTTCCGTTTCAGCGCACTTCCGTCCGCGTGTCCGGCATGGTGATGCTCCGGAACACCTCGTCCAGGCGCCCTTCCTCCGCGTGCAACTCCTCCACCCGCCAGCGCTCCCGGCCGATCAGATCCGCCACCGCCGCCAGCAACTCCCCGTTCGCCCCCTTGTTCCTCGGATAAACACGCAGCGCACCCGCCGCCTCCGCTCCCACCACAGCCGCACGCCGCACCGACGGCAGCTCCTCCAGCTTCGACCGGACCGAATCCGTCGGCACCCCGGTCACGCGCAGGGACAGAACCCCGGAGTTCTCGGACCTCGACTTCAACTCGGTCGGGGTCCCGCTCGCGACGATCGAACCGCGGTCGATGATGATCGCCCGGGTGCAGACCGCCTCGACCTCCTCGAGAATGTGGGTGGAAAAGATGATGGCCTTCGTCTCGCCCATCCGCCGGATCAGATTCCGAACCTCATGCTTCTGGTTCGGATCCAGACCGTCGGTCGGCTCGTCCATGATCAGCACGTCAGGGTTGTGCACGATCGACTGCGCGAAGCAGAGGCGGTGGCGGTAACCCTTCGAGAGCGTGTCCACACTCTGGTGGACCACGTTCCCCAGAAAGCAGGTGTCGATGACCTTGGAGACCGCGGTCTTGCGCGCCTCGCCCTGCAAACCGCGCAGCTCGGCGGTGAAATGCAGGAACTGCCAGACCGTCATGTCGGCGTACGACGGGGCATTCTCAGGCAGATACCCGATCAAACGCTTCGCCCCGATCGGCGAATCCACCACGTCGTGCCCGCCCACCGTGATCCGGCCTGCCGACGGCGGAAAGAAACCGGTGATCATCCGCATGGTCGTGGACTTGCCGGCGCCGTTCGGCCCCAGAAAACCCAGAATCTCACCCCGCTCCACCGAGAAGCTGATGTTGTTCACCGCGACCTTTGGCCCAAAGGTTCGCCTCAGGTTTTCAACCTTGATCATGGTCGTGTTCCAACGTTCTGACTGACCTAAATTCAACGTCCAAAAACCAGCACCCTGCCGGACGGCCGAGTCGCCATCGGGCAGGATGCATGGCCTGATCCCCAGCGATCACTCGCTCAGACCGGGCACGCGAAAGCTTTGTTCAAAAATTGTTCTCAGTGCAAGTGGCGGTTGCATTCGCATCCCTCCCTCCGTGTCTCCCCCTATTTGCCGGCCTTGCGGTCCCCCGCCGCCACCCATCGCGCATGCAGGACCGCGATCTCCCCCATGATCCCAAACCCGGTCGCCAGCCGCGAAGCTTCCGCCGCATGTTTCAGCTCCGCCTGCCTCTCGCCCAGCGCCCCATGATAAAGCGCCAGATAGAGATGGGCATAAAACATTCCTGACGCCCGCCGGGATTCCGGCTCCACCCCCTCCACCGCCTTCAGCACCTCCCCGGGTTTCATTCGTCCCGCATACAACGCCTGGATCTCCCGCATCGGAATCCGCCCATCCGCCGCCACCGGAAGCAGCGCCTTCCGCGCCGACTCCCACCCCTCCAGCTTCGCCACACAGCAGAAATGCCACGCGGAATTCTCCACATCCTCCGGATTCACCGTCCGGTGCACCTCAAACTGGCGCCGGGCCGCCTCATAACGACCCGCGTAAAACAACGCGATCCCACGCTGCCACAACTCCGCCATCCGCGCCGGACGCAACTCCACATACCGATCCAGATCCGCCACCGACCCGGCATAATCCCCCAGGCGCAACCGAAGAATGCCCCGGTCCAAAAGCATCGCCGGCTCGTCCGGAACCAGCGTCAGCGCCTTCGTCAGGTCCGCCTCGCACGAGGGCAGTTGCCGCATCCTCTCAAAGAGCTGGGCCCGGTAATGCAGCGGCCTCGGATCCGTGGGTGCCGATTCCACCGCCTTCCCCGCCATCTCCAAAGCCTGCTTCATCAAACCGCGTCGCTGCGAATCCTGGGCCCGCGCCATCCATTCCTCCACCCCGGGCTTGGCCACCGCAGCCGGCGGCTCCGCAGCCCCGGCCAGGCCCGCCAGGCACCCCCCCACCAGCAGCCACGCCGCCCATCGTCGGAATCGGATCATCCGCCCAAACTGATCGGAGCCCAGCCGCCAGGCAAGCCCGCCGCCATCCTCCCACCAACCCACGGATCCTCGACACCCCCCTTGACGCTTCTTTCCCACGCTTCCATAAGCTTACCCGACAACGATGCCGACCTACCAATACGCCTGCTCCAAGTGCGGACACGAATTCGAGGTGTTCCAATCCATGAAAGACGCCGCCCTCGAAATCTGCCCCGAGGACAAGTGCGGACGGAAACGCTGGGGCAAGGGCAAGATCCAGCGGCAACTCGGAACCGGCGCCGGCCTCATCTTCAAGGGCTCGGGCTTCTACATCACCGACTACCGCAGCGATAGCTACAAGGCCGCCGCCAAAAAGGACGCCGGAGGTTCTTCCACCTCCTCGTCCTCTTCGTCCTCCTCCTCGGGCTCCTCCAGCTCCGGCAGCTCGTCGTCGTCCTCCTCCTCCGGAAAATCCGAGGGCGGCTCCTCCAAATCCACCCCCTCCACCGGCTCCTCCTCCAAGCCAAAGCCGTCCGCCACCTAACCCCGGCCCCCACCGCTCCCACCCCACCCTAGACCGGCAGCCCAGCCCACTCCGTGCCCCAACGTCCCACGATCTGGCTGGCGATCCTCGCGTTGGGGCTGGCTTGCGGCCCGCCCCAATCCCTCGGCCAAAGGCCCGCCACCTGGCCGTCCCAGGCCACCCCGCCGCAGTTCTCGGAAACAGCCACCACCTTCAGCCAGTCCGGACAGTTCGTCGTCAGCGGACCGCGTCCCGCCAAAACCCCGCCCCTCTCCCCCACCACCGCTGGAGGTCTGCTCCGGGACCTCACCCCTCAGACCCTCGCCGTCTCCTGCGAACGGGTGAAATCCGAGCTCCTGCGGGCGCTCGCCCTTCCGGATACCTGGCGTGCCGGCGACGGCAAGGTCGGGAAGATCTTCATCGTGATCGACCCGTCCCTGCGCACCAACACCCCGCTCGCCGTCGCCGCCTCACCGTTCGAAAGCGGCTGGCACTTCCGGATCGCCTTCCCTCCCACGCTCACCGAGGACCGTCTCGTCCGAACCCTCACCGAGGCCCTCGTGCTCGAACTCTCCAGCCGCAGCGGAAACCAGCGGCTGGCCGATCCGCCCCTGTGGTTCGTCGAGGGCCTCACCCAGACCATCCTGGCCAACTCCCCGGCCACCGTCGCCCTCCAACCCCAGTCCCGTGGCGTCACCGACGTCAAACTCGACGAAACGCTCACCGCCGTCCGCCGCGAACTGAACCGTCGCGCCCCTCTCGGCTTCCACGAAATGAGCCAGCCCGACATCTCGCGCATGAGCGAGCGCGACTGGGCCTCCTTCTCCGCCTGCGCCCATCTCTGCGTCCATGAACTCTCCCGCCTCCCCGATGGACGCGCCCGTCTCGTCCATTGGCTCGGCACCCTGCAAAAGCACTGGAACTGGCAGACCGGCTTCATCGAGGCCTTCCAACCCGGATTCCGCAGCCTGCTCGACGCCGAGAAATGGTGGGCCCTCACCCTCGCCAACTTCACCGGACGGAACCCCAGCTCCGCCTGGCCCGCCGCCTTCGCCCTCCGGAAACTCGACGAAGCCCTCCAACCCGTCGGGGTGTTCGCCAACAACGGCAACCGGGCCTCACGCCTCACCCTGGACGAGGTCGTCCGCTCCTGGGATTTCCAAAACCAGGTCCCGCTCCTCCGCCAACTGCTCCGGCAACTCCACGCCATCCGCCTCACCTCCCCACCCGAAGTCACCCCGATCGTCTTTCGCTACATCGATCTGCTGGAGGACTACCTCGAGGTTCGCGGCCGTCTCGGTTCCCCCTCCCTCCCCCGCGGCCAGCTCGCCCCCAACCCGCGTCTCGTGGTCCGCGAAACCGCCGGACGCCTCCGGGAACTCGACAGTCAGCGGGCCCAACTCGCCCAGGATCTCGCCGGCAACACCCCCACCCCCACCCCCACCCCCTCTCCATCCGCCCCGCCCCCCAGGACCTGAGCGCAGGGCGCATGAAATGAGATGAAAATTTGGGATTGCCGGAATCCACACCCGGCTTATGTTTCCCGCCCCCTCCCGGGGATTCACTCGGTACTCAGGATTTTTACTGTGAACGTCGAACTCATGCGCAAGGCCCTCGAGAAACTGGGCAACCCCAACGTCCTGGTCAACCTCGTGTCCCGCCGCGTCAAGCAGCTGAACGGCGGCGGCGGCGGCATGGGGAGGCCCCTGATCTCCGACACCGCCGGCCTGGGCGTCGCCGATATCGCGATGATCGAAATCATCGAGGACAAAATCCACTGGGAACCCGCCCTCGACGAAATCGAGGCCGAAGCCACCCGCAAGCGCCGTCGCCGCGGTACCACCCTGAACGAGTAAGGAACCTCTCCGCCCCCCGGGGCCACGTCCTTCGATCTTCGGATGCACGCCCCGGCAACCCCCGGGGCGACGTTTTTTAGAGGCCCCCCAACCACCTCGCCGGCGCCCCTCCCACCCCATGTCCGAAGTCATCGTCACCAACCCCAAAGCCCGGCGCGACTACGAGATCCTCGACACCTTCGAGGCCGGCATCGTCCTCCGCGGCACCGAGGTCAAAGCCCTTCGCGGCGGGCGCGGCCAAATTTCCGACGCCTTCGCCAAGGTCGAGAAAGGCCAGGTCTGGCTGCACAACGCCCAGATCGACGAATACAGCTTCGGCAACCGCCAGAACCACGCCCCGAAGGCCGCCCGCAAGCTGCTCCTCCACAAGAGCGAAATCCGAAAGCTCGAGGACGCCGCCGCCAAAAAGGGCCACGCCCTCATCCCCCTCTCCTTCCGCTGGAAAAACAACCGCGTCAAAGTCCACCTCGCCGTCGGCCAGGGAAAACACGAGTTCGATAAACGCGAGGATCTCAAAAAGCGCGACTCCGACCGCGACCTCAAACGCGCCCTCAGCCACCGCGTCTGACTCCCTACTCCCCTCTCCCCTCTCCCTTCTCCCTCCCTACTCCCCCCTCCCCCCTCCCCACTCCCGTCTCCCCCAGCCGCCTCCAAAAACGGCTGCAACCCGCCCGCCCGGCACCGTGTGTTGGCCGCGGACAGGCACCCGCCTGTCCTTCGGTCCAAGTCCAAAACACCAACCCCGTTGCCCAGGCAACCTTCGTTCCTCATGAAAAACACGATCCGCTCCTTCCTGCTCGCCGCCTCCCTCGCCCTGCCGCTCTCACTCCGCGCCGAGGATGCGCCACCGGCCGGATTCATCGATTTCGGCAAGTTCACCCCGCCCTCCGGCGGCGGTCAGTTCGTGGAGGTCAACATCAAGACGCACCTGCTCAGCCTGGCCGCGAAACTGAGCGAGAAGAGCGAACCCGAAGTGGCCGACCTGCTCCGCAACCTCAAAGCCGTCCGCGTCAACGTCGTCGGACTCAACGAGGCCAACCGCGCCGAAATGTCCGAACGTCTCCGCGGCATCCGCAGCGAACTCGATGGCAAGGGCTGGGAACGCATCGTCACCGTCCAGGAAAAGGGCCAGGACGTCGGCGTCTATCTCAAGCACCGCGCCGACGAAGCGATCGAAGGCGTCGTCGTCACTGTCATCGACAGCGGAAAGGAGGCCGTCTTCGTCAACGTGGTGGGTGACATCAATCCCGAGAAACTCTCCGTGCTCGGGGATCGCCTCGGCATCGATCCGCTCAAGAAGCTCGGCGGCAAGCACGCGCGAAAAGCCTGAGGGCAATAGCCGCCCGCACTTCCACTCCCACTCCCTCTCCCACCCCCTCTCCCCGCCCCAACCATGACCGCGATTCCCTTCCCCGCCCCCGCGCCTCCTCCGGTCCGCCCCCGCCGATTCCGGGCCCGGCACGCGCTCCTGGCACTGCTCGCGGTCTTCACCGTCTTCGTCCTCGCCCTCGTCCTCTCCTTCAGGGTCGGCTCCGAAATCCGCACGCTTCGACACGCCACACTCACGGCAACCCCGGACACCTGGGAACGGAAATTCGAGTTCGGAATCGGCCGACTCCCGGTCTGGCTGGCCCAGGCTGGTCTCTCGTTCGTCCCCCTCGAACCCGAAGCCCGCGCCGCCGTCGACGCCCTCCGTTCCGCCGACGTCGCCCTCTACCAGAAACGCCCGGGATCCCCCGACCCCGACCCAAACACCCTGCTGACCAACGTCCAAACGGCCATGGAAAAGGACGGCTGGGAACCCGTCGTGATCGTCCATGATGGCCGTGAAACCGTCGCCATCTTCATCCCCACCCGCCCAGCCCCGGTGGACTCCGCCGTCCGCGCGACCTTGCTGGTCCTCGACGGCTCCGACCTGGTGATGGCTTCCGTCCGCGCCGACCTCGCCCCCATCCTCGACGCAGTGCTCGCCTCGGACCGCCTGCCGATGCTCGCCCACCGTTGAGGCCGCGCATCTCCCACTCCCCACTCCGCGACCCGCGACCCGCGACGCACGACGCACGACGCACGCCCAAAGCTACCCGAGCCACTCATCCCGGTGCTCGGCCACGAACGCGTCGTCGGCGAGATGGGGATAGGCCTGGCAAACGCGGTCGATTTCCTCGCGTTGGCCAGGGCTCAGGCCTTCCGACGGATTCAGGCACGCCAGGCCTTCGAGCAACCCCTGACGACGGAGCACCTCGTGCAAACCCGCGATGCAACCTGCAAATCCATGGGCCGCATCAAAAAAGGCGGCGTTCGCATCGGTCACCTCCGCCCCGCGTCGAAGCAGATCCCTGGGAATGTCCAACCGCTCCGCACTGAGGGTCCGGCATTCGCGCTGCAACTCAACGGCCCGCCGCGTCCAGACCGCCCAGTGTCCCAGAAGTCCGCCCACGATCCGGAACTCGCGCACCTCCCCGCCCGGACCGGCTGGCAGAAAATACGGCGTCACCAGATCGGTCACGATGGCATCGTCATTGCCGGTGTAGAGCGCGATGTCGTCCCTGCCCGAAGCCGCCACCGCACGAATCACATCCAGCGTCCGATAGCGGTCGAAGGGCGCTATCTTGAGGGCCACGACGCGCGGAATCTCCACGAAGCGACGCCAGAAGGCGTAACTCAGCACGCGCCCCCCGGCCGCCGGCTGAAGATAGAAACCCACCAACGGCAGGATCTCCGAGACCTCCCGACAATGCGCGATCAAGGCGTCGTCGGTGGCCTCCTTCAGCGCCCCCAGGCTCAGCAACCCCGCCTCGTAACCCAGCGTCCGCGCCAGCGCCGCCTCCGAAACAGCCTGCGCCGTTCCGCCGCAAACCCCCGCGATCCGCACCAGATTCCCGCCACCACCCCGCCGCAGTTCCTCCTCCACCAGCGCCAGCACCGGCTCGAACAATCCCACCTTCGCATCCCGGATGGCGAACTGGGTCGTGTGCACCGCCACCGCCAACCCGCCCGCCCCCGCCGCCCGGTAGTACCGCACCAGCGCGCGCTGGCGTCGTTCGTCGAACTTCCGCGAGGCATCCAGCGCCAGGGGACAGGCCGGGATGACCAACCCCCGCGACAACCGCTTCCGCAGGCAATCAATAGTGTCCATCGCGATTCTCGAAGTGAGTGGGTTTGCCCAGCGATCTTCCCCCATGCGCCACCCAGTGCGCCACCCAGCGCAGGAGGGTCTCAAACGATACCGAAGGATCCCCCAGCACCGACGACAGCTTGCTGGTGTTGCTCAACAACGCCGTCTCCCCGGGGGTGCCCTCGAAACGAACCTCGCGCCCGAATATCCTTCCGAACGCCAGGGCCGTCTCGCGCACCGAAAACGCCTCCGGCCGACAGAGGTTCCACGCCGTCGCCGGCGTCGCCGCGAGTTCGAACGACCGCAGCACCGCCTCGTTCGCGTCCCCCTGCCAGATGCAGTTGAAATGGCCGTTCGAAAGATCCACAGGCTCCCCCCGCGCCACCCGCTGCGCGATATCCACCACCACCCCGTAGCGAAGATCCACCGCGTAAGACAACCGCAAGAGCGACACCCGGATCCCGCGCTCCCTGGAAAACCACTCAAAAATCCGCTCCCGGGCCACCGCCGCATTCGCATACTCGCCCACCGGCGTCAGCGGATCGGTCTCCACCGCCCCGCTGCCTTCCACCGAGGAAAACGGATAGACGTTGCCCGTCGACAAAGCGGTAATCCGGGCCTTCGCATAACGCTCGCTGACCCGCGCCGGAATCAGCGTATTGGCCACCCAGGTCGACGCCGGATCCCGGCTGGTTCCGAACTTCAACCCCACGAGATACGCCACGTTCCCCGCATCCGGCAGCCCCCCATACGCCTGCGGATCCAGAAGGTCCGCGGCCAGCGTGTGCACCCCCCGCCCCTCCAGCCAGCCCCGCACCCCCACGTCCCGAAACCGGCTCACCACGATCACTTCCAACGGATGCCCCGCCTCCACCGCCGCACGCCGAGCCAGCACCGCCAACGAAGGCCCCATCTTCCCGCCCCCTCCCAGAATCACCAGAGGACTCGACAGACCCCGGATCGCCCCCACCAGAACCGGCCGGGGTCGCGTCAACCACTCGTCCAGCTCTGCCTCCGAGTTCATGTTTACCGGCTGCATGGTCGAAGTCTGCTCGGCATGACGAAGGGAGACAAGAACCCGGGAATCCGTCAAAACACGCAGGCTGAACACTCATCCCCTCCTCCAACCCCCCGCCGACCGGACCCCATCCCGGATCCGGGATGACTCCGTCACGGAACCGAGACAGCCCCCGCTAACTCCCCCCCAACCCCCTCCGGAAATGCCCGAATCACTCGGTTCCCGCACCGCCACCCCCCTCTCCACAAGCTGGCACGACGCCTGCTGATGGCGGGGTGTCCGCACGGTCGAGAAAAATCTGAAACCCCGTCCTGAACCCCGGGGTGTAGCGCGGGTCCGAACGCCATGCCCACCAGACCTCCCATGAATCCGATGTCGTTCCAGTTGAATTTCGCCGCCCTTCCGAACACTTCGAACCGCCTCGTGGCCGGCTCCCCGGCCTCAATGCACCGGGCGGGCGGGCCCAGCCCGAGGGTGGCGACCCCTTCCTCCCCGTCCCTCGCCCTGGCCGCCACCTGCGCCAGCGAGGTGCGCGCCGGGGAACGCTCCGAAACCACCGCACTCCTCTTCCTCGCCGGGTGCGCCTTCGCCGTCATCGCCGGATGCGCGTTCCATCTCGAACGCTGCCTCGCCAACTGGTCCAGCTTTGAAAGTTTTGTGCGCGCGGCGCTCTTCTAGGCCGCTCGCACATGTGGGAGTGGAAGTGGCCCCGGGCGTGGGAACCCGGGGCCTAACTTTTTCCCCACCCCACCCCACCCCATCTCCCTCTTCACGGCGCCACCGAAGGCTTCGAATCCAAGGCCGACGCCGACGCCGACGCCGCCAGTTCCGACACGACCTCCTCCGGTTTCCAGGTGTTGCCGACCAGGATCTTCCGCAGCCGACCCGAAGCATCGATCACCACCGTCCGCAGATTGTGATCAGGCAAAGCCGTGGGGGTCTGCCGCCGAAACACCAACCCCAGCTGCTCCGTGATCGCATCAACGTCGATCAACGCCCCGGTCAAAAAGGTCCAGCGCCTGGGATCGTACTGATACGACTCCGCGTGCGCCTTCAGAACCGGGACGGTGTCGAACGCCGGATCAATCGTCAGGGTCAGGAGATGCCAGTTCGTCACCCCCGACGACCCCGATCCCATGGCCGCGGCCACCGCCGAAAAATTCTTCAGCATCCTCGGACAAAAATCCGGCAGCGGGCACCGCGTGAAGATAAAGGTCATCGCCACCGCCTGGCCCCGGTAGTCACTCAGTTTCACCACCGACCCGAACTGGTTCGTGAACGGATAGTCCGGCATCAACTGCCCGATCTCCAGAGGCTCCACGTCCCGCACAATCCGCGACTGCTCGTACGTGAACGGGGGCGGCGTCTCGTCCACACCCACCCGCCGGACACTGTCGATCCAACTCTCCTCATCCGTCACCAGCAGGCGGAAGGTCAGCTTGTCCCCCGCCTTCACGCTCGCCGTCTCACGCGGATCCCGCGCCGTGAAGGGCATGGTCATCGCCATCATGTAACCCGGAATGGCCTCGTGCCGGATCAACAGATTGGTCCCGCCCGTGCGAACCTCCTTCACCACCCCGGTCACCGCATAGAATCCCGGCTGCGCGGGAGAACCCGCCACAGTCCCCGCCCCCGCCACAGAGCCCGTCCCTGATCCCGCCGGCACGTCCCGGCCCGTCCGCGGAGAGCGCATCAGAAAGACGGCGAAAAACGCCACATTGATCAGCACCAATCCCGCCGTCGCCCAGACCAGACGCTGTTGCACGGCCTCATTCTTAGGACTTCCAAGGTCCCCGGCAAGCCGCCCCTCGCCCTCTCCCTCTCCCCCGTCAGCCCACGCCCCAGCCCGAACTCCACCCCGCGTCACCGACCGCAAAGAACGGATTTGAATCCCGTCCAACCCGGTCCAGCGTTGGCCCACAACTCAGCCCCCCGGCCTCATCCCATGAAAGCACCCGCTCCCCTCTCTGCCCCCCTGTTTACCCGGGTTTCACGAAACCCCCTCGCCCTCGCCGGTTGGATCGCCGCCGGAGCCCTCGGGGTCTCCCTGTCTCCCCGGAGCGCCGAAACCCCGCCCCCGACACCCGCACCCCCCGTCGGCACCATTCTCGCCTTCGCCGGCCCAGCCTCCACCCTCGGCGAGAACTCCAACTGGATGCTCTGCGATGGACGCGAACTCGCCGTCGGCCAGTACCCGGAACTTCACGCCGCCCTCGGCTCCGCCTGGGGTCGCGGCCGCGGCGCAGGAACGTTTCTGATCCCCGATCTGCGGGGGCGATTTCTCCGCGGAGTGAACTACGCCGCCACCGGCGATCATCGTGACCCCGACCGCGAAACTCGCGGTTCCTCGGCCCCCGGCGGCAACTCGGGCAATGAAGTCGGCTCCCTCCAGGAGGACGCCGCCGGCCCCCACCACCATCCCATCTCCGGAATCGCCGACGCCATCGGACAGGGCTACGGCGCCGAATGGGTGCGCTTCCACGCCAACAAGGTCCCCGACGAAACCGCGCCGGTCCTCAGCAATACCGGATCCATCCAGCCCCCCGGCCCGGCCGAAACCCGGCCCCGGAACGTCTACGTGAACTGGATCCTCCGCGTCCGCTGATCCCAACCCGGCGAATCATCCCGGAAACCCAACACCCTCCACCCGCTCCCTCACGGCGCACAAACCTTCAACCGAACCCCCTCTTTAGGTCTGAGGAGAAAGGCAGGCCGGGGAGTGGGAGGATCCCCCACGGTCTCGAATCGAAGCCGTCTTAGGAGTGTCGCCAGCAGGAGGCTCATCTCCATTCTCGCAAAGCCCTCCCCAATGCAGACCCGCGGCCCCGCCCCGAAGGGGATCCAGGCCAGCTTGGGAATGGTTTTCGCCTCCTCCCCCAGCCAGCGGTCGATCCGGAACTGTTCGGGATCCCGATACCAGCGGGCATCCCGGTGGATGGAATGGATCGGAACGATGACCGTCGTGCCCGCCCCGATGCGATGCCCGCAGATTTCGGTGGACTCGGTCGCCTCCCTTCCAATCGCCCAGGCCGGCGAATGGAGGCGCAGGGTCTCCTTCACGAAGGCGTCCATCACCACCAACCGCGGCAGATCCTCCCCCGTCACCCGCCGATCCCCCACCTCCCGATCGAGTTCCTCGCGAACCCGGCGATCCACCTCCGGCTGCGAGGCCAGGACGTGCAGCGCCCACGACAACCCGATCGAGGTGGTCTCGAATCCACCGATGAACAACGTCACCACCTCGTCCCGAAGCTGACGATCCGGCATCGGCGCCCCCTCGTCATCCCGCAGTCCCAGCAGCAACGACAACAAATCCTCCCGCTCCACCCCGGATTCACGGCGCTCCCCGATGATCCGGTACACAATCCGATCCAGCGTCGCCGCCGTCGCCAGCAAATGCCGCCTCGCCCGCGTCGGCACCCACGCCGGCAGGGGAATCTTCTGATCGATGAGTTCCGTCGTCGCATCCTGCAAATGCTCCAACGCGGTCGCCACCTCCGACGCCTGGCCCCGCACGTCGGCATCGAACAGCGTCTTGCAGGCAATCAACAGGGTCAGCCTCGACATGTCCGCATGCACATCCCGGATCTCCCCGGGCCGCATGTCCCCCGCGGCGTGCTCGGCGTAGTCCACCATGGTCTCCCCAAACCGGGCGATCTTCCCGCGGTGAAACGCCGGCTGAACCAGCTTCCGCTGCCTGCGCCAGAAATCGCCCTCGCTGGTGAACAGGCCGCTGCCGAACACCGGCATGAGAAACCGCACCACGAAATGTTTGCGGTAACTCTTCGCCCCGGAAATCGAGCACCTGCTCGATCTGCTCCGGACCCGCTGCCACCACGCAACGATGGTTCAGGAATCGCATGGTGAACAAATCCCCGTAGCGTTCCTTGTTCTCCCCGTAGAATCGCAGGGGATCCCGGGACAACTCCCGGGCGCTGCCGAAAAACCAGTGCTGCGGAGGTCCCGGGAGATTGGCGGGCTTCATGGTGCGTATCAGAACTGGTTTCAGCCTGGGCCCAGCCCTTCTCTCGCGTCAATGACTCCGCCTCCCGCCCCTGAACCCCTTCAGTTCCCGGCTGTACACCGCCCACCGCAGTGATCGTAAATTCGCCCCGCACGCGATGACCGAGCGATCCTCCCCCACCCCGCCCTCCCGCGCGCTGGCGCCCAGGCTCCTCGCCCGCCTTTCTCCCCGAGCGAAAACCTGGCTGCTCCGCGCCGCGATCTGCTTCGGCCTGTATCTGGTGGTTGGTTTCCTCGTCCTGCCCCCGATCCTCCGCTGGCAACTCGAAAAGCGTCTTCCGGCCCTCACCCACCGCCACGCCACCGTGCGAGAGGTCCGGATCAATCCCCTCGCCCTCTCCCTCACCCTCCGGGGACTGTCCCTGACCGAACCCGACGGACGCACCTTCGCCTCCTGGGATGAGTTGCACGTCAATCTCCAAGCCTCCTCGATCCTCCGCTGGGGCTGGGCCTTCCATGAAGTGCGTCTCGTGAAACCGTTCGGCGAAATCCTCCTGCTGCCCGACGGTCGATTGAACTTTTCAGACCTCCTGCCCACCGCACCCGCCACCAACCCTCCCGCACCGGCCCGCGCGGGATCCGTCCCCCGTCTCTTCATCACCCATCTTCTCGTCACCAACGGCTTCGTCGCCCTTGAAGACCGCACCCGACGCTCTCTCTTCCGCACCGAATACCGCCCCATCAACCTGAATCTCCACGAATTCACCACCCGCCCCGACGCCGAAACCCCCTACTCCTTCCACGCCGAAAGCGACGCCGGCCGCAGCGTCTCGTGGGCCGGCGACATCACCATCCAACCGCTCCGCTCCTCCGGCCGGCTCGAAGTCACCGGCGTCAGTCTCGGCCGGTATCAACCCTATCTTGAGGACTTCACCCGCGCCGTGCTCTCCGAGGGAACCGCGGATCTCCAGGTCAACTACCTCGCCAGCCTCGGCACCAACGGGCTCGACCTCGTCGCCACCAACGGCTCCCTCCAGATCGCCCAACTCCGGATCACCGACCCTTCCAACCGCGAAGCCGTCGGCACCCTCGGCGGCCTTTCCATCACCGGGGCCGTCTTCAATCTCCGCCAACGCACCCTCCACCTCGGATCCGTCAGCGCCTCCGAAGCCTCGGTGCTCGCACGCCTCGGCCGTGATCGCATCCCCAACTGGTCGCAACTCCTGCTCCCTCCACCCGCTTCCCCACCTCCCCAATCCAACCCCCAAACCCCGTCGCAACCGCCCGGATCCTGGACGGCCAGCCTCGACCGTTTCACCCTCGACAAGACGCGGCTCACCTTCGAGGACCTGTCCCTCGAATCCCCTTTCAAGACGGAGCTCGCGCCGATCGAAGTACGGATCGACAACCTCAGCACCCGCAGCAACGCCGCAGCCTCGTACTCCTTCCGGCTTACCAGCGAAGTTCAGGAAGCATTCGAAGGCCGGGGGACCCTCACCCTCCAACCCCCCGGATCGTCAGGCACCCTGAAGATCGCCGCGCTCGACGTCCGAAAATACCTGCCGTACGTCGAATCGATCTTCCGCGGAAAGGTTCTCTCCGGCCGGTTCGAAACCGAAATTCCCTATCATCTCCAACTGATCGACGGCCACCCCGCCGCGAGCGTGACCAATCTCTCCATGCGCCTCGCCGATCTTGAGGTCCGACTGCCCGAATCCCCCGAAACTATCACCCACCTCACCGAAGTCCGCCTCGACCAGGTCAGTGCCAACCTGCAAAACCAAAGCGCCCGCGTGGGTGGCTTCCGGGCCGACGGAGGTTCCCTGCTCGTGCGCCGGGACCGACAGGGTTCGCTCAACTGGTTCGGACTCCTCAAGTCCGCCCCCCCGAAAAACACTGCGGGCCCCGTCCCCAATCCCCCCACCGCCCCGAATCCACCTCAGGCCGGTGCGGTCAGCCACCCACCCGCCACCGCGCAGGCCGTTTGGGCCGTCGAACTCGTGGATCTGCAGCTTCTGAATTACACCGTGAAGCTCGAGGACCAGCTTCCCGATCCACCCGCGGTCTTTCTTCTCGATCAGGTGTCGCTCCACCTCCGCGACTTCGGCTCGGTGGGCAACCCAACCCTCCAGGCCGAGGCGGGCTTTCGTCTAAACTCCTCAGGCACAGTCCGGGTCAAGGGCACCGGCCGACTCGACCCTCCCGAAGCGGATCTGGAACTTGATCTCGGGCAGATCGATCTCAAAACCGCGCAGCCCTATCTCACCCCGCTCACCGCGCTTCGCCTCGAAAGCGGACTCCTCTCCACCACCGGCAAATTGCGCTTCCAGTCGCAGAACCCGGCATCACCCCGGCTCGCCTTCTCCGGCAAGGTCCAATTGTCCCGATTGGTCACCCGGGAAACCACCGACTCACGGGATCTGGCCAGACTCGAGGATCTGACCCTCTCCGGCATCGAGGCCTCCTTCGAACCCACCCGTCTCCACGCCGCCGAACTGCGCCTGACCCGACCCGGAATTCATGTGGCCCTCGAAACCAACGGCCAGGTCAACCTGCTCAACCTCACCAAAACCGCGCCCCCATCGGCCTCCTCCGGAACAAATGCGGCCCCTGCAGCCGCCCCCGGACTCATCCCCGTGAGCCTCGACGCCCTGGTGCTCGACCAGGGTTCCCTCAAGTTCTCCGACACCTCGATCCAGCCCCCGATCGAGCTCGGCATCGATGGCCTCCAGGGCACGCTTCGCGGGCTGTCGACCACCGGCAGCGTCCCGGTGCAGGTGGATCTCCAGGGCCGTTTCGACAAACTCTCCCCCTTCGCGGTCAGTGGCCGGATCAGCCCGTTGGCGTCCCCTCTCTCCGCCGATCTCTCCATCACCAACACCGACACCCAACTGACTCCCCTCACGGGATACCTGGAGAAGTACGGCGGCCACCCTCTGCTAAAGGGCCGGCTCACCACTCGACTGCATTACCGCGTGGACAACGGAAAACTCCAGGCGGAGAACCGCATCGAGGTGGACCAACTGACGCTCGGCGCACGCAACAACAGCCCCGACGCCACCAGCCTGCCCCTCCGCCTCGGCGTCGCCCTGCTCAAGGACAGCAACGGCCGCATCGAACTGGACCTGCCGGTGAGCGGCGATCTCACCGACCCCAAGTTCCGCCTCGGCCCGGTGATCTTTCAGGTGATCGGCAATGTCCTCGTGAAAGCGGCCGCCTCCCCCTTCAAGCTGCTCGGCTCCCTCGTCGGTGGCGGAGGGGACGAACTGAACTTCGTCGCCTTCCAACCGGGCAGCACCAACGTCGTCGAAGGCGAGTGGGACAAGCTTTCCAAACTGGCCAGCGCCCTCGGCAAACGCCCCGCCCTTAGCGTGGAAATCGAAGGCGCTATCGATCCCGTCACGGACCGGGACGCCCTGGCCCGCAGCACCCTGCTCGAGCAATTGGAGTCCATGCGCACCCGGGAACTCGCGGCAAAAACCCGCTCCCGATCGGCCGCTCTCAATCCGACCGGCCCCCTCCCGCCCCTCGAACCCGAGGAACGAACCCGCCTGCTCCGACTCGCCTTCGTGGAACAATTCGGCACCAACGTCGCCGAGGTGGTGTCCGCCCAACTCGCACGGCTGCCCTCCACGAACTCCATCGCAACACCGCCTTCCTCGCGTCCCCGCAAAAGTCTGATGGAACGCGCCACCAGCCTGATCCACCGCGAGGACCGCAGTCTGCGCAAAGCGGAAAAGCAGCTCGACCGCGCCGATCGCGAAGCCCTCGGTCTGGCCACCCCGGAAATCATGGAGTCCCTCCTGATCGAGAAGATCAGCGTCCCCGAGGAAGCCCTGCGCAAGCTCATGGACGCCCGGGCCCGCACCGTCCAGGACTGGCTCGCCTCCCAGGGACAAATCGGCACCGACCGACTGCTTCGCGTGGCTCCCAAGCCGGTGGATGCCAGTTACCGCGGCGAAAGCCGGGTGAGTCTCTCCCTGAACTGATCTACAGCCGGGACAGGACTTCGATCAGATACCGCAACTCACCGTCCGCGTCCTCCGCCTCGGGCAGGGTCTGCGAAATCTCGGCCTTCACCGCCTCCCGAAAACTTCGTCGGAGGCGATGAATGGCCACCTTCAACGCCCCCTCCGTGCATCCGAGTTCCCCGGCCAGCGCCGCCTGCGACGGCAGATCCCCGCCCAGCAACGACGGCTTGAGGCGTTCGAACTGAGCCGCCCGCCCCGATTTCGCATAAGCCTCCGACACCGCAGTCACCGCACGCGACACCACCGCCAGAGCCCATTCCCGGTCGAATTCATGGTCCGTCCACGGCACCCCTTGCCCCGTGCCCGGCTCCTCCCCGGTCAATGGCTCCGGTAAAATTCCCCCACCGCGCTTCATCCGACGCTCGCGCTCACGACGGTCCGATTCGAAGTGGCGCAAAGCCCCCAGCAGATACGACCGGAA
>CAYZAE010000046.1:34258-40193 GCA_964476125.1 uncultured Verrucomicrobiota bacterium | reverse complement strand
GACCAGGCGCGGAAGCCGAGGTCGCCGGGGGTGAAGTAGAACTTCTCGTAGTACAGCGGGTCATCGGGGATGTGCATCTTCCGATAGATCCCGAGCATGGACCCGTCGGCGTCGATGATGGCCGCGGTGTTGTGGTAGAGCCCGCTGGCGCGTTTCTCGAACAGGGAGGCGATCACCACCGTGCCATGCTTTTTGGCGAACCGGCAGAAGGCCTCGGTGCTGGGCCCCGGGATCGCTTCGGCGAGACCGAAGTTGGCGTGATCCTCGTTCTGGCAGAAGTACTGGGACCGGAAGAGTTCCTGGGTGCAGATGATGTTGGCCCCGGCCTTGGCGGCCCGGGTGGCCGCGGCCAGGCAGGTGTCGAGGTTCGCCGCAGGATCAGGCCCGCAGGCGTGCTGAAGAAGCCCGAGGACCACCTCGGAGGATCGGCTCTTTCGTTTCATGAAATGGTTCCTGGAAAACTTTCCAACTTCGGGCCCGAAGCCGTGGGTCGTGGGTCGTGGGCCGTGGGTCGTGAGTCGTGGGGCGCGCCCTTTCGGAGTTCGGCGGTACCCGGGTCCGCGGATCACGACCGTGCCGAGGAGTCCCGTGGGGGCAGCATCACGGTCGATCCGCGGGCCCGTTCGGCGGGGTCCCGGGGAACGTTCTGTCCGAACAACTCGCGCACGTAGGCTCCGAGCTTCTCGTTGGTCGGGCCGAAACCGGGTTCGTAGAGGTACCGTTCCAGAGCCTCGAGGAATTCGCGGGCGCAGGGATAACGTTCTTCCACCGACCGCCGGAGAGTCCGGTGCAGAATGCCGTTGAGGCGCTCGTCGATGCGTTCGTCCTCCAGGCGGAAGTCCGGGATGGGCAGTTTGAGCATGCGCTGCCGGGAGGCCTCCGGGGTTTCCGCGCGGAAGATGTTTCGTCCGAGCAGCAGGTGCGCGAGCACGACACCGGCGGAGAACAGGTCGGAGCGGGCGTCGGTGATCTCGAAGTTCGCCTGTTCGGGGCTCATGTAATCGGGCTTGCCGACCACCACCTCGCCTTCCTGCTGCTGCAGGAAGCCGCGGGCCTTGGCGATGCCGAAGTCCGTGAGTTTCACGTCGCCCTCGAAGGCGATCATGATGTTCTTGAAGCTGACATCGCGATGGACGAGTCCGAGCGGCCGCCCCTCGGAATCGGTCTTCACGTGGGCGTAGGCGAGACCGCGGGCGACGCGGCTGACGATGAACACCGCGAGGTCCAGCGGCAGCCTCTGGCGCTTGGCCTGCAATTGTTCCAGCAGCACCTCGAGGTTGATGCCGTTGATCAGTTCCATGGTCAGGAAGACCTCCCCGTCGGTCTCCCCGAGATGGTAGGTCTGGACGATGTTGGTGTGGATCAGGTCCGCCACCAGTTTCGCCTCCCCGATGAAGTTCTCCACGAACCGCGCCTGGCGGGCGTACTGGGTGCGGATGACCTTGATCGCCACGCGTTTTCGGAACCCGTGCGAGCCCAGCTGCTCGGCTTCGTACACGACGCCCATGCCGCCCTCGGCAATCATCCGCGTGACCTCGTAGCGGAACTGGTGATCGATCGTGAACAGCGCCATACCAGGGACGATGGTGCGGGGCGCGCCCGGTCAGTCAAGGTCGGGCACCGAGGTTGAGGGATGACGCCGTACCCGGGCCGGCCTTGGGCGTTTGGCGGAGAGCGTCCAGTACCGGAGCCGCAGGGCGTTGCCGATCACCACCAGGTCCGACACTCCCATCGCCGCCGCGCACACGATCGGATTGAAGAACCCCAGCATGGCCAGGGGAATCGCCGCCGCGTTGTAGAAAAAGGCCCAGAAGAGATTCTGCCGGATGGCCCGGAGGGTCGCCTGGGAAATGCCGATGGCCTCGCGCACCGAGGCCAGACCGCCCCGGATCAGGACCACATCGGCCGACTCCCGGGCCACGTCGGAAGCCCGGCTCACCGCGATCCCCAGATCCGCCTGCGCCAGCGCCGGACCGTCGTTGATGCCGTCGCCGACGAAGGCCACCCGGTGTCCCTTGGACTGAAGGCGCGCGATGGATTCCGCCTTCTGCTCCGGTTTCACCTCCGCCAACACCTTGGCTGAACCAATGCCGGATTCCTGCGCCACCGCCTCGGCGGCAAGCCAGGCGTCGCCGGTCAGGAGGATGACGTCGAATCCGTCCGAATGCAGGTCTGCCACCAGGTCATGCGCCTCGGACCGTAGTGCATCGCGCAGTTCGAAGAGGGCCACCAACCGGTCGTCGATGGACAACCCGACCAGGGTGACGGCGGCGCCGCGGGCCACCGCCCCGCCCTTTTCCTCGGCCACGTCCGCCACGCCACATTCGTGCAGCCAGGAGAGCGAACCCAGCCGATACACGGCACCGCCGCGTCGCGCCTCAATCCCGCGCCCCCGCAGTTCGCGCCAGTCCTGCCAGGACTCGTCGTTCAAACCCGCCACTTTCGGCACGAAGCGGAGATCCGTCCTCAGACCGACGGCACCAGCGCCCCCGGCGATCGCGGGCCGGGGGACGGAAAGAGGCGGAAGCGTGGGGAGGGTGGGAAGGCTGGGAACGGAAGGAGACGCGGCCGGGGTGCGGGGTGCGGGAGCCAGGGCCGCCAGCGTGACCGAGACGGGGTGATTCGAATGCCGTGCCAGCGAGGCGGCCAGGCCCTCGACCTTGATCGAACGCTCGGATGCGGGGCGGCAATCCTCCACCGCCACCACCACCAACCGTCCCTCGGTCAGCGTACCCGTCTTGTCGAAGACGATGGTGTCGATGCGCCCGGCCTTCTCGAGCGCGACGCCATCCCGGATCAGGATGCCACGGAGGGCGGCGGCGTTGGTGCCGGCCATGATGGCGGCCGGTGTGGCCAGGCCCATGGCGCAGGGACAGGCCACGATCAGCACGGAAGTCGCCTGCACCACGGCGGCGGCCACCACGCCGTCGGGAATGGGAATAAGCCAGAGATACTGGCCGAGCCAGGCATGCAGCGCCCGGGCGCTTTCCGGGGCGACGCCCCACCAGTAGGCCGTGAGACCCGCAAGCAGGATGACCACGGGCACGAAAACGCTGCTGATCCGGTCCGCCAGACGTTGGATGCCCGCCCGGCTGTTCTGTGCCCGTTCCACCGCCGCCACGATCCCCGCCAGCGCCGTGGCATCTCCGGTCGCCGTCACCCGCGCCACCAACCGGCCATCGAGATTCCGGGTTCCGGCAAACACCTTCGTCCCCGCCGTTTTCTCCACCGGCTTCGATTCGCCCGAGAACATCGCTTCATCCACCGCCGAGGCTCCCTCGGTCACCTCGGCATCCGTGGCGACGCGATCCCCGGGACGGATGGCGATCCGGTCCCCGACCATCAACTCCGAGGCCGGCACCTCGCGCTCCGTGCGATCGACTTCGATGCGGCGGGCGGTCTGGGGGGCCAGTTCCATCAGCGTTTCGATGGCCCCGGAAGCCTTGGCGGAGGCCTTCGCCTCGAGCCAGTGGCCAAGGCTGATGAGGGTGAGAATGGAAACCGATTCCATGAAGAAGACGTGCCCGCCACGGGGACCACCAAACACGATCCAGGCGCTGAAGCCGAAGGCGGCGGTCGAACCCAGCGACACCAGGGTGTCCATGTTCGACGCCCCCTGTTTGAGCTGGTTCCAGGCCCCCCGGTAAAAGCGGCCGCCACAGAACACCTGGACGGGGGCGGCCAGTGCGAAGGCCAGGAGCGGGTACCAGGGCCGGTGCATCCACCCGAGTCCCCATTCCGCGATCATCAGGATCAACGTCACCGTTCCGCCGAAATAGACATTGAACCGCCAACCCGCCCCCGGCACCGCCGACGGCACTGCGGCGTTCCCGGGATCGGCGATGATCGAGGCGGAAAAGCCTGCCTTCCGGACCGCGGCCATCACCGACTCCGGATCGGGAACGGATCCCTCGGTCCAACGGACGCGCAGACGGCCGGTGTCCAGGTTCACCGAGGCTGCGGCGGCACCGGTCACGGATTCCGCGGCTTCGCGCGCGTGCCGGACGCAGTTCTGGCAGGTCATGCCTTCCACGCGGAACCAGGTACGGCGCTCAGCGGCGGGGTCGTTCATCGAACGCCATCGATTAGACCAGCCCGCTGGCAACGGTGCCAGTGGAGGTTGGGTCCGGGATGCCCCCCACCGGGGTCAGGGACTCCCGGGCACCGGGAAGAACCGGCCGGGTTGAGAACTGGGCCGGTTCGCCTGGGGAGATTAACTCGCGAAGATGCGCGAGATCTCGTCCGAGAGCTTCTTCAGCCCCTCGGGCGAACCGCCTCCGCCCTGTTCGGCGATGGCCCAGCCGGAGTAGCCGACTTCACCGAGGGCTTTGACGATTTCCGCCCAGTTGTTGCTGCCCTTGAGGAACTCGACGTTGAACCCGGCCCACTTGCCTTCCTTGTCCGCCTTGTCGCGGCTGTATTCCTTCAGGTGCAGACGCTGGATGCGCTTGCCGAGCACGCGGATCCACTGCTCGGGCCAGCCGTAGTTGATCACGTTGCCGATGTCGAAGTGCCAGCCCACCCGGGGACTCTTGAATTCGTCCACATACCGGGCCGCCTCGATCGGGCTGAGGAGGAAATTGTTCCAGACGTTTTCGATGGAGATGGTGACTCCGAGTTCCTCAGCCAGGGGCACGGCTTTCCGGATTTCCACAACCGACCGATCCCAGGCCTCGGCATAACCCACCTTGTCGTTGACAACGGCGGGAACGAGAAGCACCGATCCCGCGCCGTAGCGCTTGGCGTCCTTGAGCGACTGGCGAAGTCCTTCGAGACCGACGGCACGGTTGGCCGGGTTAGGGTCGGAGAGCGGCTTGGCCCAGTGCGTATGGCAGCAGACGCTCGCCGCCTGCAGACCGGTCGCCTCCATGGCGCGCAGGACTTCGTCCTGGTCCATGCCGCCATTCGGCTCAATGCCCTCGAAACCCGCCTCCTTGACGGCTTTCGCCTTCTCCATCACCGAGCCCTTCACACCGACCGTGCCCCACATGATGGCCTTGCGGAGCGCCGGCCGGGAAGGTTCCGCCGCCCAGGCGGGAGCCGCGGCGGCCGCGGCTCCCAGAAGGACGGAGGTCCGTAAAAACTCACGACGGGAGCCGGAATTCGGGAGGAGGATCGATTTCATTTCGGATCCCCCACCTTAATGACCGGCCCCCGCGCCGACCATTCTTTATGCGGTCGGTTCGCCCGAGGCCGGGTAGTCGGAGCGCCGCGGCGGCTCCTCGTAATGATCGGAGCCCACCGCGGAACGGGGTTCCTCGGGATGGGTATCCGCGTAGTCGCGGGCCGGAGGGGCATAGTCGCCACCACCCTCGGAGTAGCCTTCGCCACCCGCAGCGGAACGACCCTGCTCCTCGTAGGCTCCCTGGCCGTGGTACCCGACCGAGGGCCCACCCACTTCCGTCGCCGGAGCAGGACCGGGATCGCCTCCGGCGTAACCGCCGTAGCCGCCGCCCTGGCCACCGCCATAGCCGCCACCCTGGGCGCCACCGTAGCCACCCTGTCCACCCTGGCCACCGCCACCATACGCTCCCTGGCCACCTCCGCGGTCCCCGCGTCCACGGCCACGACCACGGCCCCGACGGCGACGTCCACCGCCCATGCGGTCATCCCCGCCGCCACGACCGCCTTCGCCCCGATCGGATTCCGGCCGGGCATAGTCACCACGTCCCTGCTCGCCGCGTCCCTGGTCGCCGCGCCCCGGTTCCGAGCGGCCGACATCCGTGCGGGCATATTCGCCGCGGGTGTAATCGATTCCACGGCCCACGTCCGGACGACCGGCCACTCCACGGGGCAGTTGCTCGCTCCGACCGGATTCACTGCGCGAAGATTCGCCACGCCCGGTCTCACCACGACTCGGCTCGCCGCGACCGTAGTCGCCCTGGTCTCCGCGACCGTAGTCCTGTCGACCGGAGTCGCTGCGGTCCCCACGGTC
>CAYZAE010000046.1:17054-34158 GCA_964476125.1 uncultured Verrucomicrobiota bacterium | reverse complement strand
GTCCGATCAATTCGCTCACCGCGCTCACCGCGCTCACCCCGCTCGGAACGTTCGCCGCGGCTCCAGGTGGGAGCGCCGGAGGACGCTGCGGGAGCGGCGCCTTCGGGGGCGGCGTGGCGTTGCAGGACGCTGGAAGCGGCCGGGCCGAGTCGGTCCCGGGTGTGGGTGGTCACCTGACGGAGAAGCTCCTGGAGACGGGCGATCTCGCGTTCGTCAGTCACCTTCTGTTGTTCGGCATCCTCGATGAGTTCGAGAACCTCCTCCATGTCGGCGAGAGCCTGATGGAGGGCGTCCACCACGCGTTTGACCTCCAGCACGGCCTGTTCGATGGAGCGGGGGGTGGCGGGGCGGTAGGCAAGGGCCTCAACGGTTCCCGGGATGGGGCCGCGCGGTTCCTCGGCGTATTCCTGACGGGCCGGTTCGCGGCGTTCGGGGGGATTGTCCCGATACCTGGGCTCATCGCGCTCCCGGTAGCGGGGCTCCTGACGGCCGCGGTCCTGACGACCCTCCCGGGAATCCCGGGAATACCGGCCCTGTTCGGGTCGGCGCGGAGCTTCCTCGACGGGTGCCGGGGGCGGTTCTTCGGCGTGAGGTTCCTCGGCATATCCGGCGTCGGCGTGGTGAGGTTCCTCATGCCCATGAGCGCTTTCCGCGGGGTGGTCCTCGGGAGGCAGCGGGTCGTGGGCGGATTCCTCATAACGGGCGGTCTCGGGAGCGGCCTGCGCGTAATCCGCGTGGGCGGGTTCCTCGACCGCCGGGGGAGGTTCGGGGGAGACCGGGGTTTCGGCGTACTCCGGGGTGGAGGCTTCGACCGGCGGCAGATCGGAGGCGGCTTCGAGCGCGGGATCGGCGGCAGCACCGGCGGCGGCGGGAAGGATTTCCTCCTCACCGGCCTTTGGTTTGGAGAGACGGCCCTTGGGGCGGAAGGTGCGGCGGCTGGCGCGGTGACGGAGGGACGGACGACCGGCGGCGGCACCTGCGGATGGATTCTCGGCTTCGGAACTCATGAGCTACGGATTGGAATGGGACGTTGATGTCATTGACGCGAACGCGCGGCATGGTGGGCGGCTGGCGTCATCATGTTGATGTTCATGGCGCCTGCTCACTTGCTGATGCCACGGTCGCTGGCCCGGATGAACCCCGCCAGGTGCCGGAGTTCCGGCAGCGGCGGCAGTTCAGCCTCGAGGCGTGCGAGCGCGTTCGAGAGGGAGAGGTTGTCGCGAAAGAGGAGCCGGTGCGCCTGCTTCAGTGCGGCGATGGCTTCCTCGGAAAGGTTGTTGCGTTCGAGGCCGACCTTGTTGATGGCCCGGGTCTCGGCGGGGTTGCCGTCGACGAGCATGTACGGGGGCACATCCTGCACCACCTTCGAACAGCCGCCGACGATCGACATGGTGCCGATGCGGCAATACTGATGGACCAGCGAATGGCCACCCACCACGGCGCGGTCCTCAACGATCACGTGCCCGGCCAGGCCTGCGGTCGAGAGGATGATGTGGTCGCCGAGGATGCAATTGTGGGCGACGTGGCTGAACGCGAGAATCTGATTGTGGGAGCCGATGCGCGTGACCTCGCAGTCGCCGGTCGCGCTGTGGACGGTCACGCCTTCGCGGAAGGTGTTGGCGTCGCCGATCTCGGTGCGGCAACGGCCGCCGCGCCATTTGAGGTCCTGGGTGCGGAGCCCGAGGGAGACGAACGGAAAGATCTCGTTGTCGCGGCCGAGGTGGGTGCAGCCGTCGATGACGACGTGGCTGTGCAGGCGGTTGCCGGAACCCAGGACGACCTCGGCGCCGATCACGCAGAAGGGACCGATCGAGCAACCCTCCCCGATCCGTGCCTCCGGGTGCACGATCGCGGTCGGGTGAAGGGACGTGGTCGATGGGATCGGGCCGTGCATCGGGGTCAGCCGTCCGTGAGCATGAACGTCACTTCCGCCTCGCTCACAGTCTCGCCACCCACCGAGCAAACCCCCTTCGCGCGCCCGATCTTGCCCCGGTTCTTCGTCAATTCGACGTCGATCTGGAGCTGATCGCCCGGTCGGACCGGACGGCGCCATTTGACGCTTTCGGCCGACATGAAGTAAGCGAGTTTCCCGGCGTTCTCGGCCTGGCGGAGCATGAGGATCCCGGCGACCTGCGCCATGGCCTCGAGTTGCAGCACGCCCGGCATGATCGGGTGGCCTGGGAAGTGGCCCTGGAAAAAGGGCTCGTTGATGGTGACGTTTTTGAGAGCGGAAATCTTGTTGCCTTCGACCTTGAGGACCCGGTCGACCATGAGGAAGGGGTACCGGTGCGGCAGCAGGCGCATCACGTAGTCGATGCCCATGTCGGAGGCGCCGTCGGTGACCGCAGCGCGTTCGCCTTCAGCCGAAGTCCGGGATGCGGACGCCTTCGGGGGCGGCGGTCCGAACGCCTGGATGGCGGTTTCGGGACGGCGCATCTGCTCCACGATCCGACGGGCCAGTTCACAGTTCGTGGTATGGCTCGGCCGGATGGCGATGATGTGCGCCTGCAGAGCCCGGCCCGTCAGCGAAAGGTCGCCGAGAATATCGAGAATCTTGTGCCGGACGAATTCGTCCTGAAAACGGAGGGGTTCGGTGGTTAGGACGGCGTCGTCGCGAATCACGACCGCATTTTCGAGGCTCCCGCCCTTGATCAGCCCGTTCTTCACCAGGGCCTCGATCTCCTCGTAGAAACAAAAGGTTCGAGCCGGCGCCAGTTCGGTCACCCAGGATTCGGGGGTGATCTCGAGCGAAAAAACCTGGGTGTAACGCCCCGCGCGATCGGCGTTGGTGCACGTGATCTTCAGCCGGTCATGCGGAAGAACCACCATGGAGGTGTTCCCCGCCACCACCTCGATCGGCTCGGTCACCCGGTAGGAAAGGCGAGGCTCCGCCTGGGGCACAACCCCTGCCTCCCGGATCATGCGGACATATGGCTGCGCGCTTCCGTCGCCAACCGGCGGTTCACTGGCGTCCAGCTCGACGATCGCGTTGTCGATGCCACACCCGGAAAACGCCGCGAGCACATGCTCAACGGTATGCACCTTGGCCCCGCCGCGGTTCAGGGTCGTCGACCGCGTGGTATCGCCCACGTGCTCCACCCGGGCGTCGATCTCGGGACGTCCCTCCAGATCCACGCGACAGAAACGGATGCCGGAATTGGGTGGGGCCGGGAGAAAGGTCATGGTGACCTTGCTCCCGCCGTGCAGGCCCACCCCTGAAAGGCTGGCAGGTCCGCGAAGCGTCTGCTGTGGCGACACGCGGCGGATTAAAGGGGCGCGAACACCCTTTTGGCAAGCGGTGCCAAGATCGAACTCGCGGGGCCCCCATCCCCACCCTACCCTCCGAAGCCATGCGTCTGGCCTTCAAACTCCTCCACACCCGCTACCGGGTGAACGACATCGACCGCTCCGTCCGCTTCTATACCGAGGTCCTCGGCCTGCAGGAAATCCGCCGCAGCCAGTCGCCCCGCGGCTCGATCCTGGTCTTCCTCAAGGCCCCGGAAAGCGAGGAAACCATCGAACTCTGCAGCTTCCCCGCCAGCGGCCCGGTGGTCGTCCAGGCCGACCTCACCCACCTCGCCTTCCAGGTGGACAGTCTCGAGGAATTCGGACGTCACCTCGCCGCCCAGGGCATCGCTTACTCCGACGGACCGCACCTGAAACCGGATGGATCCGGGTTCGCCTTCATCGACGCCCCGGAGGGATACGAGATCGAACTGATCCAACGGGCGCCTTGCTGAGATCGTGGGTCGTGGGTCGTGGGTCGTGGGTCGTGGGTCGTGGGTCGTGGGTCGTGGGTGAATCCGTTTCGGGACTCGTAAAGTCCCGTGCCCATTTGGTCCCTAGGGGCGGGCGGGAGCTCGCAGGCCGTCCAGTTCCCGCAGCAGGGAGACCAGGGCGGTCAGCCGGGGGGCATGGACGCCAGCGGCCTGGGCACGGCGAAGGGGTTCGGCAAAAAGCGCTTCGATCTCCAGGGGCAGTCCCCGTTCGAAATCGATCAAGGTGGAGGCCCGATAGCTTCCCATGGCCAGGGTACGTTCCATCTGCTCGTCGGCGACGGATTCCTGGACGTCCAGCCCCTGAGCCCGTGCGGCGGCGATGGTTTCCATCATCAGCTCACGGACCAGCGACTTCCAGCGGGGGTCTGCGAGCAGGGGTTCGGTGGGCAGACACGGGCCGAGGGTTTGTCCGGGCGTTCGATGTCCGGAGAGCACCGCCTCGAGCCCCGCGGAGGCCGCCACCCCGAGACCGTTGAAGGGAATGTTCCAGACCAGTTTTTCCCAGTGCGCTCGTTCCAGACTTTCCATGATCCGGCAGGCCACCCCTGCCCCTTCGAACAGACGGGCGATGAACCGGACACGATCGGAGGCGGGGCGTTGGTACTCCCCGAGCATGACCAGTCCATGGGCCAGATGGTGCACGACCCCGGGTTCGAGCCGGTTGAGGCAGACCACGCAAAGACCACCCAGAATGCGCTCGGAACCAAACAGTTCGGCCAGTGCCTCCTCGTTTCCCAGACCGTTCTGGAGGGTGAGAACCGCGGTTTGCGGCCCGACCAAAGGCCCGACCCAGCGCGAAAACTCCCCGTTGGCGGTGGTCTTAAGACCGATGATCACCAGGTCGCAGACCCCGAGTTCACCAGGATCCCGAACCGCCCCGGGATGCACCGTGAACCCGCCCTCCGCATCGAGAATCCGCACGCCTCGGGCACGGACGGCCTCGTAGTCCGAGCGCAGCACGAGGTGGACGTCGTGTCCGGCCCGGGCGAGCCGGGCGCCGTAGAAGGTGCCCAGGGCGCCACAGCCGACCACGCCGATGCGGGGCTTGGGATTCATGGGCGGCGGCGGTAAGGACTTGGACTCGAGCCGAGACGGGCGGGGTTGAAAGCAAAAAGGGGCACCCTTGGGAAGGGTGCCCCGGGATCGAAAACGATCATTACTTGCTGCCGAGGATCGCGTCCTTCGCCGCCTTGGCGACGCGGAACTTCACGACCTTCTTGGCCGGGATCTTGATGGTCTCGCCGGTCTTCGGATTGCGGCCCATGCGCGCCTTGCGATTGACCAGCACCAGCTTGCCGATACCCGGCAGCGTGAAAGTGTCCTTGGCGTGCTTGTAGGAGAGATCCGTGAGGATCTGCAGGACTTCGGAGGCCTGCTTCTTGGTCAAGCCAGCCTTGTCGGCCAATGACGCAGCCAGTTGTGACTTCGTGAGGGGTTTGCCCATATCTGTTGTGGTTAAAGGTTGTCTATGTCGGAGACGACGTGAGCCGTTCTAAGGACCTCCAGCGTCCGGCTGCAAGGGAAAACTCTAGGAAAATCAGGGTTTTCGGAGGTTTTTACTCAAAAACGCCCCAAAAACCCGCCTTTCCCGCCTCAAGGCTCCCTCCGGGCCCGGAAAAATCGCACCTCTCCCTCCCCCGCCGCCGCCCCGGTCCAAAGGTCGTTCCCCGACCCGTTCACCACCACCGCCACCGACTCCCAACGCACCAGATCCACCGAGGTTTCCACGCGGATCCGCCATCCCGGCTGCGACCGGATCACGAAGCCAAAGCCTGCCCCCACCACCCGGGCCCCCGTCAGTTCCAGGGGAATGTCCGCCGGCGGCCGCACCTCCACCGTGACCGTCGCATCGGTGCTGTAACCCAGACCGTCCCAGACCCGGTAGGTGAACTTGTCCTGTCCGACGAAGCCCGAAACCGGGACGTACGTGTACTCCAGACCCGTCCCATGAACCCGTCCCGACGCCGGTCCCTTGAGGATCACCGCCTGCAAGCTGTGCCCATCGGCATCCGTCGCGTCCAACCGAAGGCCGATCGGCGTGTCACGAGGACCGGCCACGGTCTGGTTGGTGGTCAGCGGAACCTTGTTGGGATCGCGGACGATCAGATGGACCCACACCACCTCGCTGGCGAGTTTGCCATCGGTGGCCTGGAACTGGAACCGGTCGATCCCCCGGAAATTGGGAAGCGGCGTGTATTCGAGGCTGGGCGCGTCGCCGGACAACCGGCCAAACGCGGTGTTGCTGACCACGTTGAATCGGAGCGGGTTGTTCTCGGGATCGCTCGCCCGGAGGGAAACCGCCGACGCCCGGTTCCGAGCCACCGTCAAGACTTCCGCCACCGCCAGCGGCGCGGTGTTCACGTCGGTCACCCGGATGAGAACATCCGCCGCCGCCCCGGTTTCCGCGCCATCGTTCGCGAAGACCCGGAAAACATCCTCCCCCACGAACTCGGGGTCGGGCGTGTAAACGGCGTTGGTCCCTTCCAGCACCACCCGCCCATGTCCCGGCTGGCTTCCCACCCCCAAGCGCACAGGGTCGCCATCGGCGTCCAACACCTCCAACCCCAGGGTCAGGGGTTGTCCCTGTGCGGTGACGGTGGCCCGGCCCCGAACCTCCGGCGCGTTGTTGCGGGCTTCCACCACCAGCGACACCGTCGCCGGCCCCACCGTCGAAACCCCGTCGCTTGCCATGTAAGTGAACCGATCCGACCCGGAGTAGCCCGCCTTCGGCGCGTAGTTGGCCAGTTCCGGGTAGGACAACAGCACCCCGTGGTCGGGACCGTCCACGACCGTGTAGACGAGTTTGTCGCCATCGGGATCCGTGGTGTCGTAGAGCACGTCCACCGCCCGGTTGCGGTTGACCTGGAGCAACTGGTCCCGCACCGCGGGAGGATCATTGACGGGTTTGACCAGGATCGAGACCTCGCCGGTCGAGATCAGGCCGGAGGTGTCGCGCACGACATACGAAAGGGTCTGCTGGCCGTTGTAATTGGTGGGGGGCAGATAGCGGTAGCGATCGGCCCCCAGCACTTCCCAAACCCCCACTTCCGGGGGCTGGAGGCTTTCGAGCGCCAGGGTCTCGCCGTCTACCTCAAGGTCGTTCTCCAAAAGCGAAATCTCCCCCGGGGTGTCTTCATCCATCAGGAGGCGATCAGGTTGGGGTTCGGGAGGATCGTTCCTGCCCGCCACCTCCACCCGGACTTCACCTGTCGCCGAACCACCGTCGTCATCCAGAATCGTGTACTCGAACCGGTCGGATCCGAAGAAGTTCGTGGAAGGGCGGTACCGAACCCGCAATCCCTCGACGATCTCCGTGACCCCCGACCCCGGCCGGCTGATGGCACCCAATCGCAACGGACGCCCGGTCGGCGAGGAGTCATTCGCAAGCGGCTCCAGCACCACCGGTTCATCCTCCACCGCCTCCACGCGGTCGGACAATGCCACCGGCGGCCGATACCCGGGGCGCACCTCGAAAGTCAAAACCACCACAGCCTCCCCACCCCGGGGATCACGCACACCCAGCTCGATCGTCTCACGCCCAACCCACGTCGGGGACACCACCACCGCCCTGGCCACACGATTGGGCTCAAGCGTCACCCGGAGGTTGTCGCCGCCCCGCGCGGTCCAGATAAGTCGATCAGTCCGGCCGTCGGGATCCTCGGCGTAAAGATCGAGGGGAATGTCCCGAAACGCCTCGCCGGGGGCCACGGTTTGGTTGGGAATCCCCAGGATTCGCGGGGGCACGTTGGGGGGAATGACGCGTTCATAGCGGCCATTCCGTCGTGGACCGCCCTGGAAGGCCGACCATTGGCCTCCTCCTCCCGGCCTCGGTGCGGCAGCCGTGACCGGCAACTCCCAGGCGTACAGGGTCGATCGCATCTTGGCCCGCGCGACCGGCGCGTCCGGCCAGTAGGACCGATCCTGAATGGACGCCGCCACCACATCCAAACGGCCGTTGCCATCCAGATCCGTCACCAGAGCCGGAGGCATCCGGTTCCAGGTCGCGCCCGAAGCCGACTCCATGGCAAGACCATCCATCGGGGCGAACGGATGGAAATCAATCGAGCTGCCGTCCGCCCTCCAGGCCCGCACACCGCCGGCCCGGGCGGTCTGGCCGCTGACCGCCACCAGAAACCAGCTCCCCTGGGTCGGAAGAACCACATCAGGAGCCCCGTCCCCGTCCACATCCCCGATCACCGGGATCGATCGCACAGCCGCGTTGAACTGCGCGGGCGTGGGCCAGCCGGAGAGTTCGAATCCATCACTGCCCACGACATGGACCACGTCCTGGTCCCAGGAGGCGATCACGATTTCGAGCCGGCCGTCCCCGTTGAGGTCCGCCAGCGCCGCGCCCCCGGGAAACGATTCCCCGGTCAGGACCGGCCAGCCGCGTCGCAGCTGACCGCGGTGGTCGAACACATGCAAACCGCCCGGGCCCGAACCCTCCTCACGACGCACCCCCGGCACGATGATTTCCTCACGCCCGTCCCCTTCGAGATCCCCGACCACCGGTGACGCCAGCAGATCGGCTTCGGTGAGGGCGGTCCACAGGGGGCCATCCGTCTTGCCCAGATCGAACGCGCTGATCGCACCGCACCCGTCCACCACCACGATTTCGAGTTCCGGGTCGTCGTCGAGATTGGCCACCGCGGGCAACCGCTCAGGCACCAGGGTTTCGACGTCGCACCCGCGGACCATCCAGCGCGCCCGCACCTTCCCGCCCGCATCGAGAACCACCAGCGGGAACTGCCGCGCCCCGAGCAGGTCCGGCGGAGGTCGCGAGAGAGCGATGACTTCCTCGCGACCATCGCCATCGAGGTCCGCCATCACCTTGCCAAAATGGGTCCCGCCCGGCTTCACCGGCCAATCCCCCGCCAGGGGCCGGCCATCGGCATCAAAGGCCGAGATCGCCCCGTCCCCCCCCGTGTCCACCAACACCTCCAGGCGCCCGTCCCCGTCGAGGTCGCCCAGGACCGGCGCATCGTGCTCCGGCGCACCCGCCGGGAGATCACGACTCCACTTCAATCCGCCGTCAGGCTTGAACACCAGCAGACGCGGCGGCCGCCCCCCGGACTCGCCATGATCCACCAGCACGATCTCCTGGAGGCCGTCCCCGTCCAGATCCGCGACGTTGAACTCACGCCAGCTCGCCGCGGGAAACTCGTCGGTGAACGGCAGCCGCTTCGGCCAGCCGGCACGCAGTCTCGACTCCAGATGCACCATCCGCGCCTGGGCCTCCCCCACCATCCGATCCCCCTGGAACGCCTGGAGGCGCAAGGTCACAAACGCCCCCGACGGCACCTGGGCCGTGTCCCACCGAGCCAGCAGCCCGTTCACGATCGGCTCGCCCCCTCCTCCCGTCAGCACCAAGCCCCGCTCCTCCCAAAACGACGGTCTCGGCCCGAATCCCCACGCCATCCGGTACGTCCGGCCCGCACCGAAAACCGTCCCCCGGACTTCCACCACGTCCCCGTGCCGGATCACATCGTTGTTCTCCGGCGCCGACAACTGGACGTTCGAAAGAACCACCGGCACCCGATCGATCGCCGCCTGGCCCAGGGTGTTGCTCACCGTCAGCCGGAGCATGTACTCCCCGTCGTCCAATCGCGCCGAATCGAACCCCGGCACCAGGACGCCCGCCACGTCCGGCTCGGAAGCCGCCCCCAGCGTCTGCCACTGCTCCGGCCTCGCCCCCGTCCCGATCTCCAGCCGGTACCCGGCAAACTGATTCCCCCGCGCCGCCCCCTTCAGATCCAGAATCCCCGAAAGAGTCGCCGGCACCTCCAGCCGCGACTCCGGCAGCGGCCCGCCGATCGACACCGCCCGCCCCGCATCGATGCGGCCCGCCCCCGTGTACCGGTCCGTCACCCGGTCCACCGTCGTGCTCCGCAAAATCGTCGCCACCTCGGAAGGGGTGAGATCCGGACGTCTCGACAGCAACAACGCCACCAAACCGCTGACATGCGGCGCCGCCATGGAGGTCCCGCTCAGGGTGGTCCAGGCCGCGCCCGGAATCGTCGACTCAATCGCATCCCCGGGCGCCACCAGATCCACGAAGGAACCGTAGTTGGAAAAAGTCGGTGACCGATCGCTGGCGTCGGTCGCGCCCACCGCGATGGCCTCGGGCGTCGCCGCCGGGAAGAACCGCACGTCACTGCCGTTGTTCCCCGCCGCCGCCACGAATACCACCCCGGCGCGTACCGACTCCGCCACGAGTTCGTCCAGGGCCCGGGACCGGGTGCTCGTGCCCCAGCTGGCGTTGATGATCCGTGCCCCCGACTTCCGCGCGTAGGCGATCGCCGACAACGTGTCATCCAGGGTCCCCGAGCCGGTCTCGTCGAACGCCTTCAAGGCCATGATCCGCACCGACCACGCCACTCCCGCGACCCCGTTCTCGTCATTGCCCACCGCCCCCAGGATGCCGGCGACGTGGGTGCCGTGCACATTGTCATCCATCGGGTCCCCGTCATCGGAGACGAAATCATAACCGCGCACGTCATCGATGTACCCGTTGCCGTCGTCATCCACGCCGTTCCCGGGAATCTCCCGGGGATTCCTCCAGATGTTCGGTTCCAGGTCCGGGTGAAAAAAATCGACGCCGGTGTCCACGATCGCCACCACGATGCCGGGCGAACCCGTTGTCACTCGCCAGGCCTCCAGCGCCCCGATGTCGGCCCCGGGCACTCCGCCGGTCTGGCCCGTGTTGTGCAGCGCCCACTGGCGTCCGAACCCAAAATCATTCGGCAACTGGCCGCGAAACGGGCCCGGCTCCACGGCCAGGCTCATCCGCAGATCCGGCTCCGCGTACAACACTTCCGGACGACGGCGCCACGCCTCGACCGCCCGCCGCGGGTCCGTGCCGGCGGGAATCCTCGCCACCGCCAGACTCCCCAGCACCTTCTCGCCCGCCGCCAGACCGCCGCCTCCACCCGCCAGAGCCACCCGGGACCGGGGCGAGATCCAGCGCAGTTCCTCCCCAACCGCCGCGGCCCGCGCCCGCCCCTGCCCCACCGCCTCATCCCGGAACCGGACGATCACCCAGTCGGCCGACACCACCACGGGATCCTTCCCCCCGTCCTCCTCGTCCTGCCCAGCGATCCCGGGCAAGGCCACAAACACCGCCGCCTGCAGTCCGAGAATCGACAGCCATGCGACCACGCCGAGAACCGCCCCTCGGAACCAGGCGCCCCCACGAGCACCCCTCCGGGCGGCTCCCGGCAGGGTTCCACGCATGACACCTTCATGACTCGTATTCAGCCGCATCGACACGCGCGAGTATCGCACAGCATCGGCGCCGATGCACGAACCCGTCCACGCCCCATTCCGTCCCCCCGGCGGACCGGCTCGCATCCGCCCGACCCCATAAGAAAAACTTGACGATTAACAATTACCGACGATCATGAGCTTATGCAAATCGAGACGCTCAAGGTGTTCTGCGATCTTTCGGAAACCGAGAGCTTCACCAAGGCCGCCCAGATTAATGACATTACACAGTCGGCGGTAAGCCAGCAGATCCGTTCCCTTGAGAACCAGTTTCGCGCCACCTTGATTGAGCGCAGCAAGAAGAAGTTCCGCCTGACCCGGGAAGGTCAGATCCTTTACGAGCACAGCAAGCAGATCATCCAGACCTACGACACGCTGCGGGCCCAGTTGCAGGAGCTGCGTGATGTCGTGTCCGGCACGCTGCGCGTGGCCACGATTTACAGCATCGGGCTCTACGACCTGCCGCCGTATCTCAAGCGCTTCCTCCGCACCCACCGCACGGTGAATGTGCACGTGGAATACCATCGCGCCAACCGCGTTTACGAAGACGTGCTGAGCAATGTCTGCGACATCGGGCTGGTGGCTTACGCCGTGAAGGAATCGCGTCTCGAGGTCATGCCCCTGTGGCGCGACAAACTGGTCCTCGTCTGCTCCCCCCGTCATCCGCTCGCCAACCGGGGTTCCGTTCCGCTCACCGCCCTTCGCGGAGAACGGTTCATCAGTTTCGAACCCGACATCCCGACACGCCGCGCCATCGACAAGTCCTTCCGTACGGAAGGCGTCGAGGTCCAACACGTCATGGAGGTGGACAACATCGAGACGGTCAAGCGGGCGGTCGAAATCGAGCTCGGCGTCTCGATCATTCCGCAATCCACAGTCGCCTCGGAAGTGCGCAACGGCACCCTGGCGGAAGTGGAACTTGCCGGCGCCGATTTCTGGCGTCCGGTTTCCGCGATCCTGAAGAAGAGCAAGGTGCTCTCGCCGGCGATGAAACAGTTCATCACCATTCTCAAGGAACCGAAGCCGAGTCCCGACAGCCTGCCGAACGAGGTCCCCGAAGCCGTGGTGCCCGCCCCTGCCCCCGCCCGGAATTCCGGGACCTCCCGGGGATCCGGGAGCGCGCGCCGCCAGGTCACTCCGGCCGCCTGAAGAATAACGGCACCCGAACGTAACTTGCGAAGGCCATGGCCGGCACGGCTTGATGCCCGGCTGTGCAGCGTCCATCGGCCCAAAAGCTCCACCTCGGATCCCTGGTTCTCCCCAGCGCCCTATTCCTTGTCTGGCTCGCAGGCGGCTTTGTACTGCCGGAACTCGGTTCACCCAAACCGGAGGGCGAAGGGTCGGCGATGGTCCTTTGGCTGCGCCGGGGACATCGTATCGGGCTCTGGCTGCTCGGGGCGGTGCTGGTCCACCGTTGGACGTGCGTCGTGGCGGTGGACTGGATCATCGCACGGACGGTCGGCAAGCCGATTCAGAAGATCTTCAAGGACGTCCTGGCGATCGCGCTACTTGCCATCGCGGCGGCAGGGATCCTGGTCTCGGTCTTTGGGCAATCCATGTCGAGTTTCTGGGCGGCCTCAGGAGTACTGGGGATCGTTCTGGGCATCGCGCTCCGCCCCATCATCCTCGACTTCTTTTCAGGTCTTGGCGCGAACCTCGATCGTTCGTACTCGATCGGCGACTGGATCGCCATGTCCAGCAACGGCGAATCGATCCGTGGCTGGATCGAGGAGATCAACTGGCGAACCCTTCGATTGCGGACCCGCGAAGGATTCGTGGTCATGGTTCCCAACAGCCGACTGGCCACCAGTGCGGTCATCAATCATTCCCAGCCCCGACCGGAGAGCCGCTTCCGTCTGTTGCTTCGCCTCGATGCGGAAGTGTCCGTCGACCGGGCGCTTCGAATTCTATCCGCGGCAGCGAATTCCGCCGCCGCCCGGCCGGACGGTCCATGCCGCGAGCCGGCACCTGATGTCCTGATTGCCGATGCTTCGGCGGCCGGCATCGAATACCAGGTCCGGTTCTGGCTCGATCCAGCGCGGGCCTCGCCCGACACGGTGACGCATGTGGTTTGGGCCTGTGTTCTGGACCATCTGGGCAAGGCGGGGCTGACGTTCGCGCACCCGCAGGAGAATGTGTACTTCGCCCGGCTGCCCCGAATCGCCCAGGGATTCAAGCACCCCGAGGATCGGCTGGCATTCCTTCGGCGTGTTTCGCTCTTCCAGAATTTCCCCGACTCCAGCCTGCAGTCGCTTGCGGAGGAGGTGCGCTTGCGGTCGGTCCGCCCCAACCAGATGCTCGTGCGGGCGGGCGACCCGGGAGATTCGATGTTTCTGGTCGCTGAGGGGACTCTGCGGGTCCTTCGATCCGGGCCCGACCAGGGACCTGCGATTGAGATCGCCACACTCCAGCCCGGGGATCTGCTTGGCGAAAGATCCTTGCTCACCGGCGAACCGCGCAATGCCTCGGTTGCGGCCCAGACCGAATGCATCGTGCTCGAAATCACGCGTGAAGCGCTTCAGCAACTCCTGGGCAGGGAACCCAGGCTGCTTTCGCTTCTGGAGCAGACGGTGGCTGAACGTGAGCAGGCGAATCAACCTCCGGCCAATGGGGCAATGTCGGCTGGCGCTCCCGAGGCCCAGGCAGGCCGCGCACAGCAGTTCATCACCCGGATGCGGGAAATCGTCCTTGGCCGGCCGCGCGGTGAAGATCAATGACCCACTCCCGTCGCATGACTGTCTTCGCCTCGCCGGCGACGAAGCGGATCGGGAAGCTGAGGAACGATTCGGGCTTCCCGCCCGCCCGCCCATCCCCCTACGCTGGGCCCATGGCGAAGAAGCCCGGGCCCTCCAAGAAAAAGGCGGTACTCGTCGGCGTCGGTCTGGATTCCGACGGCCACAAACGCGTCACCACCGGCCCAAACTTCGCCATGGTCGGCGGAACCGAAGGCACCCACGAGGTGATGGTGGAAAAGGCCATCAAGATCAACGAACACCTCAAGCGCCGCGGCAAGGACCTGGCCGAGGTGAGCGGCGAGGAGTTCGACGACATCGCCCAAAAGGTCGGACTGCGCCGCGCGGATTCGGAATCCTCCTCCTCCTGATCGCAGCGCCCGTTCGCTCCCGTCTCCCGTCTCCCGTCTCCCGCCTCACGGCCCGGCCGCGGGAGCCGTTGGAGCCGCCGTGCCATCGCCGCCCTTGTTCGCATCCGACGCCGACGTCGCCTCCACCTTCCGAACCGTCATGGCCAGGACCGGGGTGTCGTACTGGCTTTGCGGACGCAGGTAGCCCGCGGCCTGGGCCGCGTCGCACCAGGCCCGGGCATCGGGCATGCGGCGCGCCCGTCAGAGGGTCTCGATGGCCAGGGCCAGCACATGGCCGGGCGCCCGGGTGATCAGGGATCCGAGTTCGGCAAACCCACGGAAAGCTTCATGGGAAGGCCAGGACAAAGGCCCCACGATTCCCGCCGCAATGTCGGCGAAGGTCCACGACCGCCGCCTTGCGAATGTTCCCACCCGATTCCATTCTGCCCCCGCTCAATCCGCCCGATCCGCCCGATGAAGCCCTACCTCGACCTTCTGCGACACGTTCTGGAACAAGGCAAGTTCAAGACCGACCGCACCGGCACCGGCACCTACTCGATCTTCGGCGCCCAGACCCGATTTGCACTCGCCGAAGGATTTCCCCTGCTCACCACCAAGAAGGTCCACCTCAAGAGCATCATCTATGAACTGCTCTGGTTCCTGCGCGGCGACACCAACGTGCGCTGGCTCCAGGAACACGGCGTCACCATCTGGAACGAATGGGCCGATCCCAAGACCGGGGATCTCGGACGCGTCTATGGAGCCCAATGGTGCGACTGGCGCACCGCCGACGGGCGGTCCCTCCATCAGATCGACAACGTCATCGCCCAGATCCGCAACTACCCCGACAGCCGTCGCCTGATCGTCTCGGCCTGGAACCCGGGCGAGGTCGAGACCATGGCCCTGCCCCCCTGTCACACGCTGTTCCAGTTCTATGTGAATGACGACACCCTCAGCTGTCAGTTGTACCAGCGGAGCGCCGACATCTTCCTCGGCGTGCCCTTCAACATCGCCAGCTACGCCCTGCTCACCCTGATGATCGCCCAGGTCTGCGGACTGAAGCCCGGGGATTTCATCCATACCTTCGGCGATCTCCACCTCTACTCGAACCACGTCGAGCAGGCCAAGGTCCAGCTGTCCCGGGAACCGCGCCCCCTGCCCACGCTTCGCCTCAATCCGGCAGTGAAAAACATCCACGACTTCGTCTACGAGGACTTCACGCTCGAAGGATACAGTCCTCATCCCGCCATCAAGGCGCCGGTCGCGGTCTGAAATGGATGGCTTCCCCCTCGACCCGCCGTCCCTCCCGCCCCGGCTCCCGCCATGCCGCGCCCCTGCCCTCTCTGCGGCCACTCCGGCCCCTCCGAACCGTGGCTCGTGAAGGGACGGTTGAACCTCGTCCGCTGCCGCCTCTGCCGGTTCGTTCACGCCGACCCCCTGCCCGCCGAAGCCGACGCCGGATTCTACGACCAGCTGGGACGCCCCTTCTATCTGTCCCCCGATAAACTCGCCGGCGACTACGCCTCCGTCCGGTTCGAGCGTGAACTTCGGCTCTTCCGACGTTTCTGCCGGAGTGGCGACATGCTCGACGTGGGGTGCAGCACCGGAGCCTTCCTGTTCCAGCTGAACCAACGTTTCCCCGGCGCCTATCGCGCCACCGGAATCGAAGTCTCCACCGCCGCCCTCGAACATGCCCGCCGCCAGGGTGTGGAAGTCGTCGACGCCTCGATGCTCGAGCACAACTTCGGAACCCGACGCTTCGACGCCATCACCTTCTGGGCGGTTGCCGAACATCTGCCCGATCCCGCCGCCTTCCTTCGCCGCGCACGCGAACTGCTCAAGCCCGGCGGACACTGCATCGTTCTGGTCCCTAATCTCGAATCCCTCGCCTGCCGTCTGCTGGGCGCCCGCTACCGCTACATTCTTCCCCAGCACGTGAACTACTTCACAACCTCCACCCTGAACCGACTCCTGCAGGATCACGGCCGACTGAAGCCCGTGGCGACCGGTGGTTCCCACTTCAATCCCGCTGTGCTCTGGCAGGACTGGCGTCGCGGCACCACGGAGGAAGTTCCCGACGCGGAACGCGCCGCCCTGCTCGCCCGCACCACCCGGCTCAAGCAATCCGCCTGGCTTGGACCCGTCCGGACCGCCCTCCACCTCGTCGAACGCGGACTCGCCCTCACCGGCCTCGCCGATAATCTCTGGGCCGTGGGGAGTGCGTCGTAGGTCGAAGGTCGTGCGTCGCCTTCCCAAGCGCGCGTCGCGGGTCGAAGGTCGTGTGTCGCCTTCCCAAGCGTGCGTCGCAGGTCGAAGGTCGTGTGTCGCCAAGAGCCCGAACTCCGAACTCCGATCTCCGAACCCCAGACCCCAGACCCCAGACCCCAGACGCCAGACGCCAGACCCCAGCCCCATGCCTCAGCCCACCGTCCAACCCCGTTGGAAAGCCATCGCTGCCATGGCTGAGAATCGCGTCATTGGCGCCGGCAACCGGATCCCGTGGCATCTGCCGGAGGACTTCCGGTGGTTCAAGCAGTGCACCCTCGGCAACGTCATCGTGGTGGGCCGTCGCACCTTCGAGAGCCTTGGACGCCCCCTCCCCGGCCGCACCAACCTCGTGCTCACCCGAGATCCGGACGGACTGCGCCGGAGTTTCCCGCAGTACTTCCCGCCCGCAGACGCCAGCCCCGGGATTCCCGGGGAACCGCAGGCAGCCGGCATCGTCACCTCGCTCGACCAGGTGCGGGATCGTCATGATCCCAGCGACGTCTTCCTCTGTGGCGGCACGAACGTCTATGAACAGGCGCTGCCGCTTTGCGCCGAACTGCTCCTCACCCGCGTGAAACGCACCGTCGAAGGTGATGCCTTCTTCCCGGCTTTCGAGCACCTCTTCAACCGCGCGGAGATCCTCCGCGACACCCCCGACTTCACCATCGAGCGCTGGGCTCGCACAACCGCCCCAAGCCCGACCCGCTGAAGC
>CAYZAE010000046.1:0-16954 GCA_964476125.1 uncultured Verrucomicrobiota bacterium | reverse complement strand
CTCCCTTCTCCCTTCTCCCCACGACCCACGACCCACGACCCACGACCGACTCCCGACTCCCCACTCCCCACTCCCGGCTTTCTTGTTCTCCCACGCCGGGTTCCGCGCTAGACAAGGTCCTCCCTCATCCGCCCATGCCTTCCTCTTCCTCCTCCAAACGATCCGCCGCCTCGACGTCCCCCCGCGCCACCGTGGTGGTGGTGGGTTCCATCAACATGGACCTCGTCGCGCGGGTGCCCGGTCTTCCGACACCGGGCCAGACACTCACCAGCACGGCATTCCAGAAGCTCCCCGGCGGCAAGGGCGCCAACCAGGCGGTGGCTGTGGCGCGGCTTGGCGGACGATCGGTGATGGTCGGACGCGTCGGGGACGATGCCTACGGCACCCAGCTCCTGGGCAATCTCCGGCGTGAAGGCGTGGACACCCGGCGCGTCGGCCGGGTCGCCGACTGCCCCAGCGGCCTGGCCATGATTTCCGTCGAGGACAGCGGCCAGAACATCATCACGATCGTCCCGGGTGCCAATGGGAGGATGCGTCCCCGGGATCTGGCGGCTCTGGAGAAGGTCATCGCCGGAGCGGACGCGTTGCTTTGCCAGCTGGAGATTCCGCTGCCGACGGTGGCGGCCGCGCTCCGGCTCGCCCGTAAACATGACGTGTTTACCGTGCTCGATGCCGCCCCGGTGCCGGAGGGCGGGCTTCCCGCCGCGTTTCGCAAGGTCGACATCCTCAGCCCGAACCAGGTCGAGGCGGCACTGCTGTCAGGCCAGCCCTGCGACACCCCCCGCCAGGCGGAACTCGCCGCCCGGAAACTCGTCGAACAATTCGATGCCAACGTGGTGGTGGTGAAACTCGGAGCGGCCGGGGCCCTGGCCGATGCAGGCATCGGGGACCCTTATCTGGCCGGGGGCTTCAAGGTTCGCACGGTCGACACCACCGCGGCCGGGGACGCCTTCACCGCGGCGCTGACCCTGCGGCTCGCGGAGGGCGCCACGCTCGGCGAGGCGATCCGCTTCGCCAATGCCGCCGGAGCCCTGGCCACCACCCGGCACGGAGCCCAGGACTCCATGCCCACCCGCGCCGCCGTCGAACGTTTCCTCCGCTCGCATCGCGAATCATGACCGACATGGAACCCTCCCTCCTCACCCACAGGAGCAGCGCACGCAGCCCGCAGCGGAACGCGCCCGGGAACCCGGCCCCGCTGCGACCCCGCCGTCTCGCCCGATCGGCCGCTTGGATCCCCATGTGCCTGGGCCTTTGGCTCCTCGCAGGCTGCGGCCCGGGCCCCGCCGAATCGTCGACCGGGCCCGGATCAACGGCTGCCCCAGCCCCGGGCGGCTCGAGCCGTCCGCGGATCGCCCTGGTCATGAAGTCCCTCGCCAACGAGTTCTTCCTCACCATGGAGAACGGCGCCCGCGCCCACCAGAAGTCGCATGCCGCCGACTACGACCTGATCGCCAATGGCATCAAGGACGAGCTCGATGTGGCCCGTCAGATCGACATGGTGGAGCAGATGATCGCGCAGAAGGTGAACGCCATCGTCATCGCCCCCGCCGATTCCAAGGCCCTGGTCGCCGCCTGCCGCAAGGCCCAGGACGCCGGGGTGGTCGTGGTCAACATCGACAACAAACTCGACGACGCAGTTCTGGCCGAAAAACAGACCCGGATCCCCTTCGTCGGTCCCGACAACCGAAAAGGCGCCCGGGCCGTGGGCGAGTTTCTCGCGAAGAAGCTCAAGGCAGGCGACCCCGTGGCGGTCATCGAGGGGCCGCCCAACGCCTTCAATGGGCAGCAGCGCCGGCTCGGATTCCACGACGCCCTGACGGCGGCCGGCATGAAGATCGTGAGCTCCCAGGCCGGCTACTGGGAAACCGACAAGGCCAATCAGGTCGCCGCCTCGCTCCTCACGGAACATCCGGACCTGAAGGCGATCCTGGCCGCCAACGACAGCATGGCGCTGGGTGCCGTCGCCGCGCTCCGGGCTGCGGGCCGGCTGGGGAAGGTGTTCGTGGTCGGCTTCGACAACATCAGCGCCGTCCAGACCCTGCTCAAGGAGGGCCACATCCTGGCCACCGCCGACCAGCACGCCGACCAGATCGCCGTCTTCGGCATCGAGTATGCCCTGCAACTCCTGAAGGAGAAGACGTCGCCCGCCGACAAGGAAACCCCGGTCGACCTCATCACCGCTCCCTAAGTCGCGGGTCGTGAGTCGTGAGTCGTGCGTCGAAGTAGGGTGCGTCGAAGGTCGCCCCGAACTCCGAACTCCGAACTCCGATCTCCGATCTCCGAACCCCAGATCCCAGACGCCAGACCCTAGACCCTTCCCCTTCCCTCCCCTCCCGGCCCCTTCCGCGCCGTCTCAGACCCATTCCATCACCGCGGCGCCGAAGGTGAAGCCGCCGCCGAAAGCGCAGAGGCCGGCCATCCCCTTGGGTTGTTCGCCGAGGATTTCGGAGAGCACGAGCGGGATGGTGCTGCTGCTGGTGTTGCCGCTGTGGAGCACCCGGTTCACGAGCCGGCCCTTGGGCAGTTTCAGCCGCTGATCCACCGCCTCCAGAATCCGGCCGTTGGCCTGGTGGGGGATGATGTAGGACAGGTCCTCGACCGCAACCTCGCTCTCCTCACAGGCCTGCTTGAGCAGCGCGATCAACTGGCGCACCGCCATCGGGAAGACCTTCAGGCCATCCATGTTCACGGTCGGATTGCTGCGCCGACCGTGGTGCAGAATCGTGCCGTCCTCACCCCGCGCGCTGAGCACGGGCCGGTGAAGATGGGCGCGCGCCGACGCGAACTTCGTGGAACTGGGTCCATGCACCACCGTCGCTGTGGCCGCATCGGCAAACACGATCGCGGTGTCGAAGTCGTTCGGATCCGTGTACTCGGTCATCGCCTCGGCCGTGACCACGAGCAGGTTGGCGTCGGGCTTGGAACGGCAGAAATCAAAGGCCGACTGAAGCGCGTAGAGATACCCGGTGCAGGCGGCGAGAACGTCGCTGGCCGCGATATCCTTCTTCGAGCCGTCGGCACTCAGCTCGTGATGCAACAGGCACGCCATGCTGGGGCTGATCGAAATGGGCGTGCTCGTGCTGACGTAAATGCCATCGATGTCGGCAAGAGTGAGCCCGGACTCCTTCAAGGCCGCCCGTGCCGCCTTGGCAGCCAGGGTGATCGCCGTCTCGCCGGGCGCGAGCACCCGCCGGGACTCGATGCCGGTCCGCTGATAAATGTCCTGGGCCACGCGGCCGGGAAAGCGCTGGATCAATTCCTCGTTCGTGATCACACGCCCCGCGGGCGCAGCGCTGATGCTGGAAATGCCGATCTTCACCCGCCGGCCGATGGCGTGGTCGGGAACCACCACGTCGAATCGTGCCGGGACCGGCGGAACCACACGCCGTGAAATCAGCGGCTTTCCCTCCACCGGGACCCGCCTTGGCGTCGCCGGCCCCGCCTGCTTCGAGGTCGCGATACGCGCCAGGGGCGTGCCAATCGCCACCTTCTCATCCGTCGGCAACAAATCCCGGATGACCCCGGACACCGGCGCCCGAAGTTCAAACGTGGCCTTGTCGGCCTCGCAGTCCGCTATGAAATCCCCGGCCTCGATCGCCGCCCCCTCCTTCACCTTCCACTCCACCACCGACACGCTCTGGTCGGCCGGGCTCGATCCCACCGCCTCGAGCACATACAGATCCTTGGCGCCCGAATCCTCGGCCGCCCAGGAAAGCTCAAGATCACAGAACTCCGCCGCGGCTTCCAGAATGCGACGCAGGTTCGGCAGAACCTCCATCTGGCAGAGATAATTGGTCGGCGGATAGGTGTCACCGCGGGTGATCCGCCGGGACCTGAACGGAACCGCGCAGGTTTCCGCCACACCGCTGATCACCTCGGCCCCGAATCCACAGGTCTGGTTGTCCTCGTGCACCACGATCAGGCGCCGGGTCCGCGCCACACTCTCCGCCACCGCCGAACGGTCCCACGGACTCAGCGACCGCAGGTCGATCAGATCCACCCCCACCCCGGCCGACTGCAGCGCCGTCACCGCGCGCGCGCACAACGGAACGGTCGCCCCCCAGGTCACCAGCGTGAGATCATTGCCTCGCGTCACCCACCGGGCCGTGCCCGGCTGAATCACGACGTCCAGCGCCGACGGCGGTGCCGCCAGGGCGGGATCATTGAGGCAGACCTTCGGATAGAGGATCACCGTGGGCCGGCCGGTCGACTGATTCGCGAAGGCCGCGTTCAGCAGACCCGCCGCGTCCGCGGCCGTGCTTGGCATCACCACGTCAAGCCCCGGCAGATGGGCGAGCACGCTTTCGTGCGTGTGGGCGTGGTACGGTCCGAGGCCCGGCCGGTAGGCGCCGCAGGGAGCCATCACGATCACCGGACAGCGCCAGCCCCCGTTCGTCCGCCAGTAGATGGAGGCCAGCTCGCAGGCCATCTGGTTGAAGGCCAGCGGCAGGAAGTCCGCGAACTGGATGCAGGCCACCGGCCGGCCACCCGCCATCGCCCGCCCGACGCTCACCCCGAGAATCGTCGATTCGGTCAGGGCGGAGTTGGTGACCTGGTCCGGAAAATCCCGGGACAATCCGCGGGTAACCCCGAAAACATCCCCCTTCGGATCCTCGATGTCCTCGCCGAACATCGTGACCCGGGAATCTGCGGAGAGCTGACGGCGCAACACTTCGCGGACCGCCTCCAGCATGGTCAGGCCGGTGGCGGAGGCGGGGGCGGGACTTGAACCGCGGGCCACGGCGGGAGGCGGCGTCGCCCCCACGGCCGCCGGCGGGCGGGCATCGAAGTTGATGGCCGGGTTGGGGGCATGCAGCGCCTTCTCAGCCGCGGCGCGAACCGCCGCATCGATCTCGGCTTCGAGCGCCGACAGCACGGCTTCGGACGTCCCTTCCGTCAGCAGCCTTGCGCGCAGGCGGGCGATTGGATCGCTGTTCGCGCGGGCCTCCCGAATCTCGGCTTCGGACCGGTACACCCGTTCGTCGTCGGCGTTGGTGTGGTGGGTGAGGCGGTCGACCTCCATGACCACCAGGGCGGGTCGGCCCTGCCGCACCCGGGCCACAATCTCTCCAAAGGCCGCCTCGCAGGCGATGACGTCCCGGCCGTCCAGGCGCTGCACAGGCAGTCCGTAAAACTCGGCGGCGGGTCCCGACGGCAGCTTGTAGAAGGTGTTCCCTGCCGTCCGGGTGGAGATGGCGTAGCCGTTGTCCTCGATCAGGAACAGCACCGGCAACTGGGCCCGCACCGCTTCCGCCACGGCCTCCATGAACTCGCCCTGCTGGGTGGCGCTGTCGCCACCACTGCACAGCACCAGGGGCAGCGGAGTGGCCGAAGGCTTCGCTCCCGTGCCGTTCGTCGCCCCGGTGCCATGACCCTGAGGCGCCCCGTTGCGCGCCCCGGCCTGGCGCCGGGCCCGGGCCACAATTTCACGCGCCACCCCGACCGACGGCAGGGCGTTGTTCCCTACCGGACCGGTCATTGGCAGGATTCGGACTTCCGGCACGCTCAGATGCGCGCCCATCTGCCGGCCGTCCGAGGTGGAGCCCGCCGTGCAAAGCAACCCATGGAAGAACTGCTCCGCGGGCACGCCGCGGGCCAGCATGAGCGATTTGTCCCGGTAATGGGGATAAAGGAAATCCTCGGGAATCAGGTGCGGCGCCAACCCGACCGCCGCCTCGTGCCCCGCGCCACCCACGTGGAAGAAGCCCTCCCCACGATTGACCAGTTCCATCTCGACCCGGTCCACGGCACGCGCCATTACCATGTACCGGTAAAGATACAGGCTCCTCACCTCACCGGCACACAAACCTGCCTCGACCGCGGAGGTCACGGCCGAGCGAATCCTGGGCTGTCCAACGGACGTGGCGTCCACGGAGTCAGCCTGCCCGATTTCCGACGCAGGCGGAAGCCAAACATGGGCCACGCCCCGGCACGAATCCCGTCACGCGCGACGCAAATCGAGGGTGAACGGAAACTCCGGATCCGGCTGGGCCACGCGCGGTTTGATGCCCCCGGGCGTGTGGCCGTGGCGGAAGAATCGGGCCAGCCGCCGGCTCTCCGCCTCGAAGGCATTCACCGGGAAGGTCGAGTAGTTCCGACCCCCCGGATGCATCACATGATAACTGCATCCCCCGATGCTCCGCGCGTTCCAGTTGTCCACGATGTCGAACACCAGCGGGGTGTGAACACCAAGGGTCGGATGGAGGCAGTTCGGCGGCTGCCACGCCCGGTAACGGACCCCGGCGACGTACTCGCCGTTCGTGCCCGTTGGATGCAACGGCACCGCCACGCCCCCCACGCAGATGGAATGCCGTGAGTCGATGAGACCGCGCACCTTGATCTGGACGCGTTCCAGCGAGGAATCCACGTAGCGCACCGTGCCACCTCCGCCCGGTTCCTCGCCCAGCACGTGCCAGGGCTCGAGGGCCTGCCGGAGCTCGAGATGGATGTCCTTCACGTTGAGATCCCCGAACTGCGGGAACCGGAATTCGAGATGCGGCTCGAACCATTCCGGCTTCATCGGATACCCGCTCCGCTGCAGGTCCTCCACGACGTCCACCAGATCGCCCCAGACAAAATGTGGCAACATCCAGCGGTCATGGATGTCCGTGCCCCAGCGCACGAGGCGGTTTTCGTACGGTGTCTTCCAGAAGCGCGCGATCAGCGTCCGGAGCAGGAGCTGCTGCGCCAGGCTCATGCGGGCATGCGGCGGCATCTCAAACCCCCGCAACTCCAGCAGCCCAAGCCGTCCCGTCGCACCCTCCGGGGCATACAGCTTGTCGATGCAGAACTCCGCCCGGTGCGTGTTGCCGCTGGCGTCGATCAGCAGATTCCTGAACAGGCGGTCCACCAGCCAGGGCTGGGCGTACCCGAAATCCGGCACCTGCCGGAACGCGAGCTCCAGCTCCCGCAGCGAATCGTTGCGGGCCTCGTCCACCCGGGGATTCTGGCTGGTGGGCCCGATGAACATGGAGCTGAACAGGAAGGAGAGCGACGGATGATTCTGCCAGTAGCCCAGCAGGCTGCGAAGCAGGTCCGGACGGCGCAGGAACGGCGAATCCGCAGGCGTGGCACCCCCCAGCACAATGTGATTCCCACCCCCGGTCCCGGTATGGCGACCGTCGACCATGAACTTCTCCGTGCCCAGGCGCGCCAACCTAGCCTCCTCGTAGAGCACCTCGGTGTGCCGCACCATCTCGTCCCAGGATTTGGCGGGATGGATGTTGACCTCGATGACCCCGGGGTCGGGGGTCACCTTCAGCACGTTGAGCCGCGGATCATGCGGCGGCGCGTAGCCTTCAATCACCACCGGCCGATCCAACGCCTCCGCCGTCGCCTCCACCGCCGCCACGCACCCCAGGTAATCCTCAAGCGTCTCCGTCGGCGGCATGAACACATGCAACCGCCCCTGACGCGACTCCACGCACAAAGCCGTGCGCACCACCCAGTCGGCGGACTCACCCCGCACCGGCTTGGGCAGTTCCTCCGCCGCCACAGGCCCGACCCCCTCCCCTCCCGGGTGCCGGAGCTGCTGCCGAAGTTCGCTGCGCGACGCCAGGCCGGCCGGGACCGGTCCCCGGTTCGGAACCAGCGACTGCCGGGGTGGCAGGGGGGAGCGGGGTTCGAATGGCTCCGTCGGATTCAGGTACGGGTAATCCCCCGGCTTCACCCAGGGGAGGGAATCCAGCGGAAGACGGAAACCCATCGGGGAATCGCCGGGAATGAGATACATGCGCTCCGGCCTGAGAAACCAGGGACCGCTGGTCCAGGCGGAAACCCCGGCGCTCTGACTGCGCTGAAGGGGGAGGACGTACCCCACGACCTTGGCCAGGCCCTGCTCGAAGACCTTCGCCAGGCGGGCGCGATCCTCCTCGTTTTCGAGCTTTGAATCGAAGGGATCCACGTTCCCCGGCAGGCGCCGCTCCTTCCAGAGGTAGTACCAGACATCCTCGTAGCCGGGGAGAATCCACTTCGCACCACAGCCCAACCGTTCGGAGAGTTCCCGAATGAACCGCTCCGCATCCGCCTCGCCAAAACCGTAATCCCGCGTGGTCTCCGCCAGCAGTTCCGGACGAACCCAGACCGGTTCCCCATCCCCACGCCAGTAACAGCCGTAAGACCAGCGTGGCAGCGACTCGCCCGGGTACCATTTCCCCTGCCCGAAATGCAGGAACGCACCGGTGGCAAAGCGATCCTTCAGCCGCCGGATAAGGACATCCGCCAGGCGCGCCTTGGTGGGGCCCAGCGCCAGGGTGTTCCATTCCGGACCATCCATGTCGTCGATCGACACGAAGGTCGGCTCCCCTCCCATGGTGAGCCGGCAGTCGTATCGCTTGAGATCGCCGTCAACCTGGTATCCCAGGCGCGCAATGTCCTGCCACTGCTCCTCGGTGTACGGCTTGGTGACCCGGGGCGATTCATGGATGCGCGTGACCCGCATCTCCACGTTGAACTCGCACTCGCACTCGTCCACCAACCCCGAGATGGGCGCCGCACTCTGCGGGTCCGGCGTCGCCGCGAGCGGAATGTGCCCCTCGCCCGCCAGCAAGCCCGAGGTCGGATCCAGACCGATCCAGCCGGCGCCCGGGAGATACACCTCGCACCAGGCATGGAGATCGGTGAAGTCCTTCTCCGTCCCGCTTGGTCCGTCGAGGGATTTCACATCGGCGGTCAGCTGGATCAGGTAGCCGCTGACAAACCGCGAGGCCAGACCGAACTGGCGGAACAACTGGCACAACAACCACGCCGAATCGCGGCAGGAACCGCTTCGTTTCGAAAGGGTCTCCTCCGGCGCCTGCACCCCGGGCTCCAGCCGGATCAGATACCGGATGTCCTTCCAGAGGCGCTGGTTGATCCCGACCAGGAAATCAATGGTGCGGATCCGCCCATCCTCGTTCCCGGCGGCTTTCGCCGAAGCCCCCAGCAGGAACTCTCGCACCTCCTCGAAGTACGCCTGGAAATGAGGCGTCGCAGGCCCCAGGAGCTGGAAGGGGGCCAGTTCGTGCTCCAGCGAACCGTCGTACCGGAACGGAAACCGCTCCGCGTCAGGCTCGAGAAAGAAATCGAACGGATTGAACACCGACATCTCGGCCACCACATCCACCTCCACCACGAATTCCCGGGTCGGCTCCGGAAACATCAGGCGGGCGAGGAAGTTCGACTGCGGATCCTGCTGCCAGTTGATGAAGTGCTTCGCGGGAGCGACCCGCAGCGAATAGCTCAGAATGCGGGTCCGCGAGTGCGGCGCCGGGCGAAGTCGAACCACCTGCGGCCCCACGTTGACGAGACGGTCGTACTTGTAGGACGTCCGATGATGCAGCGCGACATGAATGGCCATGATCTCCTCGATGTTTGAAAGCAACCACCGCGACCGACAATCCCCCCCGGGATCCGAACCAGGAACCCCGATCCCCAACTCCGAACTCCGAACTCCGATCTCCGATCTCCGATCTCCGAACGCCTGGCTCCGAACCTACTGCTGCCGCTGTCCCTCGGGTTCCGCTTCGAGGTAGGGCAGGAAGATGTAGGCCTCGAACAACGCATCCCCCATGGAGTTGAGCTTGATCTGAAGCTGGTCCAGATGCTCGTGAAGCCCGGGGGCGAAAATGTCCTCGACGGTGCTGAACTGAAGTTCCGCGAGCAGTCGGCCCGAGAGTTTCTCGGCCGTGTTCGTGAAACGATGCGAGGGCGTGCCCGCGATGCTGCGGAGCGCCGAGTCGAACCGGGCGACGCAGTTGCGCACGGACCGGGGAAACTCGTCGGAAAGCACCAGCAATTCGCCGATCTTCGCGGGATGCACGTCGGCGCCGTAGGTCTGGCGATAGGCGTCGAGCGCGGAACACGAGCGGAGCACGGCCACCCACTCGAGCGCATCGGTTTCCGTGATGGGACCCGGCAAACCGCGGGCAGGCAGGGTCTGGTAGCGGACGTCGAGAATTCGGGTGGTCTTGTCGGCGCGCTCAATATAACGGCCCGCCTCCATGAAATAGCGTCCCTCGTTCCGCATGACCGTGCCATGGACGAGCCCCTGGATGTACAACGACGACCGCTTCACCTCGTTGCAGAACTCGTCGGGGGCGGAGCTCCACATGTCGCGCGCCTGGGGGGAGCGGAAGAAGAGATAGAGCCGGTTGATCTCCTCCCACATCTCCACGGTGACCTGATCGCGGACCATGCGGGCGTTTTCCCGCGCCTCGGAAACCGCGCTGGCAATGGAATTCGGGTTCTCCTGCCGGAACACCAGAAATTCGGTGACCGTCTGTCCATTGGCGGCGGAGTAGAGCTCGAAGAACAACTCCTCATCACCGGTGCTCTGCACGATCGGCACCCAGTGCTCGGCCAACCGCCGGTCATCGAGATTCCGGAAGTCGAGGAGCAACTGCAGGTTGACGTCCACGATGCGCGCGGTGTTCTCCGCGCGCTCGATGTAGCGACTCATCCAGAACAGTGAATTCGCAACTCGGCTCAGCATGGTTCTTCCCTCAATTCTCGACTCCCGACACTTGCTTTCCGCTTCCTGCTTGTTGATACCCGGGCCCGCTCCCGTTGCCGGGCCGGTGGGCCGGTGTTCGGATCACTCGTCGCCGTAAAGCACCCAGGTGTCCTTGCTGCCACCGCCCTGGGAAGAGTTCACCACCAGCGATCCCTTCCTCAACGCGACCCGCGTCAGTCCGCCGGGCAGCACGAAATTCTTTTCACCGCTCAGGATGAACGGGCGCAGATCGATGTGGCGGCCCTCGAAATTCTCGTCGCAATGCGTCGGATGCCGCGAAAGCGAGATCATGGGTTGCGCGATGTAATTGCGGGGGTCCGCGATGATCCGGGTCCGAAACTCCTCGATTTCAGCCTGGGTCGCCTTCGGTCCCATGAGCATGCCGTAACCGCCCGACTCATTGGCCGCCTTCACCACCAGCTGATCCAGATGATCGAGAATGTATTTGCGGTCCGACTCCTCGCTCGCCAGGTAGGTCGGCACGTTGTCCAGGATCGGATCCTGTCCCAGATAGAACCGGATGATCTTCGGGACGAAGTAGTACATGACCTTGTCGTCCGCGATGCCGGTCCCGATCGCATTCGCCAGGCTCACGTTCCCCGCCCGGTAGGCATGCACCAGCCCCGGAACGCCGAGGATAGAATCCTTCCGGAACACGGTCGGATCCAGGAAATCGTCGTCGATGCGGCGGTAGATCACGTGCACCGGCTGGAGGCCCTTGGTGGTCCGCATGTAGACCCGGCTGTCGGAAACCACGAGGTCCCGGCCTTCAACAATCTCGATGCCCATCTGGCGTGCCAGATAGGTGTGTTCGAAATAGGCGCTGTTGTGGGGCCCGGGCGTGAGCAGGACGATGGTCGGCTCCGCCACCCCCGCCGGGGCGGTATTCATCAGGGTCTTGAGCAGGACGTCGGTGTAGTTGGCCACCGGCCGGACGCCCACCGCCTCGAACAGGCCCGCAAAACTGCGTCGCATCGCCCGCCGATTCTCGAGCACGTACGACACTCCCGAGGGACAGCGGCCATTGTCCTCGAGAACGAGGTAATTGCCATCCCGGTCCCGGATCAGGTCCGTGCCGCAAATGTGCATGTAAATGTCCTTCGGGACATTGAAGTTCACGATCTCACGCCGGAAATGCTTGGCCGAGAGAACGTAGAACGGCGGGATCACCCCTTCCTTCAGGATCCTCTGACCGTGATAGATGTCGTGCAGGAACATGTTCAGCGCCGTGATGCGCTGGATCAGCCCCGCCTCCACCCGCTCCCACTCGCTCGCCGGAATGATCCGCGGGATCAGGTCGAAGGGAAAAATGCGCTCCGTCCCCTGCTGATCCCCGTAAACGTTGAACGTGATGCCCTGGCGCATGAAGGCCAGGTCCACCGCCTCGCGTTTCCGGTCGAACTCGTCACGCTTGAGCTCGCCGAATCGCTGGAAAAACCGCCGATAGTGGGGGCGCACCTCACCGCCCGCGGTCACCATTTCATCGAAAAAATCCCCCGGCTCGTATCGGTCCAGAAGCACGGGCCAACAATGCGAAGCTACCCCTCAACGACACAAGCCCAACGCCGCGGGAAAACGTTTGAATTCGGTTCATTGTTCCCATGAACAACAACCACCCCCCAACTCACGGCACCGGCTGGAACTGATAGAACCACCGGGCCCCTCCCCCTCCCGAGTCCTGAAATTCGGTCTCGCCCTGACCCAGGGGAACACGGGCGAAGTAATTCCAATCCAAGAGATTGGCCGACCGGTAGACATCCACCTCCTTGCCCGCCCGCCCCCGAAGCTCCACGGCAATCCCGGGTCGCGGACGGCGGACCGCCCGGGCCGCCACTCCGAACGACTGGCGGGAAACACCCACCACCACGCCCCGGGCCTTCAGCTGGGAGACCTGCTCCGCGCCGCGCCCTCCGGGACCGAGGTCCAGCCAGTTGGACTCCAGATAAACCTGGCGCAGACCCGGGAGCTCCAGCAACGGCGCAAGATCCTCCACCTGATTGCCTTGAGCGTACAGGTAACCGGTTTTCACAGCCCCCGACAGCCTCGTCAGGTTGCGCAACCGGTTGGCACTGATATCCAACGAAAGGACCCCCGCCGGGGGCGGCAGTTCCGGAAGCGTCTCAAGATCGAGCGAACCGATGGCCAGATGATCCAACCGAACCGCCTCCCGCAGGCGGCTTAAATCCCGGAGCGGATTTCCGCTCACGGACAACCAGGTCAGCTCCGCCAGTCGTGGAACCAGGTCCAGGCTCGGCAGCTCCGTGAAGGAAAGATCCACCGCGGACACCGCCTTCAACCCGGCGAGCCACCGGAAATCCGAGGGCCGGGTTCGAGCGACGGAGAGGTTTGCCAGCAAGGGCAGTCGGGGAAGCACGGAAAAATCCGTCACCCCGGTTCCCGACACGTAGAGGCTGGTCAGATTCCCCAGTCCGGCCAGGGGCTCGAGCCGCGTCACGCCGGTGTCGTTGAGCGTCAGTTTCCTGAGAAACCTCAACCCGGCGACCGGCCCCGCATCCCGCACCCGGGTGGAGGCCAGATCGAGTTCGACCAACTGCGTCGCGCCTGCCAGCGGCCCGGCATCCGTAATCCCAGTCTCCCGCAGTTGCAGGCTTCGCAGGCCCGCCAACCCTCCGACCGGGGTCAGGGAGGCCAACCGGGAATTCTGGTTCAGCACCAGGTTCTGGAGCTGGCTGAGCTTGGACAGCGGGGAAAGATCGATGAGGTCATGGCCGGTGAGGTCGAGCGTGACCAGGCCGGTGGCCCGGTCCAATCCCCGCAGATCGACGATCCGACGCCCGTTGGATGCCGGACTGACCAGGCTTTTCAAGGTCAGCAGGTCCGCGACCGTGAGGGAACGGTTGGGAATGCCGAGGGCCTGCCGAACGGCTGCCTCCAGGGCGGGATCCGGGAACCCGGATCCGGCAGGTGGAGGCGTGGACCCGGTGGTCACGGTCAGCCGGGCCTCGCGACTGATCGAGGAACCGCTCGGACCCGACACCACCACGGAATACGCAGCTGCGTCCGTGGCCCTTGCCGAAGGGATGGTGAAAACCGCGTTCGTGGCCGCGGGAATCGGGACCCGGTCCCGGCGCCAGGCGTAGGTGTAAGGACCCGCCCCTTGAACGGTGACCGAAAACCTCGCCGTCCCGCCGATCGTCACCTCCAGATCGGTGGGCTGCCCGGTCAGGACCGGACCCAGGGACGCTGCTTTCACGGAATCGATTTTCGCACGGAGCGCCATGGCCCCGGGATAACCGGCCCCCCGGTAAAGCACCTCCCAGGCCTTGTGGGTGGTGGCGTTCGACGCGCCGTTGATCACGACGAACAGCGGAATTCCTCCCGTCGCGAACTGGTCGTACGCGCTGCCCGTGAAATCGTTCACCACCGTTTCCAATCCCGCGCTGCGCACGAAGGAATCGGTCGCCCCCGGATTCGTTTCCTCGATGTTCACCGAAAGCACCACCACCGGAATGCCTGAGGGATTCCCCCCGGCGGCCAGGTAGTGCTGGCGGATGTTGCGCTCCACGTCCGGCGACGAACGGACGCACGGACCGCACCAGTAGGCGAAGAAATCCAACAGCACGATGGACCCCTCGAAATCCCGCAGACGGACCGGACTTCCGGTGCGCCGGTCCGTGACCGTGAAATCACGGGCCAACCCGCCCACGGGAACCCCCTGACCCGAAGCCCCGAACTCGGAAAACAACAGGAAACCGAGAGACAGGACACGGCTCAGGCCAACCCAAGTCATGCGCTTCTTCATGGCAATGGCTAAAACCTCAACCCAACCGACAACAAAAGCGAGACCCACGTCCGGTCCCGGTACAGCTGGGCCAGCGATCCCGCCCCGGCATCCGTGACGTCGTGGTGCTCGGTCCAATAAGGCCCCCCCTGAAGTTTCGCCATCCACCGCTCCCCCTGCCAGCGAACCGCCATCCAGGCCTGCCAGGTGTCGATCGGTGGCGCGGCGGCCGACTCGGGCTGCGTTGGATCCAACTGACCGTTGTCCGCATAACGCCGTCCACCCACCCCGAAGAACCAGCGATCCTCCAGATCCCAATCCACGTTGCCGCCCACCGACCATGCCGTGAATCCGGGGGATTCAGCGGTGAATGCCCCGACACCCCGCGCCACCCAATGCTCCGCCAACGCGACATTCACCGAACTTTCCCAACCCACCCGCAACTCCCGTCCCGTGGTCGAGGTCAGCGTGACCTGATTCATCCACCGCAACCCGCGTCCGATTGTCTGTTCGGCCGAGGCATGCCCCGTCCAGGTGACCAGTCGGTCCTCGTACCGGATCAGGGGTTGCCGGATCGGTTTCTCGTACCCCGGCGAAACGTCATCCACCTGATATCCCGCGCCCGCCTGCACCCGCCCCAGCACCGGCATGGCGTCGCGCCGGATCCGCGCCCTGACGTGATGCCCCGAAGGCTCGGCAGTGCGATACCCCGGCACCGTCTCGAAAAGCTGGCGGTAATATTCGTCCAACCACACCGACCGGAAGTTCGCGAACCCTGCGTATGCGCCTCCGGAAACCGCCGCCTGCCAGTCGGGTCCAAGGCGATACCCGACCTCCGCACTCGCGCCCGATTGCCCCTCCCGCCGATCGCCCCCACTTAACCGGAAGTCCTCAGGGCCGGGTTTAAAATCGACGTCGAACAGCACTCCGTCCCACTGCACCCGCCCCTCCCAGGCACCGCGGCGTTCGCGAACACCCACCGTGGCCCCGAGAATCCGGACATCCTCCGAGACCTGAACCTCGGCCTCCATCTCCGCTTCACCCGCGCGGCGGGCCGCCCCCAGGGAGGATGCCTCTCCCGTTCTGAGCGCGTCGCCACCGTGGGGTTCCGCAAGCGCCCCCACTGCATCCACCGCCCGACGCACGGGCGCAGGCCCGGGATAGTCCGGCTCCCGAAGCGCGACCCGCCAGCCCTCTGCTCCGGACGCCCGGGTGCCATCGAGCACCACCACGAAAGGCAGCACCCTCCCCCCCAGCGACTCACAGGCCGCCCCCAACGGATCGACCAGCGCCTCACGCGCCCCGGATGATTCGAGATAGGCCGCCGTTCGCCGGGCGTCGGAGGCATCTACATTCACCACCACCACGCGCACGGGATGGCCGGCAGGGTTTCCGCCCTGCGCCCGATAGTGGGCCGCCACGTCCCGCTCCAGGCTGGCCGTGGTCTCCCGGCAGCCCAGGCACCAGGGGGCGAAGAAATCCAGAATCACGATCTCACCCGCCCAACGCGAAACCAGGACCTCCGCACCGTCAGGCCAGGTGCGAAACTTCATCTGCCCCGGATCAATCGCCGTCGCCTGGCCCGCAAGACAAACGCCAAACAGGAACCCGAGAAACCAATCCCAGCCGCAATGCACGATGCCCCGGCCGGACGCCACCCTGGTTCCCGACCGGCAGGTGCCGCGCCTCGTCATCGGCAGGAGGTGCAACCGGCGGCCTGCGCTCCGCCCGACGAAGCGCTGCCAGGTTCCGACTGCGGCCAGAACCGGTTCGAGTACCGGAAGGCAGCGGAGTCGCTGAAGGTCATATTGGCTTTGGACAACCGACGGGCTTCCGCCAGTCCCACGCTCGCTCCCCTCCCGTGGCAACCGGAAGCCAGCAGACCCATTCCCAGCACAGCAACGAAAACGGGGGCACGGACGCAAATCCGGGCCGATCCCGGAGACGCACCCGTCCCCCCGCACACTCCGGTGAGCCACCGGAGAACCCTGGGACACATCGATTTCACGAAGTGAAGCCGGTCCCGGAAATGGACGTTCAGCCCACCCCGGCGAGTTCGTCGTTGGTGACCGCGTTGATGATCTTGAAATGCTCCGCGTGGATCCCCGGATCCGGACGGAACGAGATGCGGCCGAAGAATTTCTTCTCGATGCCGATGATGAACTTTTCGTCCTCGCGACGCATCCGCTCGTAAACCGTCGGATGCACCACGATCCGAAGCTGGAAATCGGACTCGTCCCGCGGCCGTTTGCGGAGCAGTTCCACCAGCTTGCGCTGGATTTCCACGCTCATGGTCTCCGCGCTCTTCACGCGTCCGCGGCCCTTGCAATACGGGCAGTCATCATAAACCGACGACTGCACGCTCTCGGTCTGGCGCTGGCGCGTCATTTCAAGCAGGCCGAGCGGCGAGATGGGCAGCAGGTGGGTCTTGGACTTGTCCCGGCGAAGCGCATCCCGCAGGCGGTTGTAGACCGCGCGCTGGTCCTTCGGATGCCGCATGTCGATGAAGTCGAGGATGATCAACCCCCCGACATTGCGCAGTCGCAGCTGGCGGGCGATCTCGTCGGCCGCCTCCAGATTGACCTGCAGGATGGTCGAATCGAGGTCCTTGCCGGACTTGTGCTTGCCGGTGTTCACGTCGATGGCCACCAGGGCTTCGGTTTCGTCGATGACGATGTAACCGCCGCTCTTCAGGTGCACCGTCCGGCCAAACGCCG
>CAYZAE010000045.1:36804-40236 GCA_964476125.1 uncultured Verrucomicrobiota bacterium | reverse complement strand
TCCGGATGGAGTTCCGGATGGAGTCCCGGATGGAAGCCCGGGGGCGGTCGCGGGGGCGGTCCCGGCTCCGAGTTCAAGCGCCAACGCAAGCAGGCCCTCCCGCACTGCCACCGGCCAAACGGAACGCGACGTGGACGACGTGGATCCGGGCTCGAACGAAACCTCGCCGGCGAGCACCGCCAGGTCCGCAAGAAAGGCCCGGGCCTGACCGGCCACGCCGGCGAGGACAACCCCAAAATCCCCCGCCTGCTCGACCCGCCGCACCAGGCTCGCGAGACGCCGGGGATCCGAGCGCAACCAGACTCGAAGCGGATCCGGGCCGGCCTGCCCCCACCCCCGCGCGACCCGGCGATCCTCGTCGGTCCACGGCTGCGACGCTCCGGAACCGGACTCCTCACGCAGGATCCAGGATTCGAGCGACGCCGCGAAGGACTCCGCCTCGCTTGCGGGGAGGGTCGATGAAGCCTCGGGGACCTCGCTGGGCGCCCCGGCAAGATGGGCGAGCACGAGACCGTGCAGCAGTCGACCTGCCGGGAGTTCCGGTCGGACCGCCCAGGGCAGGTGCTGGGTGACCCACGCTCTCCGGGAGTCGCGCGCCTCCCCTCCCAGCGCTTGCAGGACCGCGACCAGAAACCGACGGGTGCGATAACCGTGAGCCCGTTGCTCGACGAAAATGCGGGTGGCCGTCCGCCAATACTCAAGGCTCGAGACGATCTCACGAGGCGGTTCGGGACTCGCGGCGAGAACATAGTTTCGCAAGGCACGGGCGTGGAAACCGGCCCCCGTCTCGCCCAGATCGAGCCACGCGACCAGAAGTTCCTCGTCGCCCTGGAGAACCAGGAACTCGCGCACCCTGGGATCGCTCCAGTGGCGACGGAGCCAGGTCCGCAGCACCTCCGTCCCAAGGACGGCCCAGGCCAGCTGGCGATCACGGAACTCCACCCACGAAAGGCCCGTGGGCAACGATTGATGGCGGACGAAATTGATGAACTCGGCGAAGCGCTCGGCGTTCCCGTGGGAACCTTCAGCCCCCTGCCCCGGCTCCCCGGCAATCATCCCCCCGGGATCGGCATCCGCCTCGATGCGAAGTCGGCGAAGCGCGGATCGGACAAGCGACCGCCAGAATGCCGCCTGCGGAATCGAAGACGCCGGATCGACGATCCGCCGGTCCCATGCCTCCAGGAGGTCCGGGACGGAGACATTCCAACGTCGGGCAAGGGATTCCGCGGTTCGAACCAGGATAGCCTCCTGACTCACCCACTCCACCCCGCTCCCAGTCAGCGCGTCGTGGACGAGGGTCGCGAGATCGGCGGAGGTCGGGAGGGGTGTGGGATCGGGTCCTGCCAAGAACGCCACCACCCGGATCAGGTGTTCCCGGAGAGCCTCCACAAAACCGGCCATGAGGGCTCGCGGCAAGCCGCTCCCCTGTTCAACCCCGGAATGCCCCTTCCCTTCGGACGACACACCCGACGCCGCCTCCGACGCCGCCCCGGACGCCACCCCCGACGCTTCGGCCTCGCCGAGGACGACGGGTCCGGTCCGCGAATCGGAAACAGAAGCCCACGGTGCCTGTTCTTCCAGCGCCGCCCAAACACGGACCAGATCCGCCGGCACGACCTCGCGGGCGAGCCGGGTCCGGATCCTGTTCCAGGCCCGCACCCCAGCCGGAGCGGTCCTTTCCTCCGCAGGGACCACGCCGGACCGCAAAAGAAAACGAAGCACGGTCGGGGGATCCTGGAGCCATCCCGACTCGTGCCCAGGCGCCCGAAGGAGGCCGAACCTCCGGGCATCCCGAACGGCCGCCCCGCCGGATTCGGCGTCCGGTTCCGGCGACGTCTTCTCACCCGCCGAATCGTCCAACCACGCCGCAAGAAAGGAGGGAACCGCGCCGCGAAGCAGGTCGAAGCCCGGGGCCAGGAGCGGTGCCGGAAGGATCTCCAGAAACCGGCGCCCCACCGGTCCCGCCATCCCAAGCACCTCGATCAGGTCGCGGAAACGCCGAGGCTCGGTCCGGGCCAGGAAATCACACCAGGCCACCCAGTCCGATTCACGTCCCCGTGGATCCGGCCATTCGCCGATCGAGCCGGCAGCGGCCCATGCGCGCCAGGACACGGGAATCTCGGGCGGCTCCACTTCCCGGGGAATGGCGGGGTCCGGTGGCGGGTGGGGAGATCCAGGCAGGGAGGCGGGGTCGGCGGGTGTTTCCGTTGCAGAAGGCTCGAAGGCCGTCAGGTTCCGCGCCCCCGTCGGAATGCGGATCCCGCCCCCGGAACGCGGAAGTCCGGCCAGCAACGCGCGGAACAGCGGTCGCACCGAACCCCGTCGGCGATCGGGAGCGTCCGCAAACAAAGCCCCCAACCGACGGATGACGGCGCGCCACTCGGGCGGCCCCTCGGGTGTGCGCGCGACCTCGGCAAGGATCGATTCCCAGACCTGATTGCGGAACCGGCGGGACGCCTCAGCTGGCCTTGGCGCGCGCGCCCCATGCTCGAGGAGAACCCGGGCGAAACGATCGAGAGCCGGGGCTGCCACCGGATTCAGGAACTCGAGAAACCCCGGCATTTCCTCGTCGAGGAAGGAGCCCGCCAAGCGCTTGCGCACCCCCTCCCGACGCAGACGCGAACGCAGTCCGGCCCGGGTGGCGTGCGAATCGGCCTCGAGAGCAAGGGTCAACCAGTCGGCTGCGCTCTTCTCGTCCGCACCCACCACCCACCACGGCAGGGCACCGGTATCGACCCATCCAAGGAACACGGACACCGCCTGCGGCCCGGACTCCGCCTTCCCGGAATCCACGGCCCCGGCGGTTTCACCAACGGTCGGCCGCAGGTGCTGTTCAAGAGCCTCCCGCAACGCCTGGAGGGCCCGCTCCGGAAATTCGGTCTCGAGTCGATCGAGGGGAATGCTGCCGAGATCGAGTTCGAGGCGATCGATGCGCAGGGTCGTCGAGGGATCGGAACGCTCGTCGAACACCGCGGTCATTCCCGCCGACAGCGGATCCCGGATCAGACGGCTCAACCGATCCTGCAAGCCGCGCGGATCCTGGGAGGGATCCAGAACACAGTCGACCCGCAGGCGGAAGAGACGATGGCGATCGAGGTCCATGGCCGATCACCTGCCAGCGCGGGGCTGCATGAGGAAGGCCAGGAGCTCGCGGGCGGCAAGATCCCGGGCCGGACCGGGCTCCGACATTCGACGCCGCCACGTGAGGAACAGCTGGTTGAACCGCTGGTACTCGCCGTGCTCCAACCAGACAGGCTGGACCCAGACATGCGCCGGAGCCTCACGAAGAACCGTCGTTGCGAGACGGGCCGCGAAGGACGGATCCTGGAAACGGGACGGCCAATCCGGAATCACCAGGGACGCCACCCCCGAGTAGGGATCACGAAGGACCGCTTCGGGCCAGGAACTCCCCGCCGCCTCCACGATCGGCCG
>CAYZAE010000045.1:6403-36704 GCA_964476125.1 uncultured Verrucomicrobiota bacterium | reverse complement strand
TCGGCGCCCTCCGGAAGCTCCACGATGTACCCGATCGCTCCCTCGTCATTCCGCGGCCCGATCGGTTCGAACGCGGCCAGCCGGTGCCAGTCCGGGGTCGACATCCACACCCGGCCGCCCCCATCCAACAACCGCAGGCCGTAGACCGCTTCGTCCGGTCCGGGTCTCAGCAGCACGTGCTCGACCAGATCGACGCGTTCACTCGCCCGGTCGTATTTCCGGACGAAATCGCAAAGGTCCCGACGCGCGGCGAACGCGGAGTCCGCGTCGGGAAAAACCTCGTCCACACGATAGGCCGCCGACGGCGGGCGCTGAAGAAAGAGGCGGTAACCCTCCTCCGGCAACTTCGGAGGCTGCACCGTGTAGCGGTCAAGATCGCGGCCGAAGCGGGTGATTTCCCGGACGTCGATCGCGGTCCCATCGACTGTTCCCAACGCGTACCGGCTCGTCGCGGGACGAGCGGGGTTGTCCCCCTCCCGCGGGGCCCCGACGAAACGCCCGAGAAACTCCTGGGTGGCCGTCGTCTCGGTCGGAAAATCCAGGGCCGTGGCGATCCAGCGGCGCAGTCCGGAGTACTGATCCCGGATCGGATCCTCGAAGCCGTGGCGTTCACCGCAGCCTCGCCCGGAACTCAAGGCGCAGTAATCGGCAAGCATCGACTGTTTCACCCGGATCGATTCCTCGCCGTGGCTGCCCGGACGCTCGTCCCGGAGGTAAAGGGTGAAATCATCCAGACTCCTGCCAAACCGGAAGAGGAGATGATCGAGAAACTCGTTCCGACGCCTCACGAAGGTCGACGGATCCTCGCGCATCGCCGCCAGCTTTCGAAGGTATCCTTGCCGCGCCCGCTCCAGGACCCGCTCCCGTGCGGCGGAGTCGGAGGGAAGCGCCAGGGGATAATCCAGAAGGAGATCGGCAAGGGCCCCGACCGCCGAGGTGAGCCCCTGCGTGAAACAGGTCTGGCGCACCGCGGGATCCCAGGAGAACAGCGAGCCGAGATGAGCCAGCTGCGCGTGGAAATTGGCCAGGATCTGATCGAAGATCAGGAGGTACGCCTGAAGTTGCTTCACCTCCGACAGCCTCTCCGCCCCCACACTCGCGGGCAGGGCGTTCGGTTCCAGTCCGTACAAGGACGGAAAGTCCCGCTGCACACTGACGTAGTGTCCAGGATCGCGGAACGTGCCCTGCGGAATCGGCCAGTCCCGGTCGCGCGGCGCCAGGCGGAACTCCCCTTCACGATGTCGCGAATCGTCGACTGCCTGCCGCAGTTCCATCGCCGCGACCGACGGGCGAATCCGATGGCGGTTCGCCGGTGCCAGCTCCGGACGGACGTCCTCAGGAAAGCGCAGTTCACCGAGCCAGACGGGATTGATGTCGGGATGCGCGGCGGGCGAAGCCGCCATGCGCAGGTCGCTGATCCACGCGACCTCCGGAATTTCCTCCAGCGCCCTCTGCAATTCGGCCGCGTGCAGGACCGGCGGCGGGTCGAGCAGCGTGGACTCGGACAGAAACCCATGCCGCAGTGCGGGGCCGTCGAACAGGGCTCCCACCTCTCCACCGCAGGCGGCCAGGGCCTGTTCCTGGGTGAGGAACCGGACCGGCCGGTTGAGGAAACCTTCCAGGACAAGGAGCACCCGGGCCGCCGTGGACGCAAGGTCGGCCCCGGGCACGGGCCGCAACTCGAAGGAGAACGTCACGACCGCAGCGCGGCGGACGAGCACCTGCACCAGATCCTGGCCGAGCCCCCGGTGGCGCCAGAAGACCTCCCGGATTCGGCCCACCAAGTCACTCCGGACTTTTCCCGCTTCAAGGATCGCGCCCAGGGCCTGCCGCAGGCCACGCGGTTCCCAGGTCGATTCGGGAAGAAGCCGGGACGCGACCAGTGTCGCGGCGGTACGTTCCACGAGATCCCGCCGTTCCTCGCCGTCGAGCCGTGGCCCTGCCTGCCGGAGATAGGCCACCCAGGCCACCAATTCGTCCATGGCAGCACGGGACACGCCCACGAACGCCCGCAGCACACGGACCAACTCCGTCAGGTTCGTCTCCGGAAATCCCCAGATCACCAGCAGGGCCCGGGCGAAATCGTCCGGAACCGTGGGAGGTTCCTGGCCCGCCGCGGCGTTCCATGCGTCGAGTCCCGCGCCGAGAACCCGGTCCAGATCCGCCCCCGGGACCCCATCCAGGGCGTCCAACGGACGCAATCGTGCCGCCAGATCCGGCGTGGGATCGACCCGGATTCGGAGCAGTCCGCGGATCGGATTCAAGGGGTCCGGCCATTGCTCCACCCAGGCGTTCCGAACCCCGGGGACATCCACCACGAGGCGTCGAAAGTCGGCCAGTGTCACCGGACTCGCGGTGAGAATCCTGCGGGCCGTGTGAAACCCATTCCCCTCCGGATCCAGGCCCCCGCCCGCCTCCGGCGCGAGCAAATCCTCGATCGGAAACTCGGCACGATAGCCAAGGTCGGTCAGCGCAAACGAAAGGACCTCCAGAATGGTGATCCCGGGATCATGCTCGTTGAAGTCCGTCCAATGAGCACTTCCGGTGCGCGCGATCGCCTCAAGGCCAATCCGCTGGAGCGCCCGAAAGTCGAGCGCCTCAGCAAGGGACGCATCGGGTCCGCGGATCGTGGGGGATGGATCCGAAGGGTTCATCACGGCTCGGGGTTGGTTTCCGTGGCAGGGAAATTCCCGGGGTCGCCGAGCACGTCCGGAACAGGATCGTCCCCCGCGATGAACCAGGCATCCGCCGGAGTTGCAACCGCCACCCGCGTGACGGGGGGAGTCACCTCCGCGGAACGCTCCGGGCTGGACGACCCGGGTCCGGCCCCGGCCGGATCACTGCCCGCAGGCTCCGGCGGAAACCACTGGGCGAGTTCGTCCGGGTCGGTCGTGGAGGGCAGGAGCACATGCCGTGGCGCGGAAGTGATCACCGCCCCTGGATGCGGCGGTTGGATCCAATCCGAGTTGTCCAGGAGCCAGGTCCCGCCTTCGGGATCCCCGGCCGGCCGAAGCCGGAGGGCGAGTCTTGGCACGGACCGAACGTACGGCTGACGCCGGATGAATCCACGCAGGCCCTCGAACGTCAGCCGGGGCACGAAGGGGTTGATCCGCATGTCGCCCCCATGCCACGGAGCGATCTCCCCCACCAGGGATTCACCAAGCACGGTCAGGTAATGCCCCGGATCATCCTCGGGCTGCAATTCGATCACCGCCCTCACCTCCAGAAATAGATACTCGGGATTGGCCACCTCGACGGACACCGAAGGATCGGTCAGGCGGCTGAGAAATTCCGTCGCGGACCTCAAGGCAACGCGGCCGGCCGCGGGGGTCAGCGGATCGACATTGGCCCCGCGCCTGTCGGGAACCACCACCACCGTGACCTGCCCGGGGCTGGCCCCCCGGGAACCGCGCGTCGCAGGCAGACACCGCGCCACCCACAACCCGGGGAACTCCTGAAGCATCAGATGCTCGTAGTCCCACGGCGTCACCGCCCTTCCCTTGTGGCGGAGCCGTTCACGAACGCGCGCCCGGAACTCACCCAGATTTTCCGGCGCCCGCCCCCCGAAGGACGCCGCCGGTTGCTGGACTCCGGCCAGTCCCGCGACGGGCAGAAGCGGCGACGTGATGGTTCCGGCGGGAAGGGGCTGCCGGAAATGCGTTTGCGGATCGGCCCCGCTCTCGTAAGAGGCCGTGACCGCCTGGGTCGCCACCGCAACGATCTCACAGACACGATCCCCGTGCCGCTCAACGACCGCCCGCAGCCAGCACAGCCCCACGCTGCCCAGGAAGAGCATCGAGTCGGTATCCGCGCCTTCCGTCAGGTCGAAGCGCACCAGACCCGACACGGTAAGTGACTCGGTCTCATCGCGAACCTGCGCCGCGGGAAAATCGACCCATCGATCGGATCGCAGGAACGACCAGGTCACCGGTGGCGGCGGACCGTCCCGCCCTCCGCTGCCCTCCTTGACGATGAACAGGACCGAAACCGCGCGGGGCGCCTGCACCCCCTGCAGACCAACGTAAAGCGTTCCTTCACCCCGATGCCCGGGAACAATCGTCACCTCCGGAGTCGCTGCGTCCCGGAGGGATGGGCCGGGAATCAACGGCCGCGAAATGCCGAAGGGATGCAGCGCAAAAAAACGCGGCCCGTGACCGCCCGGAGCTCCGGAACCGCTCGATTCCTCGGCAATCACGGAGTCGAACCGGATCGTCTTGATCCGGGGCACGTACGGACGAGGCGGAGGAATTCTCACCACCGGCTTGGCGGGGTCCGCCGCCGGAACCGAAGCACTGCCGGCTGGCGGCGGGGGCGGCGGCGGTGGAGCCGGGGGCGTCAAATCCGGCTCGAAACGCCTCAGGAAATCCCAAGTGTCGTCGGAAAGACGCTTCCGCACGTCCCCGGCCAAACCAGCCGTGGAATCGATCGAAAGAATCACCGCCACCACGCGATCCAGCAGGGTTCCGTTGTCGGGACCCGGATCGAACTCGGACAGCGGAACAATGGCCACGCCGGAACCCGCGGGAGAAGTCGCCGGCGGGGAGGTCGAACCACCGTCCGCCGGAACCGTCGTGGCGATCGAGAGGCCAGCGTTGACCGCGGCGACGGCAGGATACTCCGCCTGGCCGAAGGCGTAGGCAGGATCGGAGAGCGTCAACCGCAGGAATCCGTTGGCCGCCTGGTCGTCGAACGGAACGTCCGGCCGAAAGCCGATCGCTGCCGGTCCGCCGGCATCCTCCGCCCCGGGGAAACGGGCCATGAAAAAGCGCGAGACCGGTTTCAGCGGCCCGGGGCTCCAGGAACCTTCGTGGGGGTTCACGGTCGCCATCGACGTCCCCGAGCCCGGAACCCGGGGAGCCCACGAGAACAACTCCACGGCGGGAGGACGGGTCCCGCCGCCGGACCCCGAACCGGAAAGCGCCGACGAGAATTCCCCCCAGACCGCCGGAGCACCCCAGACCCGGTTCCGGATCCACTCGAAACGCCCCTTGAAAACTTCATTGCCGAAAGGCCGGTCCGGGAAAGCCCGGGTGTAGTCCTGATAGTAATCGGCGAACCCCCCAGGCAGGTCGGGCAGATCGAACCACTCCAGGAAAAGCGTCAGGCAGGCCAGCCGCTGGCGAAGGACTTCGACGTTGCCTAGCACGAGTTCCGTGCCCATCACCGGAACCGCGCCGAAGGGTTGGAAGGGAGCTTTCGGATCCAGCGGAGAAAAGCTGTTCCGGGCCGTGAACGAACGCCCGCCCTGAACCTCCGCCGCGAGCGCCACCTGCTCCAGCCGGATCCGGGAAAACCAGGGATACGCGTTGAACAAGCGGCCCCGGTCTGCTTCGGCGCCTCCGGAGAATGGCCACCCCGCCTGTTGATCCAGCACAAAACGCCACAACGGATCCACCGTCCCGTAGCCGGCGCCATGGACTTTGGCGACGTAACCGGCCCAGGCCGGAAGTGTGGGCTCAAGGGTTCCCGAAATCTCCACGCCGAACTCGGCGGGAACCTGCCCCGGATTCGACGCAGGCGGCAAAACCGCGATCGCCGACGCCGCAATCGCCAGCGGCCCCGACCATCCGTCGGGAGCCGTGTAGTCGGAGCGAAAACCCGCCGCGAAAAGCTCCCCGATCCGCTCCCAAAGCGGCTCCTCCGGCAGGGCGGCAAGGCGCGCCTCCAGGGATTTCAACCGGGCAACCACCTCCGTCGACCCCGCCTCCCCCGGGGCGCCCGCACCACCCCCTGCGCCGCCCCCCGTTCCAGGGCCCGGTGCTCCGGCTCCGCCCGAAGTGCTCCCAGGCCCCGGTTCGCCCGCGCCGGCCGAGGTGCTCCCGGGGACGGGGAGCTGGCCGGCCAGCGACCGAGCCAGGACCGCGAGTCGGCCCACCTGCTCAAGCAAACCCTCCATCGCCGCGGCCGCCTCGCGGATTTCCCGCTCCACGCGAGCGATGTGTCGGGGCGTCCATCGAAGCACCCAATCGAGCTCCGCCACGAAATCCCGCGCGCGCGCGGCCAGCCCGCTCTCGTTGCCCACCACCTCGTCCACCCAAGCCTTCACCCCGGCAACCGGCGCGCGCCCTGCCTGGCTGGCCTGGTCGAAGGCGGTCTTCAGCGCCCGGGAAACCTGATCGGAAAACGCCGACGTCAGCGCTGCGTCGGCCTGTTTCCATGCGTCCTGCGCCCGGGCGCTCGCCTGCTGAAGGGCCGTCGCAAGATCCGCGAAGTCCTGGTCGAGCAACGACCGAGCCCCCTGGGTCAGGAGCAACCCGAACCAGACACGGTGCAGACTCGCCGTCAGATCGGCGAACCGGGCCACGAAAGAGTCCACCGGCGACGGCGGTGGCCCGGGCGACGGGGACGCTGGAACGACCTGCGATGTCGCCGGATCGTTTCCGCCCGTTGAAGCAACAGGTGCGGCGGGCGCGGCGACGGTCGCGGTTCCCACGGATCCCAGTTCACCCAGCAGGACCTTCACCAACCCGGCGGGCTCTCCAAGCCGTCGGACCAGCAGCGGGAGATCGGCAAGTTCCAGAAGCCGCTTTTCGGTGTCGTCCAACTCGCCCGCAAGCCGGGCCACCTGTCGGGATGCATCCGCCAACACGGCGGATCCCTCGCCCTCGGAATCCCCGGCCGGGGAAGCCGAAGGCGGTGCCTGGGTCCACTCGGCTTCCAGCGCCCGCAACCGGGTCTCAAGCTGGTCGAGCGAATAGCGGATGGTTGAAACCAACAACGGCCCGTCCGCCGCGCTGGTCCCCTTCCCCGCCTGGAAATCCGCCAGGCGCGGAACCCAGGCCACGGTCTTGGGATCCCGTCCCAGGAGCTTGCCCAAACCCGCGACGGCGGCGCGGTAGGCGGCGAAGTCAGGGTCGCTGGCCCCGTCGATCGCCCCGTTCGGATCGGTCGGCAGCCGGGTCACTCCCGCGCTGGCCGGGCCCAGGAGGGAAAGCAACCGGGCTCGCACTCGGGTGGAGGTCGTCCGGTAGTCCTGCGCCCCCGCCACGATCGCGGTCAGCCAGTCCCCGAATTCATCCGCCTTGATCGCCCCGCGCAGCGCCACCTGAAGCCGCGACCTGCGTTCCAACGCCGTCTCGACCGCGCCTGGCAGCGACCCGAACTCGTCCTCCAGCCCGGACCACGCATCGAGCACCAGGGGAGCTTCGGATTCGTCCGAATCCGCTCCAATGCCCGGGCCCTTCGGATCGGTCGGCACAGTCAATTGACGGACCAGTCCGCCCACGCGCTCCAACTCACCGAGGGCCAGCAACCAGGGCACGACATCCAGGACCTGCGCGCCAGCCAGCCGCTCGGCCGTCTCCGCCAGGGCCTGCACGCGACCACGAAGAAACCGGTATCGGTCCGCGACCGAAAGTCGGGCCACCTCATCCGCAGGCACCGCCGGAATCACGGACGGCGGCGCCGGATCGACCGGGCCCACGGACGATTGCTTCAGGTCGGCCAGGAGCGACCTCACCCCGTCCGCGTCGAGCATTAGCCGCAGCCTCACCGTGCGACGCCCTTCCGAAAGCAAGAGCGCGGGAGAACTCACGGCAAAACCGACGCGCGCCAGCTGGGCGGGATCGACGCCCGCCCCCACCGAACCGGTTCCCGGAACGGAAAACGGCGGCCAGGAGGCCGGTTCACCCGTCAACGGCGCCCCAAGACCGTCAGCCGAGTTCGCCACCGGAGCCGAGAGAAGCGCGCCCGCGCTCGCCCGCCCCGGATCGGCGTCGAGCGTCGTGTTGACGACACGCTTGAACGCCACCGCCAGCGCCCGGTTGACCGCGATCTCGCGTTCGGTCCGGTACAGGATCTTCGCGCCGCCGGGGCCTGTCCCCGCAGGAAACCGGGTGCCCTTGGGAAGAAACACCTCGTCCAGGCCCGGACCGATCCCGAAGGTCAGCCAGACCCGGTCGGGCACCGCCTCGGCCGGCCGCAACCCGAGCACGGACCGATAATAGAAATCGAGGTGTCGGGCGCTTGTCCCGTTCAGCTGGCCCACGGTCTTCCCGAGCATCGCGAAGAAGCCGAGCAGCAGGGCGACGTGGGGAGGCTGGTTCGGATGGCGCAGGCAACTCGCCAGCAACCCCGGCACCGAGCTCCGGAGGCAACCCAGCGTCTTCAGCAACTTCCGGCCCAGATCCACCAGCCAAGTCCGGAGGCCGTCATTGCCCGCAGGCACGGTGCCGGACGCTGCGGTGACCACCGGCCCGCCGGCTCCCGAATGAATCTCCCGCAAAACCCCCGCGTAGTCCTCCGCCAAGCGGTGGGTCCGGTCGGCAAGATCGATTCCCACCACGGAATCGGGACTGCTCTCCGCCGATTGCAGCAACTGCTCGTAGGCCCGGTAAAATGCCACTGGAGCGTCGTCCAGGTTGGCCCCGAGGGTTTCACGAACAAGCACCGAAACCTGCGGCTCCGCTCCGGCCTTCGCCGGATCGCCGATGCGCCGGTACCAACCGAGCAGGATCTCCGCGAGCTCAAGATCCACCGCCAGCAGTCCCGCCAGAATCCTGCCGCGCTGCGCGTTCAACGGCTCCACCTCGTACTCCCGCACCAGTCCGGTCAGCCGCCCCTCGTAGGCGTCCAGGGACGTTCGGCCGATGTCCGCGAGAGCAAAGATCAACGACGACGTGAAGAACGGCGACCAGTCGCCGACGGAGGTGCCCTGCGGCCCCCAAAACCGGAGAATCCGGGAGAAATCCTGGACGAAATTCAGGAACTCCTCGACCTGGAGCTCCTCCAAAAGCGGGGCTTCCGGAGACCCAATCTCCGGACACCGATCCGACTGCATTGTGCCCGGCGCCGGATTCTCCATCGCTCAACTTCTCCCCTGCCCTGCCACCGAAGGCCCCCCCCGGGTCAACGGGCCGGGATCAGCGTCCCTTCCGTTTTGTAGAATGGGAACACCCTGTTGCTCCGGCTGTTGGTGGCGACGATCACATACTCCACCCGGATCCGCAGAATGCCCTCATTCAGGTCCACCGCATCCACCTCCAGAGCCTCCACCCGGATGCGGGATTCGAAATGCAGAATCGCCCGCCGGAGCCGGCTCTCCAGAACGGTCCGCTCCGACAACGTCGCGTTGCGGAAAACCTCGGCCGACAACTCGGATCCGTACTCCGGAAGAAGGATGCGTTCGCCCAGCTGCGTTCCGAAAAGAATCCGCAGGCTCCCCACGATCTCCTCCTCGCCTTCCGTCATGTCGACGGTGCCCCGGACCGGATCGAAGCGGGGCGGGAACGCCCAGCCGACGCCGATGACTTCGAAGGGGGATGGGTTGGCCATGGGTTCAGTTCAGCGTGATCATGCCGCCCTTGAGCGCCAGGGAGGCCTGCCCCGAAACACTCACCTCGGCCGAGGAAACCTCAAGACTCGCCTGGGCCTTGATCGATGCCTGCGCATCCGAGGCGACGCTCACCCCGAGGCCCTTCACATCGACCGAATTGGTGGCCTGGATCGTGATCGAGGCCGCACTCTTCAGGGTGATGCCGCCAGCCGCGAGGGTGATCTTGTTCCCGTTCTGATCCTCCAGGGTGATGCCCTGATCCTGGTCGCTGAGCACGAGCTTGTTCTTCCCCGGCGTCTGGATCGTCAAAACCTTGTTCTCGTCGTCAAATTCAACCTTCAACTCGCTTCGCGTCACGATCGCCTTCTTCGGATTGGTCGAATCCGGCGTGTAGGGCGGCGCGTGCTTGGTGCCGTAAAGGCTCCCCAAAACCACCGGGTACCGGGGATCCTCGTTCAGAAACCCCAGCAAAACCTCGTCCCCGACCTCCGGCAGAAAAAAACTCCCCGCCTTGCTCGTGGCATACGGCTGCACCCAGCGCGCCCACAGGTCTCCCGGCTCCGACGTCACCGTCAACATCGGCACCGTGACCTGGATCCTCGTCTCACCTTCCGGATCCTCCGCAATGCTCTTCACAATCCCGTTCTGCAAACCGCGGATCCCGGGCAGCTGCGCCGCCGCGACCGGCGCCGAAACGTCAACCTCCTCCGAGAACCAGTGCGGACTCGACCCCGTGCCGAGCACCGTCCACCAATTGCCATCACGGATCACATGCTCGACCGCAGAAACAAAGGCGGGCCCGTTGAAGCGGGCTCCCAACCCGGCCAGGGCGATGACCTGGTTCGGTCGCAGCGCGTCATTGCCAAACACCTTCACCCGTCCGCCGATCTTCGCCAGCCGGGACTTCAACAACTTCGCATCGGCCCAAGACTTCAGCTCCCCCGCAGCAAACGGCACGGTGCTGCCCAGATGGACCGCGTCCGGACTCGCCACCTCGGCGAGCTTCGGACCACTCAGGTTCCCCTGCCCCGTCCCTGCAACCTCCGAAGCCTTGGCACTCGCCAGGATCTGGTTCTTGAAATCCCAGGCATGCGCCTGGACATGCTTCAACTGGGTGGAGGCATCGACAGTGGACTCAAACTCCACGATATCGACCCCGAACGTCAGGTTGATCTCGGGAGAGGCATCGGTCCGCGGCGCCTTCACCTCCAGCCCGTCACCCGTGGTCACCACCACCAGGCCATTCATCTCGGCCCTCGAAACCAGAAAATCCCAGTCCGACGTCCCATACTGCACCATCTGCGGAATCTTGTTCGGCGTGGCGTCGATCTCGATCGCCAGGCCGCTCCGGCCCGCGACCGTCTTCAGGATGGAGTCCTCGGTCTGGTCCAGGAACACTCCGCTGTTCCGGCCCACGGTCATCTTCAGGGCCGCGTCCCGGCAGCGCACGATCAGCATCGGTCCGTGCGGCTCCCGGATCTGGATGGTCTGGGAAACCACGATACCCTTGAAAATCCGCTTGGGGGTCAGCCCGAAACCGGCCTGGATCTCAATCGCGTTGCCCGGGATAAACTCCGGCCCCTCGCTCAGGGAGTAATCCTCGGTCGCAACATCCCCGTCGAGAATCCGGATCTCCGCCGACGCGATCCGATTCAAGGCCGTCGACACCTCGACCTCGTAGACATCCCAGCCCTCCTTGACCGGCGACCCGTTCACCAGGATGCGAACCGTCACCAACGACTGGGGATCGCTCGGCATGGGTCAGCTCTTTCGCAGCGGTGGGAATCTCAGGAAGGTTCCGACATCGATGTCCCGCAAACGGTCCATCCGGTTGACCCGGGCGACCTGGACGAAGGTGTTGACCTCACCATAGACCGAACAACACAAGCCGGGCAGCGTCTCCCCGGCCACCAGCTGGCGCACCCGGGTCAGATCGGGCGACTTCCTGCCCGCCTCCAACGCCGCCTCCTCCGTGGACATCGTGGCCTTGAACGTCACGTCGGCACTCGCCCGCAGCGGCGTCCCGTCGTCCTTGAACAACGTGTACTCCAGGTTCAGCTCCGTCAGCACCCCCTTGAAGGTGAAGGTGCCCCAGGAAAGCCGCACGAAGTTCGGCCGGTGAATCTCACCGTTGTACTTCAACGTCGTCTTCTCAAAGGCCTGGATCTGCGCGGTCACATCCTTCCCGCGCAGCGACTCCGGAAGGTTCGCGATCGAGTTCGTGCCATCGAAGATCAACTTGAACCCGATGCTGTCCGCCGGCATCCCCTTGAACTTCAGCTCCGGCGCGACCGTCCCCGGACTCTGCTCATCCGCGTACTCCACGGAACACGAACGCCGGTACGTCTCCGGATTCATCAGCACTTCGAACGGATCGAAGCCGTCGCCGGAAAAACCGTTGTCCGCGAACGCGACCAGCTTGAGTCGGGTGAGAGCCATCCGGATCAGCGTTCGAACTTGGTCCGCCGCAGCCGGGTCAGCTCATCCTCGTTCCGGTCACGACCCGCACCCTCCCGATCGAGCAACCGACGGATCCGCTTCTCCAGATCGGCCGACGACACTTCCGGCTGCGCCGGAGCGCGACCGCCGGATTTGCCGTCGATGGTCGCGCGAATCACGATTTCCCTGATCTCGATGGGCATGCGGGGGATGGGTCTCTCAGCCCTTGGCGAAATCGAAGTAGTCGAAGGCCAGTTCGAGCGTCTCGATCACCAGGTTGCCCGGATCCTTGGCATCGAACGCGGAAAGCTCCCACTTGGCCGGCCTGACGTTGTGCACGTTCCAAGTCATACGCGGACTTGCCGTCTCGTCCAGCAGCATGACCGTGGCCTGGACATTGGCGGGAACGAACTGGAACTCGGTCACCGCCTTGACCACCCAGGCGCGCAGCTTCGAATCGCTCGCCAGCCCCCGTTTCAACACCAGATTGGAGTACCGCGCAGGCTTCGGAAGCCGATGAACAAACTGCAACTGCCCACCCTCGACAACCTCCTCCACCGGCAGCTCCACCGTGAGTCCGGAGACCTCCTGGAAACTGGTCTCCGCGACAAAATCCGTGGCCGTGAAGACGACCTGGAAGTAGAACCCGACCAGCGGGTAGTAGGTGGCCGGCATTTCCCGGGAACTCAGGGATTGTTCTTGTTGGTGACCACCAGCCGCTCGTAGACGATCTCAATCGTATCGATGGCCGCCTCGTTGCCGTCGGACTTCAGATCCGTGCTGGTGATCTTGGACGGCCAGGCGTTCTGCAACTCCCAGGTCATCGTCGCCTGGTTCTTCTCGTTGAGCAGCTGGATCGTCACCGTCAGGCGCCCCCCGGAGATGGTGTTGAGCTGGATCTGGTTGAACCAGTCCCAGTACTTGGTGTCCCCGACGAACACCCCGCGTTTCATGGTCACGTTCCCGACCTTCCCGAGCCCGGGCATCTTGATCGGGTAGAACGACGGACTGTCGCCGTGCCGGTACTCGATCACCTGCACCTCGTTGTCCAGACCGCTGACTTCCGAGAAGTTGATGGTGGCCGAGCCCCACGTGACGCTGAAGTAGAACTTCGGCAGCGGCCAGATGGCGTTCTGCTCTTTTCCGGTGGTGTCAGACATAAGACTAAGATTTGAGCTTCGTTCTCAAGGGACGATCCGCCGCGGCGCCTCACGACTTCGCCATCTGCTGCTCGTAGGTGATGATGATGAACTCCGCCGGATGGACCATGGCCACCTTCACCTGCACACGCATGATGCCCTCGAGAATGTCCTCTCCCGTCATCGTGGCCCCCAGCCCGACGGCCACCGAATAGGCATCCGCCGAACTCGCTCCCTGCAACGCTCCCGCCACCCACAGGTTGTGCAGGAAGTTGGAGATCATGGCCGAACAGGTCGTCCACGTGCCGCTGTCGTTCGCCTCGAAAACCAGCGAAAACGCCGCGTTCGCAACCGACTGCTCGATCATGATCATGGTCCGCCGGACATTGATGTACTTCCAGTCCTGGCTGTTGCCATCCAGGGTCCGGGCACCCCAGACAATGGCCGGCCCGCGACCGTAGAACGACCGGATGGCGTTGATCGACTTCCCCGCCAGCGCGTCCACGTTCAGGGTCGCCTGGTCGTCATCATTGATCGCCACCATCGGGGCGATGACGGAGTTGATGTTCCGGTTCGCCGGCGACTGCCAGACCCCGACGGAATTGTCCACCAGGGTGAACATGCCGGCCATGGCGGCGCACGGCGGCAGGATGCTCGCCTCCGCGGCAATCGCCATCATCAGGTTCTTGTAGTCGTCGTTCTTGTTCTCCAACGAGGCGTTGTACTGCCCCAGCAGGGTGTCCGCGACGTCCCCAACCTGCGCCATCGCGTTGTTGAAGACCTTGAACGTCTGGTCCAACGCGACGCTCGCCTGATTGAACGCGTCGTCCGCCGTCGCCTTCTTCCCATAAGGCGACGCAGGCGTTCCCGGAACCGGCGCCGGACTCGCCGCCGGCAGCCCCAGGCTCGTCAGCGCACTCGAATTCGAAAACACACCCCACTTCGTCCCCGGGAAATTCACGTCGTACGCCACCAGACCCACCAGCAGCGACGCCAGATACCCACCCGGGGCCATCATTCCCTGCACCGCCTTCAACAGATCCGGAGTCGTCAGGGCCACCGGGGGATCGGCGATCTTTCCGTTCTTGCCCAGCGACGACAGCACCAGGGCCATCGAGTAGATCACCGTCGCCTTCCAGACCAGCATCTGGGCGGAGGTCGCCGAACTCGGAAAAGCCGCGTAGGCCAGGCTCCACGAAGGATAGAACGGCGCGGTGGACCGGGTGGGATCCGTCGGCAGCGTCGGCAGTGCCGCCGCCCCCAGCACCAGGTGCGGGGTGATCAGCAGCTGGTTCGCTGCCTCGAGATCGGCCGTGATGGACTGCAACCGATCGAGCATCCGTTCGGACGGAAATATGTCCGTCAGCTTCTTGAGCGTCCCCAGGTCACCCAGCTTCGTCGTTGCGTAGGAACTGTCCTGATCGACGTTCGCATAACTGACATCGGTCGGGCCGACGACGGTCGTCCGCAGGAAGGGATAGTAACTGATGCCGTAGGAGAGGTAACTGTTGCCGATCTGGTTGCGGAACTTGGAGATGACACTGGCATCGGTCTCGGACCAGTCCCCGCGGTAGACATCCAGCAGCGCCACCCGGTCCTTCAACTGGCCGCATTGCATGAGGGTCTGCTGCTGCACCGTGTAGTAGTCGCTCTCGGTCAGCAGCAACGCGTCCGGCATGAGGATCATCGTCGGCTTGGGAAACGGAATGTTCACCAGCTGGGCCAGTCCGGCGAGAAAATCGTCCTTGCTCGGCTCGGTCGCCACCTCCTCGTCATCGAGCTCCTCCAGATAAAGCCCCACCGAGACGATGTAACACGGGCCACCGCCGTTCAGATAAAAGAGCCGCAGGCAGTTATACAGGTAGAACAAAAGCCCGGGACCCGCCGGCGCCACCTTGTAGGCCTTCCCCAGGATCTTGACGTCGTAGTCGGAACCGGTGACCTGGACGATGGGGAACTTCGAGATCGGCGCCCCCCCGAAATAGCGCTCGAACTCCTGCAGGGACCCCACCAGCACGGGCTCGGTGATCGGCTTGCCGTTCTTTTCGGCTTTCTGGGTGTAACCGATGAAAGCCGGAATCGCCGTCGGAACCTCCGCCACCGAATTCGGGAAGGCGTTCTGCTCAACGGTGTAGACCCCGGGGGTCATCGGGTTGTTGGGATTCATCATAAGGGCAAGGGAATGTCGGTTCTGCTCAGCCTCGCGCCGCGCCTCCCGAAATCACCCCGGGAACAGGGCAACTTCGATCGCCGAAGCGGGTTTCCGGGTCACTCGTGCGCGCCGGTCGTCATGCCCCGGGGGGAGAGTAGGACGCCCCCTGCTCCGCCGCAGAGTACTCGGCATCCAGCAGCTCGTAGCGGAACTGGACCTCGTCGATCAGCTTCTGCTTCGCATTCACCTGGTCGGTGATCACCTTCTGCAAACGCTTGAGCCGGTCCAGATTCCGCTTCGCCAACGCGTGCTCCTGGATGAGCCGATGGACCACGAAACCCAGATCGGACCACTGCGCCTTGAACAGCTGGGCGTAATGCCGGGCCCGCAGATTCACGGTCCGGCTCGCAATGGCCGCCTCAAACGATTTCTGGACCGCCGCCTGCACATCCGCCAACGCGGAATTACCCCGCGTCTCGGCGTCGCGCACCTTGTCCACAAACATCGAGGTCCAGCGCGGAACCGACTTGTCGGAATCCACCGCCGTGGGCTCGATCGTGACCAGAATCTCATGCACCCGGGCCAGCCCCTCCGCCCCCAGATACCGCATCGCCCGGAAGGTGTTCGCCGCCATTTCCCGGGCATCCTCCGCCACCCTGTCGGTCTCCTCCTGCCGCGCCTGGAAGAACGCCCACACCGCCTTGAGCTTGGTCCGGGCAACACGCGCCTGCTGCAGATTGGTCGCGGTGCGCGACTGGGACTCGTGCGCCGCCTGAACCTGGCGGTCCAGACGCGCGCTCGCGTCCTTGGCCTCAGCCAGATCCGTCGTCACCTGCTTGATCTGCGATTCAACGGCCTTTCGTTGGTTGAGCAGACCCTGGATGTACCGGACCGCCTCATCCTGGGCGTACCGGTCGTCGGAAGTTGCCGCGGGAGCGGCGGCGGAGGGGGCGGCGGGCTGCGCCGCTGCGTCGTTGGGGCTCGGGGTCGTTGTCGTGGCCATAGGCGTGGGGATTGAAAAAGTTTGAAGGAGGTTCCTGGGCGTCAGCCCTCAGTTGGTCCGCAGGGCACCCGACAGGGGATTGGCCACCCCATCCGTCATCAGATCGCCCAACTCCGTGAGCGCCACCTCGAAACCCTCCAGATCGGTCTTCTCGGTTTCGAGCGAGAACCGTTTGTCGACGTACCCGCCCAGGGCATCGAAGAACTGGTTCGCCGCATCCTTGAATGCCGTCAGGTCGTCATCGAACACCTTGACGTAACTGTCGCCCAGCGCGGTGAGCTGAGTGACAGCCTCCTGCTGCTCCTGGATCAGCAGCTTGTTCAGCCGGGTGCTGAAGCCGGCCGCGTCGGCCGCCAATCGCACGCCCTGAACCTCCGCCACGCGAATCGGCGCCGGCGGTCGCGACGACAGGTACAGCTTCTGCCCCACCCGCCCCAGATCCCCGTCGCCATCCTGGTACTCGTTCCGGATCGACTGCCCGCCATTCACCAGGTCACTGACCTTCTGCTTGAGCACCGAGCCCCTCCCACTCGCTCCCGCGCCCAGGCCGGAATCAGCCTTGAACTGCGCAGTCACCGCCTGCAGGGAAGTGCTGAATTCCTGGAGGCTGATCGAGGCGGAGGTGATCGCCTTGGCCGCAGCCAGGGTGGTTTCCGCGTTCTTGGGCACGTCCTTGTCCAGATCCTGACTGAGCTGCTGCAGCGCCACCTTGGAGGATTCGGCGATGCGCTTGACGGTCTGGTAATCGTACGACGTCGCGATCAGTCGTCCCTGGGTCCCCTGCTCCGACAACGCGTCGAACGCGAGCGCCACCCCCTGGTGCACGATTTCCCGCGCCTTGGATTCCCAGTCGGATTGCGTGGCGGCATCCACCCTGAATTGCGCGGCGATGCTTGCGATCAACCCCTTCAATCCGCCCCCGATGACCTGACTGGCCGCCGCCGCCCCGGCGTTGGTCGCCTCCGCGGCATCCAGCAGCGCTGCAAGGTCATTGGTCGCCTCCTCCAGGTCCCGCTCCAGCCCGGGCCGATCCTCGTCCTCGGCGGAGGACAGTTCGTCGGTAAGATCATTGACCCGCTGCTGCGCGGCCGTGAGCTGATCCTTCATCAGCTGATCGCGAAGCGGCGCCACCGCCGCGTCGGTCTGCGCCTGCTGCAGCTTCAGCTTCGCCTTGTCGATCTGGACCTGAAGCGCGGACAGCTTCTCCTGCTTTCTCCGCGCATCCACCACCAGCTTGTTCCGATCCGATCGGGAGATCGTGCCCGCCGCATCGGCAGCGGTGAGCTTCTGCTGCGCCGTCTGGGCATCCGTCTGCGCTTGAGGCAAGGTATCCGTGAGGGCCTTCAACTGCTGCTGCGCGTCCGCCACCGTCGGATCCACGCCCCCGCTTCCGGCGCCCGACGCCGCCCCCCCCTGGGGTTGGCCGGCTGCCGACACCACCGGATCCGGATCATAAAGCTGCTGCTCCAGCATCCCCTGGAACGTCGTGTAGAACGTGATTTGATCCGGCTGCGGAAACAGCTGGGTGATGACGTCCTCGAGATTCCCAACCAACTCCTCCTTCTTCTCGTCGCCGAGTTCCGGGAGCAGCGACGAACCGAGGATCGCATCCTGGATCCAGGCGCGGACCGACTCCTCGTCCTTGGTCTGCTCCGGCGACAACCGGGCGAAGGAGAGCTGCAGCAATTTGAGAATTCGCTCCGTCTCCTTCACCACATCCAGCGAATCGGCCTGCGCGGCCAGCACGGACTCGATCACCGGCACCAGGGTGTCCTGCCAGAGCGCATCGAATTTCTTGGCGATCCACCCGGCAAGATCGCTGGCGGTGGAGGCCACCACCTTCTTGATCAGGGCGTTCTGAATCGCGATCTGAAGCCCCGAATTGATGATGCTGGCCGAGTTGATGATCGAATCGGCCACCCACTCGAGAATCAGTGTCTCGTTGTCCGTCGCGCCCCCACCCGTTCCGGGGGTCGCGGAAAACACCCCAAGGTCATCCGCCGTCTGGCCGAAGACCTGGCGCAGGCTGACCACCAACTCCGCGGCCCGGACCCGCGCCTCCTCGTCGGCCGCCGACAACTCCGAAAGCGCCGCCCGGATGACCGGTTCGAACGCCGCCTTGTAAGAGGCGGTCTGGGGATCATCCGAACCCTCCCAGGTCGGCGCCTGAAACGCCGGCGAAGGGCCCGACAATTTGTTCCCGGCCTCGATCAACTTGCCCTCCAGTTCGCTGAATCCCTGAAAATCCTTCGCCCGCGTTGCCTCCTCGGCGGCGCGGTCGGACTGGAGCTTGTCCAGGAACGAGAAAAGCTCCTTCGTCTTGTCGTCGAGAACCTGCATCGGGTTCTCGGGGGGAGCGGAGGCTGCTGAGTCGGGCATAGAGGAATGGGGGCTGAATGTGATTCTCCAACACCGGCCGGCTGTTACTCACCGAACACTCGGGCAACGAATCGCCCCATCTCCACCGCTCGGATTCACCGGAACTCCCCCGCCCCGTCATGGCGTCGATGGACCTCGGCACCGGAGCGGAAAGGGACAATGGAGATGGGCAGGGCGTTTATCTATTCGGAGCGACAAATCATGTCGAGAAGGGACTTATCAATTTCATGGTTTTTTCTACTCCGCAGAGATCCGACACCGAAGGCTGGCCCCCAACGACGGCACAGGCCGTGCCCGAAGGACGCGCGGCAGCCTCGCGCGGAGGCAAAAATTCTCCCGGCCCGCACCGCGCGGACGTCGTCATCCCGGAATGGGCAACCCATAAGAACGCGCCGCGGTGAGTGCCAGCTTGCGCACGGTCTTCCCCATGTTCTCCCACTTGTCCTGGTAGCTGGAGATCGCGGTCTTGAGATTCGCCGCCGCCGCCGCCATCGCGACGCCGTCCCCCCGGGCGGCGGTGATCGCGGCAAGGATCGAGTCGAGCTCCTGGATGGCTTTCAGGGACTCCGCCTCAATCGACTTCGATTCCTCGTCCAGTTCGGCCTGAAGCTGCGAGGACAGATGCGCCACGAACGTGTCCACCTCCGAATCGATCCGCTGCCGGATGTTGGGAATCTCCTTGTAAAGGATCGCCTTGGCGTCCTCCGGAAGATAGGGGAGGAGACTGTCGTAGGACTCCTGTCGTCCGATCGGATAGGACATGGCATCAACCTTTCTTTCCGATCGACGAAAGCCGGTCGGTCAGGCTCTGGAAGAGCCGGTTTGTGAGGGAATCGAGCGTGGACTCCACCGCGGCACTCTGGTCGTCGAGCTTTCCCGAGAGTTTGGGCTCGATCAGACCGTACACCGAATCCCCAACCACCCCCTTCAACAGCAGCTGCCAGGGTTGTTCGAGGGTGACGAAGTCGCGGAGGCCGTCGGTGGAAGCCTTCAGCTGGGCCCGGAACTCGGAGGTCCGTTTGTTGTAGTCGGAGAGCACTTCGGAAACATCCGCATCCGAGACCGAGGCATCGAGGCTCGCCGGTCGCTTCTGGAAGCCTTCATCCACCTGACGGAGGATCTCTTCGCGCTGTTTCAGAATGCTTTCCTCGATGCCGGCCTCCTGAGCGGAGGTGTCGCGCTGAACCTTGGCGAGGGTGGAGGCCAGCTGGAGGCGGAGGGCATTGGCCCGTTCCACTCCGGCAGCACCGCGGGGAGCCTCGGCATTGATCTGCCCGGCGAGCCTGTCCTCGACCGGCCCAAGGGCCGCGTTGACCTGGTCCGCCAGCTCCTTCTTGGCCCGGGCGAGGGTTTCCTCGAATCGCTGGTACACCATCAGGCGGAGCTCGGACCGCTTGGCGTCCCAGCGGAACCGAAGACTCGCGCGCTGGAGCTCGAGCGACCGCTTGACCAGCGATTCGATCGCCTTCTGCTGGGCGTCCTCCTGCCGGTCGATCGCGCCCTGGAGTTCGTAGAGATTGTTGGCGGCGGCCAGTTTCGTCTTTGAGGACACGCAGCCGGCCCCGAGAGAGCCCCACACCAGGAGCAGGACCGCGAAGGGGATCGGCAGCCAACGGGGGGAGATCATGATCGGTCAGTTCGCTCCGGGTTTGAGAATGGCGGTGACGTGGTTGGCCACGTTGTCCTTGAGATCCTGCACGGTGTAGGCGGGCTTGCCGCCGCGATCGGATACCGTGCTCGACACGGTGACGGTGCGGCGCGAGACGGGACGGCTTTTGGGCGAACCCTGGAGGTCCTCGCGGAAAAGCCGCGTGCACAGATCGCGAATGATCCGCCAGGTGGTGTTCGGAAAGAGCCCAAGAATGAACGCCACCCCGAGAATGGCCGGGGAACTTCTGCCGAGCTCCTCCATTTCAAACGCCCCCAACCCGAATTGCCCCGCCAGGAAAAACACCGCCAGCGCCAGGATCGGTGCGTAGAAGAGCTTCCCGAACACCAGCACCGTCTCCCGCGGCTCCCAGCGCGCGCCGGAACCCGGCCCCTTCACCGCAGGACTCAGCCCGATCAGGGCGTTCACCAGCACGCCGAACAAAACCCAGAAAATGATCTCCCACCAACGGTAGCGCCCCAGCAGCCAGAACGAGCCGGTCTCCGCCATCGCCACGGACTCCAACTGGACCGCCAGTCGGTCCGACAGCGACTGCAGGAGCATGTCCAGGGACAGGGCGTCACGGATCCCAAAGGTGTCGTTCGTCGAAGGCGCCAGCTGCCGGCCCAACGCGGATGGCCACGTCGCGAAGTACTCGTGGATCTTCTCCCGAACCTCCGCCGGCAACGCCTCGCCACTCGGCCCACCCGGGATCCCTCCCGCCATCCTCGCTCCCACGGCAATCCCACGGTCAACGATGTCACTTCCCGTGGCCGCCAGCTCCAGCGTCGGACGGTTCGTCGCACTCCAAGGCACCCCGTCTGCGATCGACCGGGCCGCCACCTCCGCAAACTCATCCAAGGAATACCCCGCGAACTGGTCGTACTGCTCCCGCGTGATCTCCGACTCGAGATCGGCTGAATCGACGCCCAGGGAACGCACCGGAATCCTCATGGAGCCGTGCCCCGGGTTGTCGAACATCGCCAGCACAGCCTCCTTGCGCCGACCGTAGTAGCCCGAAATCAAATCGGCGAAACCCTGCTGCTCCGCCAGCGCCCCCTGAAAACTCGCCATCGACTCAAGTCCGAAGGGCGCCTTGGGGAGCGACCCCTCGGACAACGTCAGCGGCTTCCCTCCCTGAGCCAGCACGATCCGCTTCCCATCGGCGGAACGCTGCAAACCATAGGTCCGGAACATCAACCGCGACGTCTCCCGGATCGAATCCTGATACCGACCACGCAGCCTCGCGTGGCTCACCCCATACGCCAACACCACCCCAAGGCCCAACGCCACGATCCCCAGGAGGTGGATGACCGGGTTGAACCAGAATCGGACCGGCGACGGTGCCGGAGACGGTGACGGCGAGGACATTCCTGATTGCAAAAAGACACCTTTCCTGGCCCCCGGCGGACCGGGCGATGCATCACAAGGATTACAGGTCTGGTTTAGCAATCGCGATGCAGGGTGTAAACAGACAAAATGGAATTGCTGCCCACCGCCGCTGCATCCGCATTTTCTGGGTGATGAAACTCGCCCCGTTCAGCGGCGCAAAGTCCCCGCCAAAGCGCAATGCCCGAAGGCTACCGCCCGCAAAACGCGAGCGGGGTTGTCGCAGCGCAACCATCCCCACCCACAACTTCCAGAGTCACCGCAGCAGCCGCGACCGAGGTCCAATCCTCGTGGAGGAGTGGACCAGGCATGGGGACTGCGGGGACACGTCACCGTTCAGGAACCCTACGCCCCTTTCCCACGAACTCGCGCTCACCGCTTGTCCACGACGAGGCACCAAAAGGACGGAGGCGCGAAGAGGCTCATGTCGGTGAGGGTGACCGTCACGGTCTGGGTGTCGGCGTCGATGCCACTGCTCACCCCTGGGAGCTGCGTGGAGACGCCGGTGGCGGCATCGAAACGGTAGACATCCCTCCAGGTGACCAGGTCGGACGACTGCCGGATGCGATAGGCGAGGTCGCCCGAATTCGCCTGGTACGGAAAGGTGAATTTCCTGCCCTGCACGGAGCCGGGAAGGACGACCGGCACGGGGAGGGAGAAACCTGACACGCCGGCCGACCGCGGGTTGAGGCGGAGGGCGTACTCGAGGAAGTTGGGAATGCCGTCGCCGTCGGGGTCGTCCTGCTCTGCCCCAACGCCCCGATCAAACGACCGCGCCCCGAACTCACTTTGCTTCCAGTCCGCGTACCCCATCGGGATGCTGCCCTCGACGCTGAGGGCCAGGGCGTAGAGGTGGAAGGTCGCGTCCTGCGCCGGTGTCAGCGTGAGGGTGTGCGTGGCGGCGGTGGCGGCGAAGGTGTGGTCGATGCGGATGCCATGGTTGTTGCCGTACGCGTTCTGATCGATGGTCCGATCGCCGACGGGGCTGCCGAATGTCACCCTGCGAGCGAAGGGCGCGTCGTCAAAACCCGCGCTCAGGAAGGTGGCACGGTACGAAATGCCCGGGGTGAGGCCTTCGAAGGTGACGATGCCGTTGTAGGCCCCATAGATGAAGTCGGCGGCCATCAGGGAGCTGCCTCCGGTCCCGGAGGTCAGGAGGTTCTGGTCGCCCGCGAAGGTGCCCACGAAGCCCTGGACGGAGAATCGGCCGGCGACGGCCGGGCTCGTTCCCGTGAGCCCGATCACGGGCACCGAGCTGACGCGCGTGGAGTCAGGCGAGTTGAAGCGATAGGCCCACAGGGTGTGCCTGGGCGAGATCCCCGAGGAAGCGTCGTTGGTCCAGGGGGCAACATTCCAGGAGGTCACGGGAAGCAGTTGGGGCGAGAGCTTGCGGACCGCCGCCGCGATCTCCACCGCATCCTGCCCGGTTCCCAGATGATGGGAGATGACGAACCGTCGTGGCTGCCCTGCAACCACCGCGTCGACGATCAATTCGGTGAAGCCATGGTTCAGATCGGCCAGTGTCGACCGGAAGTTCACCTTCTCGATCTTCACCACGGCCGAAGGGCCGTTCCGATCGATGTATTGGATCAGGCCGGTGGCACCGGCCAGCAGCTGGTTCGTTCCCGCAATGAGCTTTTCAGCGCCGGAGATGAGTCGGAGGAGAGACTCCCGGGCCAGGGACAAGGCGATGTAGCGGATGTCGAGGGTCGGATCGGCAAGGGTCTCGAGAACCCTGGTGAGATCCCTGCGCGCCTCATCGGCCTTGGCGCGGGCGGCGGCCAAGGCCGCGTCCTTGAGGTCCCTCGCCGCGATAAGTGCGTCCGCGTCGGCAAGCTGGCGCTGGATTCCCCGGAGGGTTGACTCGGCCGCGTTCCGGGCGTTTCGGGCGCCGACGAGCAGACCTTCCGCGGCGCTCACGACGCCCAACCGGATTCCGCGATTGATCTGGTACGGCGCCCAGAAGAGGGCCTTGGCCACAGCGTTCTGCCCGGCGTACCAGCGATCCAGCTGGGCAACCTCGCCACGAGCCCTGTTCACACCCTCCTGGGCGATGGCCAATGCATCGTTCGCCACCCGGAACGCGGCCTCCGCCTTGTCGAGCTCCGCCGCCAGGGCGCCACTGGCTTTGCGGACGGCTTCGATGGCCTTGTTCAATTCCTGGTTGGCGAACTGAAGGTCCTCATCGGCCTCCTTGACGGCCGCTTCGGCCGCCGCCTTGGCCTCCTGTTGTTCTGCCCTGATCCTCTGCTTGAGGGTCTCCAGATCGGCATCCATCTGCTGAAGCTGCTCGCGGTAGTCGGCCAACTGCTGCTGTTCGCGTCCCAGCGTCGCCCGGGCGTCCTCGATTCCCGCAAGGACGCCATCGCGCAGGAGGGTCTCGAACCGTCTCAGGAAGTCGCCGTCCATCTCGCCAAATACCTCGATCCTGTCGTTGATGCGCACCCGGGCGTTGGCGGTCCCGGCTCCAAACAGACTGAGGTCGTCGACAAAGGTCCCGAAGACGCCGCCAGCTTCCACCGTGAGCAGCAATTCGAGTCCCTGGTGTTCCGCCACACGGAGCGTCGTCCGCCCTTCCAGACGGTCGTCGCGAATTTCCAGTGCCTGGAGTGCCAGCTGCTGGCCGTCGACGGCCAGCGTGCCGCGGAAGCTGCCCGTGAGGCGGCCGTTGTTCAGGAGGCGCAGATTGTCGGAGGTGAACTCGGATCCCAGGATCCGGGTCCGACCCGATCCGTGGACACCGGTCGCGTCGAGTTTCAGGTCGGCATCGAGCGCGAGCGAGCCGAGTGGCTGGCCGCCGTGGCGCGCGGACCCAGGGTGTGTTCAGCCGGGCGAAGGTGGCGGCGGTCAGCGGGCGGCCGGGTTCGATCGCGACCTGGAACACAACCGGCCGTCCGAAGATGTCCACCGTCGCGGTGCCCATTGCCCCGCTGGCGTTCAGCAACAGGTCGAGGCGGGCCGTGACGCCGCCCAGATCATTGGTGCTCGTCAGCCGGGCGCTCGGCCCGCCCAGGAGGTTGACCCGGAGCGCACCGCGGGAGGTGGCCCCGGCGATCTGGGAATTGGCGGTTCCGGAAAACGAGCCGTCCGGAGTCAGCGACAGACGGACATCGGCCAGGGCGAATCCGCCGAGATGGAGGTTCCCGGTCGCTGTCCCGAGGAGCAGACCCTCGCTGCGCAGCAGGAAATCCGCTTTCAGGGTACTCGGCCCGAGCGCGAGGTCAGTCCGTCCGACGAGGCCCTGATCGGTGATGGTTCCGGTGGTGATGACCACCTCGCCGAAAGGCCCGAGTTCCAGCACACCGCTCCAGGTGCCGTCGAGCACCCGGCCGGCGCGATCACGGATGAAGTGATCGGCTCGCACCAGGCCGCCCTGGGGCAGCACCAGCCAACCCCGCCCCTCCATGATCCCGTCCTGCCGGTTCGTGCCGACGAAATCGATCAGCTCGAACCCGGCGATCCTCAGACCGGCCGGCACGGGCAATTCCGCGCCCCAGTCCTTGAGCGTCAAGTTGGCCAGCGACCCGCCGGCCGTGAATCCGCCCTCCACGGTCAACTCGGCCGCCTCGTTCATGCCGACGCCGGCACTGGCGCTCACCTCCAGGGGGATGTTGATACCGGCGAGGAGGGTGCCGTCCTGCTCGGCATAATGCTTGTTGGCCAAGGTGAGCAGCAAAAGGCTGCCCTTGAAACGGGCATCGAAGGCGATCCGGCCCCCCAGGCCCAGGACCAGCCCGGCCCCGACCGACCCGCTGGCCCCCAGACTGTTGTCGTAGAAAACCCCCAGCTTCTGCAGGTTGAAGATCAGCAGCTCGAGGGACTCGGCTTTCACCTGGCCGGGGGCGGCGCGCAGGGCGTCCAGCAGCGGCTTCTCGTTGAAGTCGATGGCAGCGCGAGTGGCGCCGTAAAAGAGGGAACCGGCCACCTCGGAGGCTCCCGCCCACAGGCGCACCAGACCTCCCACGGAAACCCCCTCAATGCCCAAGGCTCCGAACCGGAAGGACGCCGTGAAGTCGTCGAGCAGGTTGGTCGCCATCGCTTCCCATTGCGCCGTCGTCGGCGGTATCGGCGGATTCCCCCGGGGACGCTGGAAGAAGTCGGGGATGCGGGTGGGAGGCGTAATGATTCCGCCTGGGCGGATGATGTCCCCCAGGCTGAGAGGGATCGGGCCGTCCTGGCCGGAACTGAGGGCCGCCTGGGCGAGCCAGGCGGCCGCCTTGGCCGTTTGGGCAACCCCCGTCACGAAGCTCTCCGCGCCGCCGTTCACGACGTTGGTGAACATCTTCCCGATCGGAATATCGACCGTCATCACCAGGATCGGGATGGTCTGATCCGCGACCTGGCCGATATCCCCCAACCCGTAGATGCCCGCCTCGTAGTTGATGCTGAGGGCTTGGATGTGCTTGGGATAGGCAGCCAGCAGGTTCGAGATAAGCTCCTGCGCGGTGCGCTGAAACAGGGCGGCCTGACGTTCCGACTCGTCCCTATCCAGGCGCCCCTCACTCATGGTGACGAACTGCATCTCGAGTTGGCGGGCGAGCGTCATTCCGACATTCAACTGAGCTGCCAGCAGGTCGCCTTGGATCCCGACCACGGCTTCCAGGGGCAAACCGATTTTGAACTGGGCACCGACCGAGGCGATGTTGATGCCGGTGGCCGAGACCCCGACGCCCAGCCCCGCGTCGGTCGCCATGCTGATCGAGAGCTCGCCGAGCTTCTCACCGCTGTCCCTGACCGACTGCATGTACGCGAAGACCTGTTTGAGCACGCCAGCGACCGCCGCCGGGTCCGCCTTGAGGGATGCAGGGTTGTTGCTGCCCAACCCCGTTCGGAGGATCTCATTGATTTTCCCCAGCATCATCGCGACCTGGTGCGGTTGGACCTCCAGCTCAATCAGCAGCTGGCCCTCCACTTCGGCCTTGATCTCCACACTGAAGCCAAGGCGGGCGCCGACCACGAAAGCCAACTTCAGCTTGAGCGACTCGGGATCGCTCCCGGCAAAGCGGAGCTGCACCCAGTCGTCGTGGATCTTGAAGTACGTCGCCGCCTGAATGCTGAGGGGCGGAATGGCCGCCGGGATGGGGGGCAAAAACCGCAACGGGCGGCGCGCCTGGAGATGCGAATAGTCGAGCGCGAGGTCGGCAAAGAGCACCGGTTCCCGGGTCGGATTGACGAAGCGCTCAGCCGGATTGCCGCCCAGTTGGAAGCCGTTGCTGATGCCCAGCGTGACGCGTGCGCCGCCCGGGCCGGCGATGATCGCGCACAGCGAGAGATCGGCCAGGTTGCGACGGAACACGAGCCGCCCGCCCGGAATGGAGACGGCGAACTCCTGCGGCGTCGTGAGGGTGGATTCCAGGTTCTCGAGGAGCTGCTGGAGTGCGGACACATCGAGCCTCGCAATCAACCGCGTCGCCTCGTTCGCCTGAGCCACCGCGGCCTGAACGCGGGCCTGCACGTCGCCCTCAACCACCCCGGCGAGATCATCGATCATCGGCACCTTGCCTCCGCCGATCTGGTTCGCCACGTCGCCGGCGACCTTTACCGCGTCGAGGAACCCGCTCTTCTTCAACGCAGCCTCGATGTCGGCAACCAACGCGGCAGGCGACTGGCCCCAGGTGCCGGCATTTTGCGTGGACAGGGGAAAGCCGTCCGCCAGCAACCGTTGGAACAGGCCCAGGCCGAGGTAAATCAGCAGCAGGGCAACTCGAGGGGAAAGGGCTGGTTTCATGAACAGGTCAGTGCGCGTTGACCCATCCATGCGCCGTCGGGATTGAACTTGGGCCAAAAAATGTCGGAAGGGCTCCGACTCCAGGCCCGGCCCCCTACCTTCGCGCGCGATCCAGCTGCGTCAGCGGCGGAGCCGGATGGCGCTCGAGGTCGCCGGTCTTGAGATTCCAGAAGACGACCGCGCGGTCGCCCTCGGCAAGCAGGGGGGCCGCCGTGGATTCCGCCTCGGGGATCGAGATCATGCTGCGTCCGTTGGCCGCGTTCCAGAGGCGCAAACCACCGGCAAAAGCCGTCGTGAGCAGGGTCTTCCCATCCGAGCTGTACTCCACGTGGTTCACCGCCGCGGCATGCGCCGGGAATGGCCCCATCTCGGGCCGGCCCGACGCCAGATCCCAGACCATCAGGCTCCCGTCGCTGCCTCCCGCCGCCACCCGCCCGCTGTCCGGTGAGATGGCCAGCGCCCCCACATGCCAGATCAGCCCGGCCAGCCGAACCCGGACTTCCCCCGAGACCCAATCGAACCCATGCACGGCGTGGTCCGGCCCCGGATAGGCCAGCCAGCGGCCATTCGGCGAGATCACCGCCATGCGCGTGTACTCGGTGAACTGCCCACGGAAATCCTCCAGCGTCCGCTCGGGCTCCGTCGACGGCGGCCGGAAGAGATGCAGCCGACCCAGGCCGCCATACTCGGCCACGGCAAGAATTCCGGACGACGGCGAGTAGGCCATCGGAACCAGCGGCGCCGATCCACGTCGCAGCTGCCAGAGCACGGTCTTCCGTTGGAGATCCCAGCGTGCCAGTCCCCCGGTTCGGTCCCCGATGAAAACCGTGCCATCCCCGACCCCGAGCGGAGAGGCCAAAGGCACCAGGGGCAAGCGGTGCCGGGACAGGGGTTGAGGCGGATTCCCTCCCCACTGAACCACCTCGCCTTCCCGACCGAGGGTGTGGAACTCGGTTGCGTCCGCATTGAAATCGAAGACCAGCGAGTTCAGCCCCGGAATCCGCGGCCCCCAGTCCTCCCGCCGCCCCGCCATGTCCCAGACACGCACGGTCCCGTCGTAGGAACAGCTGAACAACCGCGCCCCGTCCGGCGAAAATCGCATGCCCGCAACATCGTGGGAGTGCCCATGGAGAACACCGATTTCCCGCAACGGTTCGCCCGCACCCGGCTCGAACCGCAGGATGCGGATCTGCTGATCCCGGCCCCCACTCAGCAGGTGCGCTCCATCCGGCGAGAAAGCCAGCGCCTCGGCCCCGCGCCGCAAGGCTTCACGCCGGGCCACCTGTTCCCCGGTCCGCGCATCCCAAACCGTGACCGTCCCATGCCAGTTCCCGGCGGCCACCCACCGGCCATCCGCGGAACCCGCCACCGACAACACCGAATCCATCCCCCTCAAAACCACGGTCCCCTCGCCGCTCGCCGACGAAAGGATCTTGAGGTTGTCCGAGGGTCCATACGCCGTGACGGCCATCCGATCGGTGCCCACCGCGGCGGCCACCTCGGGTGCCGCACCGGCGATCGGGGAGGCGGGAACAGTGCGTTCGAGACCTTCCAAATCCCACCGCACCCAGCGTCCCCCTTCGACCCCGAAGAGATGACGGCCATCGGAGGCAAAGGCGAGGGGCCCGCCCAGTCCGGGAATAACCCGCTGCACCGCCCAGGTGTCGGTGCGCCGGAGCACGGTCCCCTCTCCGGTGACCGCTGCGAGCAGCCTGCCATCCAGGGAATACGCCAGGTCCTCGGCCCCGGTGCTGAACTCCATCACTTTCTCCAACGTCTGCGCATCCCAGATCCGCACCCGCCCGTCGGTGCTGGCACTGGCGAACCGTGCCCCGTCGGGGGCCAGCGCCAACCGCCGCACCAGACCCGGATGCGACAGGACGCGCATCGATTCATCCCGCGACGCCCAGCTCAGCCACCGCCATTCCAGTCCCCGAAGATCGGGTTCACCAGGCTTGGGAACGTACGCCGACAACAACCCCCGCGCGCGCCCGGGATTCCCCTCCTCCAGCGCCGTCCGGGCCGAGAGAATATCGGCGGCATAGGCGGCACGCCGGGCGGCCAGGGCCTCGGATTCGGCCCGAACGGTGGCGCGCTCGGCCGCACCGCGGGCGGACCGTTCCCGCACGGCCATCGCCGTGGAAAACACGGCTGCCACCACCAGCGTGACCGCCAGGAGTGTCCCGGTCACAAAGGTCACGCGGTTCCGCTCGACAGCCTTCCGCAGCCGGTACGACCACGTCGGCGGCCGTGCCTCGACCGGTTCATTATGCAGGGACCGCTGAATATCCTGCGCCAGGGCGCCCACCGACTCGTAACGGCGCACCCGGTCCTTCTCGAGGCACTTGAGAACGATCCAGTCGAGGTCGCCCTTCAGCTCGCTCCGCAACCGTGGAACATCGCAGCGTCGTCGCTCCGCCGTGTGCGTCCTCTCCGCTTCACCAAACGTCTCAAGGCGGACGGAGGGAGGCGTCGGCGGCGTGTCCCGCAGAGTGCGCCGCACGCCTTCCAGCCCGTCCTTCAGGATCTCGGCACTGTCGAACGGCGGCTTGCCCACCAGCAGTTCGTAGAGCAACACCCCCAGGCTGTAGACGTCCGATCGCGTGTCGATGTCGACGCTGCTGAACTCGGCCTGTTCCGGGCTCATGTAGGCGGGCGTGCCGATCAGGCCATGGAACCGGGTGACCAGGGTCTTGTCGGTGAGCGGCTGGCCGGTGGCCTTGGCGATGCCGAAATCGATCACTTTCGGCACCGCCACGTCGTCGTTCACGGTCACGAGGATGTTCGAAGGCTTGATGTCCCGATGGATCACCCCCTTCTGGTGGGCGTGCTGGATCGCGTTGCAGACCTGGATGAACAGCTCCAGCCGTTCCCGGGCCGGGAGCCGCCGTTCGTCGCAGAAATCCGTGATCCGGACTCCCCGCACCAACTCCATCACGAAAAACGGACGGCCGGTCTGGGTCGCCCCCCCATCCAAAACCCGAGCGATGTTCGGATGATCCATCAGCGCGAGCGCGTGGCGTTCCGCCTCGAAACGCGCCACCACGCTCCGGGTGTCCATGCCCGGCTTGAGGATTTTCAACGCCACCCGGCGACGGACAGGTTCCCGCTGCTCCGCCAGGTACACCACCCCGCACCCCCCTTCCCCGA